>DATKGP010000030.1:0-5720 GCA_035510775.1 Saccharimonadales bacterium (SeqCode)
GGGGAGGCAGCCACGAGCTCCAGCTAACCATCAATAATAAGGTATCGGGTAATCTGCTCTGGTCGCTGGATAATAGCTTTATAATGTTCGACGTTGTTACTTCTGGCGAATCGGCTCGCTATGTGGTTGATGCTTCTGGCCGAGCCCCGGCCCAGAAAATTGTCGATATCAACACCAGCAGCTGGTACTAAAAAAGAAGGCGGGGCAATCCCAACTGGGACGCCCCGGACGTGTCGCCGACTAGCTGCCCATCACTGGCTGGTGTCGCCAGGTGACCCGAGCATTACCGTTACCGAAATCCGTCATAGGCAAAGGCTCCTTCGTGGTATGGTCAAGGCACTTACAGCTTAGCACGTCCGTTCTAGTTTGGAAGTAAAAAGGAAGGGCCGGCGCGATTTTCGCGCCGGCCCTTGGTGGGGGGGGTGACGGTTCAGACTCCGTAGACCCCGACGAGTTCGGGTTCCTCGACCGGCATCTCGACCGCGCTGTCCGGAGAAGCAGAGTCGTGCTCGGTTAGGTCCAAGAAGCCCCGGTCGACGAAGATGTTGAGATTGTAGCGCTTCAGTACCCGCTCGTTCAGGTATCTGGCATTGGCGAGCAAACGCTTCCCGACATCCAGAGTGGCTGTCATCGCGACGGTCCGAAAACCGACGACCTCCTCGGAAGGCCGGATCTCGATCTTCAATCGAGGTAGGTATTCGCTCGAAGTCAGCTCGGGTTCCTCGGCTTGGCGATTCTGTGCGCCGTAAGAACACTTCCACAGCGCCACCATGATGACGAGGGCGTCTCGACCGGTAATCGACCAGCCTACCGGCGCCTTGAGAAGCGCCATGATGCCGGCCAGCTCCTCAAGCGTACTGACACGTTGGCTCTTGGCCAACAGGGCAACCGCCGGACAGTAGATGTTGTTGGCGCCGAAGGTGAGAACGCTACTGACTCGGCCTTCGACTTCGGTCTTATGCTCCTGCGGGGCAGAAGCAAGCTTGAGCCTGCCGTAGAAATCACTCATCGGCGACTTCTTGTCGGCCTTCTTGAGGTCTTCGTACGAGATCGCCAGCTGGGCGATAACAACTCCGTCACGGTCAACTTTTTGAGCCAGGACACGACACATAGTGAAACTCCTATATTCAGGAACAAGGCTGTCAAGTGGCGCGGTGGCCGCTTGACTTGTGGGAGAATTGTACCATATCGCTCTCGATTTGTCCAGGGTTTTTGCCCTGTTTTTCGTTGAGAAAAACCTCAAAAAGCTGTAAAATTTACTGGTTCGGGGTCCGTAGCAGGTCGAAGCTACGCTTCTCGCAAGCCCGATGAATCGGGCTTGTAGCGACGAGCTTGTTCGTTCAATTTGTGGGGGCGTAGCTCAACGGTTAGAGCGCCAAGCTTATACCTTGGTGGCTGTAGGTTCGAATCCTACCGCCCCCACAAATTGAACGAATGACCTATGTCTCGATTATCGATGGTTCGAGTCCATCCGGACCCACAAACCGACCGTTCTAGTTGTTTTCACAGATTTTGATACGATTAAGGCATGAACCAACGGGTCTGGCGAGTGGTTTTGATAGTTGCGACGTCTCTGGCCGTTTTGGCTTCGATTTTGGCGACGACCGCCGCCGTCTCCGCCAAATATTATCAGGGCCGGATTTTGCCGAACACCGTCGTCGCCGGTATTACTCTGTCGGGAAAAACCCTCGGTGAGGCAACTTCGCTCATTAACCAGCAAGCCATCGCCGTCACTACCCAACCGCTGACCCTAGCACTCGGCGACACCACGGCCACCGCCAGCGCTACTGACCTCGGGGTAATTATCGATGAAGGCAAAACCCTGTCTCAATTAACGCCGCCCACGACCATTTGGGGCTGGGTCAAGCCGAGCTACTGGACGAATTTTTTCAAAAGCAAAAACCAACCGCTCGTTTATACCATTGACGAAACCAAACTTTCGGCGGCCCTGGATAAAAATTTTCCTGTCTCCAAAGACCCAGTTGATGCCGGCCTGGTTGTCAACAACGGCACATTGCAGACCGTCGTCGCCCAAGACGGAATTACTGTCGACCTCGATTCTCTCAAACAAAATTTGAGCACCTACATTAATACCACCCAAGCCACGGCCATTAGCCTTCACTACACCGAGACACCACCGAGCGTCAGCACCGACGTCGCCAACCAGGTTAAGACCGACATCTCCACCACCCTGCAGCCGGTTTATCTTGCCTACCAAGACCAAAACTTTACCATCCCCGTCGCCGATTTGACGAAAGTAATCGGCTACACCAAACAAAACAGTCAGCTGACCTGGAGGCTCGATCCGACACTGCTGCAAAACTACCTTAAGAGCAAAATTTCCCAAAAGCTCAACGTCGCTATGGTTCAGAAAACCGTTCTTTCCACCACCGGCGAGGTCACCCAGGAAGGCAAAGACGGCCAGACCGTCGATGTCGCGACTTTGGCGGCAACGATTATTCAATCAACCACCGCCCGAGGGTACACCACCCCAACCACGCCGATTACTATCCCCGTCAATGCCATCGCCTTCACCACCAAAACTGTCTATCCCGGTTTTCAAGCCGGGCTTTATCCCGGCCGCTATATAAATGTTAACCTCGCCCAGCAGCAAATCTATTTGATTGAAGGCAACAACGTCGTCGCTCAATATGGGGTCTCCACCGGCAAATGGAGCTCGCCAACGCCGGTCGGGGTTTTCTACATCGGCAACAAAGTTCCGCTGGCCTACTCTCGTCCGTTCCACCTTTGGATGCCCAACTGGAACGGTCTGGTCGCCACTCCCGGCGGTGATGATTACAACGGCGTCGGTATTCATGGCTTGCCTTGCTTCAACAAGAGCTGCACCTCGCGCGAGGGCGTCGGCCATATTGGCACACCGGTTTCCAACGGCTGCATTCGGGTTGATGATTCCGGCGTGGCCTTTATCTACGACTGGGCGCCAATCGGTACGCCGGTCGTCATCCAAGCCAAGTAGCTAGGAAGTAATAATCTGCCGGATGATTTTGTGCCGATCAGTTTCGCTTGCTTCATCCACCACCATCTCGGCATAACTATTAAGACAGCCTTTGGCGGCGGCGATAACTGCTTTCATTTGAATAATAACCATAACCGGGTCGTCGTTTTCCAGTAGTTTCGTCAAACCTTCAACCTGACCCTTGAGCCGGTTTAGCCTACCTTTTAGTTTCCGCGTGTCTTCCCCTGGCATTTGTCCCCAACATATACCCACCGCAATCCACTGTATACCCCCCACTGGTATCATTACAGATACCAGAAATTCCAAGCACTAAATACTAAATTCTAAAAAATACAAAACCCGGCCTGTTTCGAATTTTTTGCTTTGGATTTTGAGCTTTTTATCACCGACAGAGTCGGCTCACTCCTTTGGAGTAGGATTTAGTGCTTAGTATTTAGGATTTATATCTCGACAGTTTCGCCGTGCTTGGCGATTTCGGTATCAATTTGGGGCAGGAGCTGGCCCAGCTCCTGCTGGAACTTTTCCGCTCGATCTTTTTCGGCGTGGACAATCATAATTCGGCCGCGCTCACCATTCAAAAACTTAATCGACTTTATCCAGTCAACCAAGTCGGTGTTGTCGGCGTGGCCGGAAAAGACCTCGGCCTTCATAATTTTGGCCTCGACCGGCACTCGGTGGCCATAAATGCTAACTTCGTGCTCGCCACCAACAATCCTCGAGCCCAGCGTCCCCACGGCCTGGAAACCGATCACTAGCAATAGAGTGTTACGCATCGGCAGATATCGCTGCAGATGATGGGTGATTCGGCCGCCTTCCATCATGCCGCTGCCGGCGATAATCACTTTGGGCGGCGGGGTGTCGTTGATGTCTTTTGATTCCGGCACCGTCGGAGTTAGTGCCAGGCCACGAAAAGAGAAGATGTCGGTACGCTCGGCCTCACTCTTAATCTCCGAGCGGTAGAGCTCATGATGACGCTCAAAAACTTCTAGAGTTTCGATGGCCAAAGGGCTATCAAGAAAAATCGGAATTTTCGGTAATTGCTTGGTTGTAAAGAGGTGGTGCATTAAATAGAGCACCTCTTCGGTTCGCTCAATAGAAAAAGCCGGGATCAGTAGGACGCCTCGGTTTTGGACGACCCATTCCATCGCTCGCTTCATTATCGTAAGGCGATCCTCGGCTACCTGACTGGTTTCGGCGTGCTCCTGGCCGCCGTAGGTGGCTTCCATTACCACCACGTCGGCCTCGCGTGGCACTTGGGTGTCTGGCAGCAAAACATTCGACCCGTGACCCAAATCGCCAGAGAAGATAATTTTTTTGCCTTCAACCTCGAGCGCGACGCTGGCCGAGCCCAAAATATGGCCGGCGTCGTAAAAAGTAAACTTGTCAGCACCAAAAAGGGTGGTCGGCTGGTGATACGGCACGGCCTTGAACAAGGCCAAGGCTCGGTTCAAATCGGTCTCTTCGTACATATTCGGCTGATTATTCTCGCGAGCTCGGCCCTCCATCACGCCGAAGGCGTCTTTAAGAACCAATTGCGCCAGTTCTAGCGTAGCGGCGGTGGTGTAAATCGAGCCGTGGAAACCTTCTTTGACCAATTTCGGTACCCGGCCGACGTGGTCGAGGTGGGCGTGGGTAACGATAAGCGCGTCAACTTGGGACGGCTCAAAACCGAACGATTGTTCATTTTCTTGAGCGGAATCCAAACCTTGAAACAAACCGCAGTCGACGAGATATTTTTTGTCGGCGGTTTCCACCAAGAAGTTGCTGCCCGTGACCTCTCCCGCGGCGCCATAAAAGGTTACTTTAGACATAATTACAAATCGCCTCGAATATCGGCCTTGGCCATGGCGATAACCTTGTCCACTAGAGCTTTCGGGTCGCTGTCGAAAACTATCTTGGCACGGCCGCGTTTGGCAATGGTCAGCAGGTGGTCGAGCTCATCGACTACGCCTTCGGTGCCGGTCAGAATGCCAATCGGTTTTTTATCTTCAAAAGCGATGGTGAACTCGTTCAAGGTGCCGACTCGGCCGGCGATAAAAATTACCGCGTCGGTTGAGCGGATGAACAAAAGATTTCGGCCAGAGTAGCCAAAGCCGGTGTAGAGCACGAAGTCGGTGAACTGGTGGGGGAGTTTATACTTACGGACGTGTTCGATGTAGCTAATGGCCGGCGAAATGCCAACCGTAAAGCCGCCGGCTTGCTTGGCTCCGCGCGCCGCCTCCAGCGGAATACCGGTGGTGTCGCCGGTCACTACGACGATACCTTTTTTGGCCAGCAGTCGCCCGACTTCGCGGGCACTTTCAAGGACGAACTTGTCGCCGTTAAAGACCGCCGAGCCAGAAATCCCGATTTTTATTGTATGGTCTGTCATCCTCTCCTACTCCAATCAATTTATCTGTTATTGCCCTCGCCGTAAAGTTTCTACCTTGATGAGCTTACAGGTTTGAGATAAAATTGATTTGTACCTTAGTGGAACAATTTGGGGTAACCAATGGGTCGCAACGCCAATGAGAAGCAAACTGCTTTGCTTCGAATCGTTGTGACGGGCGAGGCTCTGTTGCACACTTACAACAGACGAGCCCCGGAAGAGTGGCCGCATTAAAAATTGTTTGTGACGCTCTGGGGTAGCTCAGCGGCAGAGCGGGCGCCTGTTAAGCGCTTGGTCGTCGGTTCGAATCCGACCCCCAGAGCTTCGAAAACAATTTCCCAAGCGACCGGTCTCTGTCAGACGACAGAAAACTGA
>DATKGP010000031.1:0-10685 GCA_035510775.1 Saccharimonadales bacterium (SeqCode)
GGGGGAGCTCGCCGGCAACCCTAGCCAGCACCTCACCGCGAACAATGGCGCTACGCCAGTTGGTCAGAACACCTTCGGGATCCGGAAAGGTTTTGTATAAGTGGTCAGTCACGACCAGCTCCAACACCGCATCACCCAGAAATTCCAGCCGCTCGTTGTGCGCCAGAGCCGAATCGTTAGTCTCGTTAATATATGAGCGATGAATAAAAACCTGTTTCAGTAAGTATTCGTCGCTAAAGGCAACGTCAATTTTCTTTTGAAAATCCAGCAAGTCACTGTTGGTCATTTTTTTCTTCCTTTGTCCCGACGCTTTCCTGGACAAAGCGGTCACTGGCTCGATAGATTGTCCCCAAAACGCCGTTAATAAACCTAGAAGAGTTCAGGCCGCCAAAAGTCTTGGCGATTTCCACGGCCTCGTTTATGGCGACTTTCGGCGGAATGTCTTGGTCGTGTAGTAACTCATAAGCCGACAGGCGTAGAATACTTTTGTCGATAACGGAAATCTGATCAATTGGCCACTCTGGGGCGGCTTTTTCCACCAGCTTGTCGATTTCATCAGCATACTGAACAGTACCCTTAACAACTCGTTCGACGTATTCCATATCAACGTCTTTCTTAACGGGTTCGGCAACGCGATGGGCGATTTTGACAATATCGGCTTCCTTTTCGCGGTGAAAATCCCATTCGTAAAGCGATTGCATGGCAACCGTCCGTGATAGGTGTCGATTAACCGACATTTAACTCTTCTCGTCTAAGACAATTCGCTTGGTTGGGGTGTGTTTTTTGACGGACTCACCTTTGTAAAAACCGCAGTGCGGGCAGACGTAGTGCGGGCGAGCCGGCTTGCCGCAATTCTTGCAGAGGGCAACATCAACCACCTCGACCTTGTATTGGGCACGGCGGCGATTAGTACGGGTTTTGGACAATTTCTTCTTTGGTTCAGCCATTTAAATACATTTTAGTGGAAATTACGATTTTTGGCTAGTCGGTGACAATATCGATAAAACACAGTTCGGGTTTATTAATAACCTGAACGATTTTTTTACCTCGGAGCTTTTCTTGGATCTTCGGTTCATTTTTAGCTTGTTTAAGCAGCTCATCGGCATTAGCTGCCGGGTCGCAAACCAATTCTTGCACGTGGCGATGGTTAACTCTAATAGACAGACTAATTTTGGTCTCTTTGGTCGTCTCGAGAGATTCCGGCCAGCTGGCTGTAAAAATCGACTCCTTATGACCCAGCTCTTGCCAGAGAGTCTCGCAGATATACGGGCAGGCAGGGGAGAGGGTTATTAAAAATCGTTCCAGCACTTCGGTGTCGAAATCGTTCACCTCGAGTACGTTGACGAATTTCATCGCCTCGGAAATTACTGTGTTAATTCGTAAATCGGCAATCATTTCGTTGACATGAGTTAAGTAGTCGTTGAAGGCTTGTTTGGCCTTGGCACTGGAGGCCGGTTTTATCTTATTCAGTAGTTCGTTGGCCTTAATTAGAAAACGATAAACTCCGCTGATGCCACGCGGATTCCATTCGGCTTCGGCTTCGAGCGGCCCGATGAACAGCTCGTAGCCACGCAGGGCATCGGTGCCATAATGCTCAATTAATGGGTCTGGTGAGACGACATTACCCTTGCTTTTGCTCATTTTGGCGCCGTTCAAGGTGACCATGCCGATGTTGAAAAGCTTCTGGAACGGTTCTTTGTTGCCGTTAGTAATATATTTGTGATTAACCAAAAATCGGTAGACAAAACGGGCGTACAGCAAATGCAAAATCGCATGCTCGATGCCGCCGATGTAAAAATCGACCGGTAGCCATTTCTCTACCAACTTCGGGTCAAATGCCTGCTGGGCATCGTTGGGCGTCAGATAGCGCAGATAGTACCACGACGAGTCGACGAAAGTGTCTAGGGTGTCGGTGTCAAATCGCCAGCCTTTGCCGTAGAGCTTTTCCGCCCGCTCAACAAATTCTCTCGAACGAGTGATTGGGCTCTCGCCACCCGGCAGAAAATCGACGTCAGTCGGCAGTAGTACCGGTAGATGTTTGTCCTCGATGGCGTGCGCTCGACCATCCGGATCGTAAACAACCGGCACCGGCGCCCCCCAGTAGCGTTGACGACTCACCAGCCAGTCGCGCAATCGGTAGGTGGTTTTGGCCTGGCCGAGATGAGCCTTTGCCAAATCAGCCGTCATTTGTTCAATGGCTTGAGCGGATGTTAGGCTGTCATATTGACTGGAGTTGACCAGCTTTCCTTCGTCAAGGAAGGGCAATTTCGAATCATTAGCGCCGCGGATAACCTCGATTATCTCCAGGTTGTGAGCCTTGGCAAAAAGATAGTCTCTCTCGTCGTGAGCCGGCACCGACATAACCGCACCGCTACCGTAATCGCTTAAAACGTAGTCGGCTACCCAGACGGGAATTTCCTCGCCCGTTACTGGGTGAATTACGTAACTGCCGGTAAAGATCGCCGTCTTAGAAGATTCTTTGGTCTGGGCTCGGTCAATATTGGTCTTGGCCGTCACTTCCCGAAGATACTTCTCGAACGCCGGCTTTATGTCATTAATTATATATATTGATGTCAGTGGATTTTCTGGTGCCAGAACCACCGCCGAAACGCCCATCAGGGTATCAACGCGAGTAGTGAAAACTTCGATGTCAGGCAGGTTCTCCTTGCCCTTGAAGACTACCGAAGTGCCAGTGGATTTGCCGATCCAGTTGCGCTGCAAGGTTTTAACATGTTCCGGCCAATCCAGCTCGTCGAGCCCTGTCAACAGTTCCTCGGCTATTTTGGTAATTGTCAGATACCACTGGGCGAGCTCCTTTTTGGTCACAACTGTGCCGCAACGCTCGCATTTGCCGTTAACTACCTGCTCGTTGGCCAAAACCGTTTGATCCTTTGGACACCAGTTAACTAGAGACTGGCGTTTTTCGGCGTAACCGTGCTTGTAAAACTGTAAAAACAGCCATTGGGTCCAGCGATAATAGTTCGGGTCGCTGGTAGTAACAACTTTTGTCCAATCGTAGGCGGCGCCGATTTGCTTGAGTTGAGCCGAGAAAGTCTTAATGGCTTGGTCGGTGAACTTTTTAGGGTGTGATTTATTCTTGATGGCGGCGTTTTCGGCTGGCAGGCCAAACGAATCAAAACCCATCGGGTGCAAAACAGTTTTGCCCTGTAACATTTGGTAGCGGGTGTAGAAATCGCTCAAGATATAGCCCCGCCAGTGACCAACGTGCAGGCCGCTGCCGGACGGGTAGGGGAACATATCGAGGCAGTAGTATTTATTTTTGGCGGAGGCGATATCAATCTCCGAAAGTTTTTGGCTCCCCCAGAATTTATTGATTCTTTCTTCGTTTTTTTGGTGGTCAAAGTTTCTTCGCGCCATAGCTGTATTGTAATGGTTTCAGGGTCAAAATTGAAGCGTTGAAAATTGAAAATTGTTAACTGAAAATTTACTTTCATGTATACTAAAATCACATGAGGGGAAGGGGGTGAGACGAATGAAAATGAGTGTTATGGACTGGATAGTCTGGGTGCTGATTTTCGTCGGAGCTTTGAACTGGGGGCTAGTCGGGTTGTTTAAGTTTGACCTCGTCAACTCCATCACCAGCGGCAGCGTCACTTACACTGGCAACCTTACCACTTTCGGTGAGATTGTTTACGTGGTGATCGGCTTGGCGGCTCTGTGGAGCCTGGTATCGATGTTTATGAAGAGTGGTGGTGGCTCGGGCAATATGCCAAGTTAGGTTTAGAGACATGCTTCTACCAGAAATGCCCGTAAAAACGGGTGTTTCTGGTGAAAAGGACTAAAATAGAATAATGGATCCGATAATATTGAATGTCCATATTTTAGCAGCGGGGTTTTTACTGGCGGATTTAGTTTTTGGGGCTATCTCGCTACTCCGCCGGCCCTACTCGAAGGAAAGAATTGACAACCTCCGACTGATAATAAATACGGGGGCGGTAGCGATTATTTTCGAGATTGTCACTGGCGCAGTGCTCTTTACCCAACGGCCACAGAATCTTGCCTCGACAATTTCGTTCTGGGTAAAAGTGATCCTACTAGTAGCAGATGTTATAGTCGGATTTGTTTTTGTTAATAGAAAAATGAAAGCAATTATCGAAGACGAGCCGGCTCAAAAAACGAAATCAATCGAACTTCTGGTTTGGACAATCGTGAACATACTTACCGCCCTAGTAATTATTGTCGGCAGTATCAAAATCTCTGTATAGTCAGAGTCTACGTCTTGAACTTCGGTACTGAAAATGCTAATATTCGTTCAGAAACTTGGAGGTGCACATTAGATGGGTAAAGCCCAAGAATTTCGTCAAATAAAAGCCCAGCAATTGGCTGAGCTTAGGACAAAAGAAAATGAGATCAGTTACTTTTTCTGGGATAAGGTCCCTCAACACATGATCTACTTCTTCAACATGAGTGCCGTTATCGAGAAGCTGTTGAAAGACGGGGAAATCACACTTTCATGCAGTAGGGAATTTTTGAATGCCTGTAAATTCGATACCTTCGAACACCTTTCAACAGACTTACGCTCAGTAGTCGCAGATTGGGGCGAAGTCGAGTTTAAGTGTGCCCAGACAGGCATCGACACTTGGTCGTACAAGTTCAGCCTGATCTAGCAGAAGATCATAACTGAATCTGAAACAACAAAGGCCCACTGTGGGCCTTTTCTTTTCGTGTGGCCTTCATGCACTTTCATTCGAACACCTTTTAGGTTGGCTAGACACTTTAGAGCGCATATATAGACCTCGGAATATAGATGATGAAGGCTAAAAATGCTACTATCTGAATATGAATAGCAAGGACGATAACAGTATCCGTAAAGAACTCGGCGATAAACTCAGAAGGGCTCGGGAAAAAACTGGACTCACTCAGGCAGAAGTCGCTGCTAAGGCAAAACTTAACGACAACTATTACGCAGTAATTGAGCGTGGCGAAGCAAACCCTTCTTACGAGATTCTTCAACGAGTAATGAAGGTCTTGGAAATTAAGTCACTCGATATTGATTAGCCCAGCTTCTAAATCGATTAGCACCCCTTCTCTGCGTGCGAGGAGATAGCGGTTTACACTCAAATAATTGGTGCTAATCGCCTTAGAAGCTTTATCTAGCGGGACACTGCTAGTTCCTGGCCGACTCTAAGCCAGGGGCTAAGTTTGTCGAGAACATCATTGGAAATTCCACAGACAGCATTCCCGAGCTCTTCCGAACCAAGTGCTGAGCGTTCGTCACTCTGATCGATTATCAGATAGTTTGACCAGCCAACTTCTTGTGCATTAACTATCTTGATGCCGTCAACTGACGGTTCCTTGGAAGAGCTATCTATCGAAACGGCAAGCAAACTACCAAATTTCTTCACTTCGGTCGGTATATAGAAGCAGGATCTCTATTCGTCCCCAACCATATAAGTACTACCAAAAACTACTGGCAAATTGCGGCGAAGATAGAATTGCTGGTCTTCCGAGAAGCCCTGGAGAACTTCGTCGATATACCGCCATACATAAGCTTGGGTAGAGCGAAACTGTCGTACTGTTCTGCTGCGTGAAGCTGGCTTGAGCCAATACAGCCGCTCCTGGGCTTTGCGGAAGGTTTCTTCGCTTACAAGGGCTTTATGGGCGTCGGGGCAACGGGTCCATTCACTTGATAAATTTCTGCGTTTTTCTTGGTTCAATCGGCTCGAGACCTTGTTATAAACCCGAGTTCCAGCATATGTTTCGTTGGCCAGGATGTGCGCAATTCCCGAAGGACGCCACTGTTTTAGCTTAGCTGTTGGTATATTGTCGCGGTTAAGATGTTCAGCAATTTCGTCCGGAAAATATCCCTTGCTAACGAATTCCCGAAAGATACGTTTCACAATTTCGGCCTCGCCGTTAACTGAGGGCTCAAAAGTTACTCGTTGGTTAGAGATTACCTTTCGCTCACCAGGATTAAGAACCTCAAGTCTTTCTCTCGCCTCGCTTAGCAGAACCCGTACATAACCATACGGCGCCGTTCCTCCGGCCGAATAGCCCTGCTCAGAAACTTTGATGCAACCATATGTCACTTTTTCACTTAAGAGCTTACTGAATTCTCCGGCTTGAGCGAAATCTAGAATAAGGATAAGGTAGTCCATTACGCTCGTTTCTTTTCTCGGCAACCCACGGTTGACCGTTGCTAAGTTAATCTTTCGTTCATCGCACTCGACTAACAGCCGAAGAGCTTCCGGCGTACTTTGGAATCGACCAAAACGTGAAGCATCATATACTAGGACAAAATCTATTCTTGCTGCCTCGGGATTTCGTACCCATTTATCAAACATCGTCTGAAAGCCAGGGCGGTTGGCGTTTGTGCCAGTAAAACCCTCATCTTGAAAATGCTCAAGTATTTCGACACCTTCCTTGGCGGCGAATTTTTCAACTTGTTCCCGTTGAATTTCTACCGAATTCTCTTGCTTGTCCTCAGCCGAATGGCGGTAGTAGGCAACCGCCCGTAGCTTGTCTTCTCCAAAAAGATGAATCATCTCCTTACAAGACTTCGTCTATAAGCTTACGTAATTGCTTCAGGGCACCTTGCTCTTTCTCCGTAAGCTTCTCGCCTTGGGATTTTTTCTTGGAAACATCGGCGATGACTCGCTGGACGTTCCAAGAGAAGCCGGTTCGAAGGATCTGTTCCTCAAGATCGCGGACTTTCATATCGGGATTATTCAAGAAGTTGATCATCAGATCGGCGTAGAGATCGATTCTGATAAAGGCACTTTTTAGAATACGAATATCCTTTGAGCTACGGATTTTCTCGGATCGTATTCTCGCCAGGATGTTGTCGATTATCTCGTCGACTTCCATCCCGCCGACCTTACACAGGTGAGGTCGTATACGAACGATTTCAATCTGGAAGGCGTCACTCAAGCCTTCGAGTCGACTTAGGAGGTGCAGCTGTTGATTGCGTAGTTCAAGATAATTGGCGACCGAAGATTCGGAGATACCGATGTGCTCGGCCATTTCCCGAACAGATCGAAAACCGAGCTTGTTCTTCATCCGTAAAAAAGCGTCGGATCGTTCCAATGGTTTCCACGGGCGACGCAGGTTCTGCATCTCATAACGTCGTACCTCCATCTCCCCATCGTCAAGATGCGGATAGACCAAACACGGGACGACCGGAAGCGCTAGCTCTTTAGCACAGCGATATCGGCGATGACCGTCGATAATTTTGTACTTACCTTCTTCATACTCAGTAACCGTAATCGGCTGCTGGATACCGTGGTGGGCGATTGAGGGCTTAAGTGTGCTGATCATCAGCCCGCCTCCCAAATCCTTGCGCGGCTGATACTTATCGTACTCTAACGACTCGATAGGCAGATCTCTCAAACCATAATTAACCGTTTTGTGTTCACTCATGATAATTCTCCCTTCAATTCTTTATTAAATGAAAAAGCGGAGATACCCTCCGCAAATTTCCTACGTCAGTTTATTACCATATAAAACATATGTCAACACCTTTGTAAATTAGGATATTTTAGGACGCAGATATATTATTGAGTCAATGGAAGACAAAAAGGGATTTTTGGTAAAGCACTTTCAACAAGGTCACTTTGGAATCCTAACTCCACGTGAACAAAAAGTCCTAAGAGCTCACTATGGTTATGGGGGACCTGTCTTAACACCTAAAGAAATTGGTGAAAATATTTTTGGGGTAACAAAAGAGACTATTCGATTAATTGAGAAGAAGGCTATTACAAAACTAGAAAAGTATGACTTTAGCCGCGATCCAGAATTCTGGGCTAAAATTCAGCGCGAGAACGAAAAATTAGCTAAGGATTCCCGCTCAGGAAAGTCCGCGGGTTAACCGGGATACCCCAAACGCGTGTTTCAAAGTGAAGATGAGGTCCAGTCGACCAGCCGGTCGTGCCACGAGTACCTATGATTGTGCCCATGTCGACCTGCTGACCAACAATGACGTTGATAGTATCTAAGTGGCCATATATCGAGGTGACGTGGTGTCCGTGGTCGATAACGACGTGCCGACCGTAGCCCCAGTTAACCTCACCGGCATAAATGACAGTTCCCTTCATGAAGGCAGCTACCGGCGTACCCACTTGGTGATTCGGATCGGCGATGTCGATTCCGGTGTGAAAAATCTGGTAGGGCGGATCAAAGCCGCCGAATTCCAGTGTCACCGGGCCGCTGACCGGCCACATTCTCGGTCCGTCGATATAATCAACGACTTGACCGTTGCCCGGATCGTGGATGGCAACTTGGCCGGTCGTCTGGTCACCGGAAGCTAAAGCATTAGAAACGAAATCGAGTCCGGCTTGGGTCAGAATCAGCACCGCTAGCGCCGGTATCAGAAAGATACTGACGACAACCCAAGTTAAAATCTTCAGCTCCAGCTTCATAGAGAAGATAGCCGCGATAGCCCGTAATGTTTGAGGATTCATTTCTTAGCTAGATACTTTT
Organism: Saccharimonadales bacterium (SeqCode); assembly: GCA_035510775.1. Taxonomy (GTDB): domain Bacteria; phylum Patescibacteriota; class UBA1384; order 2-12-FULL-50-11; family 2-12-FULL-50-11; genus DATKGP01. Next base: position 8,440 of record DATKGP010000031.1, read on the forward strand.
CGGCTGGATCGGTAGTAATTAGCGGGTGCTCGTCTTCCGAGGCCATTATCTTGACAACGACGTGGTGCTGATCGGCAATAATCAACGCTTCGCCGCGCTCGCAGGTTAGGAGAAACTTCTGTTCGTATTCGCTAAGGCGGAATTCCTGAGCGACGTTACGAATAGTAGTCGTGTCTTGTCGCATCAAAATTCGGAGTGCACTTTGCGAAGCGATTGCTCGGCCGTAAGCGTTTTGCAAAAAGTCGTTGGCTTGTTGGGAGATAATACTGACACCGAGATAATATTTTCGAGCTCGTCTTACTAGACCGGAAATAAAGCGAGCGCTCTCCTCGTGCTGGAGCATTAACCAGGCTTCGTCGATAACTAGAAGTCGTTTACAAGGTTCGCTTTTAACCTGGTTCTGGACGAATTGAGCTACCACTAAGTGCATAATTTCGCGAAGTGATTCCGGCAAATCTTTGGTATCGAAGACAACCAGTCGATTATCAAGCTGAATATTAGTTTGCTCCTCAAAAACTTGACTGAGCGAACCCTTAATGTACTTGTCTAAGCGGCGACAGAGTCTGGGCTGCTTAAGAGTCTTTAGCGTCACGTAAAGATCCCGCAAGAGCGGGTAGTCACCCGGTTTTTGACGTGAACCCTTCCGAATCGACCAGCCAGTTTTCTTGTAGGTTTTAAGGATAGCTTGGTCGACAACCGACTTTTCTTCAGCGCTCAAGCCTTCGGCCATCAGAGAGATAATTTCAGTCAGCGACTGGATGTGGTCGGCAAAACTGTCTGGCTCGGTAAAGGCGTTAACCGATAGATCAAACGGGTTAATTTTCTCCTTGGAGTGAACTGATAGTTTGATATAGGCACCTTTAACAGACTCGGCTAGCTGTCGGTACTCTCGCTCTGGGTCGATGACAATAACCTTCGTGCCACGCATCAGATTACGAAGAATCTCGACCTTAGCTGTGTAACTCTTACCGGCGCCCGACTGAGCGAAAAGAATGCTGTTAGCGTTCGGCAAGGCAAACCGGTCAAGAATAACCAGTGAGTTATTGGAACGGTTAACACCGTAGAGGACGCCTGATTCGTGAACTAATTCTGACGAGATAAATGGGAAGGTCAGAGCCGCTGAAGAACTATCCAAATTTCTTTTTTGAGCTAGTTGGTTATCACTTCTAGGCAAAACGGACTGCAAACCTTCAATCTGTTGGAAGGTGGCGTATTTGGTGTAAAAAAGCCGGGTTGCCAAAACCGTTTCAAGAACTTTAGTGGTTTTATCGAGCTCGGGCAGCGAATCGGCCGAAAGTGCGATATATATAGAAACCTGGAATAAGTTTTCTTGGCCACGCTGAATCTTGTCCCGTAGTGCGGTAGCTGACTCGAGCGGATCAAGTAACTCCGAACCTATGATCCGGCCGCTACGTTCCATTGCCCGTTTAGTCGAGGTCAGCTCGGTAATCTTACGATTTAGTTTCGGCAGAGCTAAGGTCGCCTCGACCGGCTCAATATGATAGGAAATATCGGCGTCATGATTGAAATTAACAAGCTGGTTTAGCCAGCCGCTGCTGGCAGTGTATGGGTAGCCGGAGAGATACATTACTCGCAAGAATCGGCCGTCAACGACCAAGTAGTTATACTGCTCTTCCAGCCCGGAGTAAGTGATAAAGTCTAGCTGATCTTGTTCGCCGACGTGGAACTCCAACGAGCGGAACCGTTTTTGCTTGGCTTCCCGTCGGCGTTTCAGTCTTTTTTTGAATTTAGTAATCGGTGAGATCATTGGTTTGTTTAATTATTGCCTGGGTCAATGGTTGGATCTTGGCCTTGTCTGGTTGGTAGAAACTGTAAAACAAATCGAGGATTTCCAGGCTCTGGAGCGGCCGAGCCGTCATACCCAATTTCTCTAAGCCTTTCATCACCATTTCCTGTTGGAGCAGTAGCTGCTCTTTGACAGTTGGGAAATCAGCGTTGATTTTGTTGTCATAGGAAATAACCACGTAAAACCGTCGAGAGAGAATCTTGCTACCGGCCACTAGCTGTCGAATGAAGGCGCTGTAATTAGCCAGCTGTTTTTTGTAGACAGCTTGGGTCTCTTCGGCGCGAGATGCCTGAAAATCTTCTAGGTAGTGCTCAATATCCAGTTCGCGAACCCTAACGATGATTTGAATCGGCATAGCCAGTGAATTCAAAAATGATTGATAGCTATCGATTAGAGCATCTTGTTCGTCGGAGCTTTGCAACTCGAAATTTTCCTCCCC
>DATKGP010000032.1:0-12810 GCA_035510775.1 Saccharimonadales bacterium (SeqCode)
GGAGGGGGACTCTTTTTCGATTAAATAGACTGTTCCTCCTCGGCAAAAGCCTTCATAATCTGATCAAGCCATGACAAAAGGTGTTCTAAACAACTTGCATTAGGGCGACTATAACTAGCGCAGTTGATGAGCCGACAGCCAGTGGCTGTCGGCGAACGCTTATCGGCTGCTTTCGCTAAAATTTTCCCAGCGAAAGCAAGGCTGCGAGCGAAGCGCCACGTTTGGGACGCGGAGGTCGACAGTTCGATACGAGCGTAATGCAATGGAGCGAGTATACGAGCCCGCGAAGCGGGCGATTAATCTTATCTGACCCGACAATTAGTATCTGTCGTTCACTAAAAGACTAATAACGAAGAATAGTAAGGCAATCAGGACAATGGTTCCGCCGGTAGAAATATTTAGGTAGTAGGAGGAGATTACCCCAGCGACAACCGAGATTAACGAGAAAATCTCGGCAATTAGAATGCTCCGCTTAAAACTTTGGCGAAATTGCAAGGCGGTCAAGACCGGTATTACCACTAACGCCGAGATGAGCAAAATCCCAATTATCGGGATAGAAAGCGCCACCACGACCGCGGCGAGCATAATGAAAATTGTGTTAATCAGACGAATTGGGATTCCGCTGACTTGCGCCGCTTCCTCGTCAAAAGAAATAAAAATCAGCTCTTTATAGAAAGCCAATATCAAGACAGCGACAACCAAGCTCGTAACTACGATGGTGACAACATCGATCATTCGGACAGTGACTATACTGCCGAACAAATAATTAGACAGATTGACGCTGAAACCGTGATAGGCACTAATAAGGACGATGGCAATCGCCAGAGAGCCAGACAGAAACAGCGACAGAGCCGACTCGCTGTAAATCCTTCGGCTATTGCGCAAGCGTTCAACAGCAACCGACGAAACGACTGACGCGCCAATGGCGGTAAGGATTGGGTTGATTCCAAGCAAAATTCCCAAGGCCACACCAGCAAACGATACGTGTGCCAGAGTGTCGGCGATTAGGGAGTAGCGCCGCAATACCAGGAAAATACCGATGAGCGGGGCGATTAGGGCGATGACGATGCCAGCCTCCAAACCCCTGATGACAAAACCGTACTGCAAAAAGCTAAGCATTAATCTTCCTCACTTCAGTTATCACTTTATTAATTCTAAAAAGCTCGCTGGCTTCCCGCTCGATAATTTCTCCGTCGTGGGAAACTAAAATCAAGGTCAAACCATGATCACGATTGAGTCTTTTGAGAAGGCGGTAAAATTCACCTTGAGCCGCCTCATCAACGCCAGCCGTCGGCTCGTCAAGAATAATAACCTCGGGGTTGCTGGCCAAGGCTCGGGCAATAAAAACCCTCTGCTGCTGCCCGCCGGAAAGATCGCCGATAAGACGGGTCGCGTACTGGAGCATATCGACCTTCTCTAAAGCCTGATGGGCTTCGCGGTGATCGGCCGGTGTCAGGCTATGGAACAGGCCACGTTTAGCAAACAGACCCATACTGACAACTTCTTCAACGGTCGCCGGAAAACTAATGTCAAAATTGGTAACCTTCTGCGGAACGTAACCAATTCTTTCTCGCTCTTTGAATTTGCGTGCCTCCATACCAAATAGCTCAACGGTGCCTTTCTTTGGCTTAAGTAGGCCCAACATAATTTTCAAAATAGTCGTCTTGCCACCGCCATTCGGCCCAACTATTCCGACGTAGCTACCTGCTTGGATTTCTAGGCTGATGTGATGCAGAACTTCTTCTTTGCCATAGGCAAAGCAAACATTTTCAAGTTTGAAAATTAGTTTTACTGGTTGCATCCTAAGGCAATTTGTAAATTGGTAAGATTGTGACGCATAATTGTCTGATAATTTTCGCCTTGTCGAGTCTGCGTCGCCGTCAGCCCTTCAATCGGATTCAATTCCAGCGTTTTGGCACCGGTTTCCTGGGCGATTGTGTCCGAAAGCTTTGAACTGACCAGACTTTCGAAGAAAATATACTTGATATCACGCGCCTTAACCAGCCGGGCGACACTGGCCAGATCTTGAGCCGATGGTTCTTCGTCTGGCGACAGACCGGCGATGGTGATTTGGTTTAAGCCATACTCTTCAGCCAGATAGCCAAAGGCGGCGTGAGAGGTGACGAAGTCTTGTCGCTGGCAAGCTTTTAGCCCAAGTTTATACTGACTATCAAGATCGTCGAGCATTGCCAGAGTTTTCGCCTCGTTCGCTTGATAGTAGGCTCGATTGCCTGAGTCAAGCCGAATAATAGCCGTGGTGATTTTAGTCACTTCCTGCTTGGCCAAAACCGGATCCAGCCAGACATGGGGATCTTGCTGATTGACACCCGATTCCTCAATTTGATGAGTGGCCAGACCGTCGCCGGCCGTTAAGATAGTCACGTTTGTGCCTTGGAGAGTCTGGGCAATTTTGCTGCCCCAGGCCTCCAGACCGCCACCGTGTAAAATCAATAGCCTCGCCTGTTCGATAGCCGCCATATCTTGCGTCGATGGATCGTAGTCGTGCGGTTCGGCTCCGGCTGGGGTAATGTTTTTTACCGAGACCTTTTCCCCGCCGATCGCTTCGGCAAAATAAGCCATCGGATAAAAGCTGGCGACAATTGGTAATTTGCCATCATTTTGCGTAACTCTTAGTCGAGCCGAAACTAAAACAGTGATGACTACGACAATAACCAACCCTAAAATAACAGTCAGCAGGACTTTTTTCATACTAATGGCGCCGCGAGACTATGATTCCAGACCAACTGCATTTGTTAATTATACCAAGATTTGCCAAGATGGAACCATGCGACTGCGTTTGGTTCTTATGGTTTTGATTTTAATTATCGGCGCCAGTATCGGCGGATATTTGTGGTACCAGAGCCGACACTCGCTCCAGGCCACCTCGGTACCAGCAAGTAGCGCTAGCTTGCCACTTGTTTCGGTAAAAATTAGTGGAACTGCCTTCACGGCCGAAGCGGCCACGACCGTTGATGAAGAGACGCAAGGCTTGTCGTTTAGAAAAAGCTTGCCGGTCGGCCACGGTATGCTCTTTACCATCGATCCGCCAGATCGGGCGACTTTCTGGATGAAAGATATGCTCTTTAACCTCGATTTGGTTTGGATTCGAGGCGACAAAGTCGTCGGTGTAACGGCTAATGTGCCTGCTCCGGTCGCCGGCACCGATCCTTCGGATTTACCCATCTATCAGGCGCCGAGTGTGGTCGATTATGTACTGGAAATTAACGCCGGAGCCGCCAATAGCTTGAAGGCTGGGGATCTGGTCGTAATCACCCAGACCGGCTCGATTTAAGATGCCTTTCGCCGAAAAAGTTCGCGAGATTATTCGCCAAGTTCCTCGCGGTAAAATTTCCACCTACGGCACCATTGCCGCCTTGGCCGGCTCGCCCAGATCGGCTTTGTTCGTCGGCCAAATTTTGCGCCGCAGTGGCGGAGACTTGCCCTGGTGGCGAATTGTCGGCAAGGACGGCTTCATTACTATTAGCAACATCGAAGTGCCGGCCGAGCTGCAAGTGGAATTATTGAAATCCGAAGGTGTAAAAATTAAAAAAACCAAGACGCTTTATCAAGCCGATTACCCTGCTTACCGCTGGCAACCAACAGATAATTTCGGTAAAATTACACCTGTGCGGGGGTAGTTCAACGGTAGAATATCTCCCTTCCAAGGAGATGGCGCGGGTCCAACTCCCGTCCCCCGCTCATCGTCTCGTCCGCTCGTCTTTAGACGAGCGAGACGGACGCATTAAAAAATGTATATTGTCTATGTACTGAGAAGTCTGAAAGATAACAAGACTTATGTCGGCTGTACAAAGGATCTCGACAACAGAGTCAAAGAACACAACAATGGCGAGGTAAAATCCACGAAATCAAGAGCTCCACTCGTACTGTGGTACAAGGAAGAATTCAAAGACAAATTTGAGGCTTTTGAGCGAGAAAAACATTTCAAAAGCTCATGGGGAAGAAGGCAACTTAGGAAAATATTAGACAATCGAGTAAAGTAGGATTATGGAGGGAATGCTTGAGGGGAAGATTGTGCTCATCACCGGTTCGGCGTCGGGTATCGGCGCTGCCACGGCCGAGCTCGCCGCTGAATACGGCGCGAAAGTTATTTTGCACGACCGCGATGACAACGAGCGTCTTCGCCACCACGCCGAAAAGTTGAACGCCAAATATATCGTCTGCGACGTCGCCGAAAAGCAAGCCGTCGAAATTGCCGTGAGCGGAGTTCTCGACGAAATCCGCCACATTGACGCGCTTATAAACTGCGCCGGCATCGTCAGCCCGAAACCGTTTTTAGAATTAACCGACTGGGATTTTCTGAAAATTTTCAACGTCGATATGCTTGGCACCGCCCATTTTTGCCAAGCGGTAATCCCTTCGATGCAAAAACGCCACTACGGTCGAATCGTCAACATTGGGTCGCTGCGCGGCCATCCGGCCACTTCGAGTTTTCGCGATATGCCCTATTCGGTCGCCAAAGCCGGCATCATCACCATGACCGCTGCTCTGGCGAAACAGTTCGCTCCGGACATCGCCGTCAACGCCGTCTCGCCGGGTTTTGTCGATACACCGATTAGCAAAACTTGGGATCGTCACGTTTGGAACCAAGTCAAAAATTCGCTGGTCGGCCGAGTCGCTAAGCCAAAAGAAGTTGCCGAAGTTCTACTGTTTTTAGCCAGCGACCGCGCCAGCTACATCACCGGACAGACTGTCGTCGCCGACGGCGGACATACCATCGCCGGCAAATGATTGCCGGCAACAAATCCTAAGCCCTAAACTCTAAATCCTAAACAGTCTCAATAGTTCTAACCTTCCACAACAAATTCTTAATCCCAAATTTGAATTTAGAATTTTGGACTTGTTGTCGCTGATTCCTCGGCTAACTCCTTCGGAGTAGTATTTCGGATTTAGTATTTAGGATTTATCAGCTTTGCGGTACTGGATTTTCTTATAGTTTCTGTTAAGCTGCACATATGAACAACAGAACGATTCGTTGGATTTTGACCAGTGCTTTTGGAGCTTTGGTTATTGTGGTGGTAATCGCCGTCGCCATAACAATTCACCATCACCGAACCAAAACTACCCTAACTACCTCGACTTCAACCAACCAGACTAGCAATAGTTCCACTGCCACCACGCCGACAACTAATGAGGCCGCTGCACCGGCTGCCAGCACTCCTGCTGCCCCAGCCACTGCTCCGGCAACAACCAAAAAGGTTTCCCGATCGATCAGAAGTTCTCGCTTAATTACGACCACCTATACTTACTCGGAAAGCATCTCCAGCGGAGCTTCCGCCAGCGCTAGCGCGGGCGATGGTTTCGCCTCGGCATCAGCCAGCGCTTGGTAGAAAAAACGCTACAATTTGGAGTAGGCGTTATGCGAATATCGAGATTTAACTATTTTTTTACGGCTACGATAATCATTTTCTGTCTCGCTGGCTTGGAAGTTTTTGGGTTTTTGAAACTCCATCGCCGAGCGACGTCAACAACTGCGACCACAGCTCAAAGTTCCAGCCCGGCCGTAACCACCACTGCACCAACGACCGCAACCACCGCACCGGCAGCTAAAATACCCGCGAGTTACTCGCTGAAAGTACCGTTTATCGTCCAGGCGCCGTTTGCTAACTGGGACGCTCGTCACGAAGATGCCTGCGAAGAAGCCAGTTTGATTACCGTTCATTATTATCTTACCAATACGAAAGTCGCTAATCTCAATGCCGGTGATGCCGACATTACCGCTCTAATAAACTGGGAAAATGCTCACGGCTACGGCCCGAGCATCACCGTCGAACAATTGTCGAAAATTGCCGGTGATTTTTACGGGCTGAATTCCGGCCGAGTCATTGTCAATCCGACCATCGCGGAAATGAAAGCCGAAATTGCCGCCGGCCGGCCAATAATCGTCCCGGCCGCCGGCAAACTTTTGGACAATCCTAACTTCAAAAATGGCGGTCCGAATTATCATATGCTGGTAATCCGCAGCTACGACACCAACATTTTTATCACCAGCGATCCCGGCACCCGCAACGGTGACGGCTACACCTACCCCTACACCACCCTAATGAACGCCATCCACGACTGGGACGCCAATAATATCCTGAACGGCCAGCGAGCCGTGTTGGTGTTCAACTAGTTGCATGGGCGCAGGAACACGCGGGATTTAAAACCTCGTATTCGATATACGATACCTGGGGATTGTTGGGTTTGTTGACGTGCCTGTAAACCCTGGGAGTCACGTTGCGGTTGTTTGCGGAATCGTACGGTGCAATGAACTTACTATGCCCCTTCAATCCAGCTGAATTGCATGAAAGAGAGATTCCTACACACTCCCGCCAGCAAGTTCAAAATCACCAAATGTTGGGAGTCAAGTTGGGAGTGTTGATGCCATAATAGTATATGGCATCCGCTCTCAAAGCCCCCGCCAATCGCAAAAAGAGCAACTTTTGGCTGAACCCCAAAACCGGCCGCTGGCACTGGGAGGTTGAACTCAAACGTCCTGACGGTACAGTCTACCGTCGCGCAGGCAGTCGCAAGACCGAAAAAGATGCCAAAGATGCCCGCGACGCCGCGTTCGTGGAGTTCAACAAGACGCAGGGTCGAGCGGGCCGCTGGACGGTGAAGACCTGGGCCGAGCATGTCCAAGAAAGCGTCTGGAGCCAGGAGCTAGCAAAGACGACCGGCGACGCTTACGCTTACACCCTCAAGAACCATGTGCTGCTAGAACTTGGTGGTGCCCGGCTAGAAGGTCTGGTAGTTCCCAGCCTCCAAGAGTGGGCGAACCGGCTCATGGAGGCTCACGGCCACAACGTCGCCTCAAATGCCCTCACGGCGCTTTCTTCGATCCTAACGCGCGCGGTGGAGGCGGGGCTGCTCATCACAAACCCAGCTCGCAACGTGAAATTACGGAAGCCAAAGGCTGGCGAAGAAGGCAAGATGATACTGACGCCGGACCAGCAGACCAAGCTTGCCAAAGCCGCGGTGGGAACCTGCATGGAGATTGCGGTCTTGCTCGGCTTGCGGTTCGGCCTCCGCATGGGCGAATGTCTCGGCCTACGGTGGTCAGAGATCGACCTCGATCGTCAAGAACTACACGTGAGTCAACAGCCGAATCTGAGTCAGAGTACGTCTTTGTCGATCGCCCCACTGTCCAGCGCCTATATGACTCGGGCGAGTTGCTCAATCTGGATATGGCCTACGGCTATGTCTATGGCATGAGCAAGAAGGCAGTGCACGATTACATCTCGAGCGGGTGCTTTCCGGTCAAAGAAGTGCATCCGCGCAACCAGCCGCCTCTACGTCATTTTTATCCCGACCTGGTGTCGGTGCTCATTATTCCCATTGCCGTACTGCAAGGAGTTGACGCAGCATTCTGGAAGAGCTACCGGGAGACGGACCGCGCCAACGAGGATTCAAGCTATTACAGGAACATCGACATTGCTCCGTTCGATATCGTACGGCCGGTGTCGGAGCTTGAATCGCTTGCCGAGATTGCTACTGACCTTCACGGAACTACAAGCGCTGTCGCAAGAACTGGTGCCCACTATCCGAAACCTGGCTCGATCGACGCGATAAACGAAGCTGGCTATTCAGAGGCGGCGGCGGAGTTTACAGATGATCTTCGCATTACCACCGCTGACTTTCACAAGATAACTCGCCGCTTCTTAACCGATAAGATCTCACAATATGCGTTCGACGGCGGCTCATGCCTAGAAGTTGGCTGTGGACAAGGATGGCTGCGCCGCGAGTTCGAGTGGCCGGATGTCAGATATGCTGCCGTTGATATCTCGGCAGGGATGATCAAGGAGATGAGTCGTCACTGTGAGGGGGATCGTGCGGTTTGCGCGACCGCACGGGCACTGCCTTTTGAATCTGGCACTTTTGATCTTGTCTTTGCTAGTCTTGCCGATCCGTTCTGCTATCCAGCAGCCTTACGTGAGATTAGGAGGGTGATAGCAGAATCCGGTCATCTTGTCTTGACCGCGCCTTCGGCAGTATGGTCCGGCGCGCTTCGGGGGAATGCAGAGCAGCAGACCACAAGATTTGTGCTTCGTGGCTCTCGAGAGGCCGAAGTGTACTCGTTTACGTACGGCTTGAACGAACTGACTTCTCTCCTGCGTCTTTGTGGGCTTGATCTGATTGAGGCGCGATCGCTGAAGGGAGACAGCCTTCCATGCGGCAGCCAGCCATCGCCAGCCTTGCTAACTGCATCGGACAAATCAAAGACCAAGCTATCCGATTTCGACGTTGTTAACGCCATCGTCGCAGCGAAGAGCCCTTCGCTCTAATTGTCACAAAGTGCTCTCGTCGGTTCCGGGAGCGATGGGGATGGACTCGAAATGCTGATGAAGTTGAGTGACGACTTGCGCAACGCTACCTGTTCTTGCACTGGTGACTAATAATGCGCACAATGGCGGATATGCAACTAACGATGGACTTTGAGTCTCATGAACCGTGGGTGCAGACGGAACGCGAGGATATCTTGCGTATGGTCTCACTTCTTCGGGGAATGCACGCATGCGGAGCGCTGGGTGGGGAGGTAATGCCGGAGGACCGGAATCCGGAGCTTCCTTCAGGATCGGCGACGAACTACCACTTTTTTACACTTCCCATGGCCCTGAACTACCAGCGGAACTCATACCTTCTTTGGGATGCCGCGACAAAGACCTATGCCGACGCGGACTGCAGTTGGGTGTTTGACCCAAATTCAGTGGTCGCACGCGATCCAGAATCGCTACGCTCGTGCCTTCTCAGGCACCGGTTGGCGTTACAGCCCACCAGGCATACCGAGACGTGGCGTGCCTTATGCACTACGATCTCGGACCTTCTCGGCGGGGATATTAGACGGCTTTTTCTGGAGCGCGATAGCGATGCCGCTCTGATTCTAGAGTTTGTGCAGCAGCGTCATAAAGCGAGGTTTCCATATCTCTCTGGCAAGAAGATCTGTAACTACTGGCTGTTAGTGATGAGCAACTATACGAACTGCCAGCTGAAGAACCGGGGTGCCCTGAGCGTGGCGCCAGACACCCATGTGATTCAGGCTTCGGTAAGGTTGGGGCTGGTGGCCCCGGCCGTCAAAGATCGGCCGGACGCAGCCATCCAAGTCAGCAGGGCCTGGGAGGAGGTGCTGGCTGACACGGGTATTTCGCCGATTGACATCCATACACCATTGTGGCTGTGGAGCCGTGGCGGCTTTAAGGCAATAACGACGAGGTAGTAGCGCACCACGGTCTAGTAAGAAGCAGCAGTGCGGCGTCAAATGTCGCGCCATGAGCAAGAAGGAGCGGCCTGTAGTTGTGATCAGACTTAACATCGGCAATACCTGGGATGAGGCGCTCTTGCATGGAGTTCCCCGTATCCTCGAGGAGTTTGGTGGGAACGTCATTGTTGCAGAGCTTTACGGGTCTGTCGCGGGCGATCCTATTGGATCTGCGCGCCCGGACTTTCGACTGCCAGCCAAGACAAGTCGCGAGCTAGAGCTGTTTATCAGCAATGCGCATGATGCTGGCCTCCAGATCAACTACACTGCCAACCTATCGTGCATCGGCGATATTGCCGGTTTCATGGAGCGGCTCCCAAGCATTAGGCGCTATCTTGTCTACCTAGAGTCCTTAGGCGTGGACCGCATTACAGTGGCACATCCACTTCTTATGGATGCTGTTTCGAATGAAACGGCCATGCCGATTGAAATATCCACGATTTGTGGTGTAGAAACCCTTTCTGAGATCAGTGTCTACACGAAGAGCTTTAGGGTTGATAAGATCTGCATGGACATCTATCGAAATAGGGATGTTGGGTTCTTGCGCGACTCTCAGGCTGTGGCTGCATCTGCTAGTGCAGATGTTGAGTTGATCGTTAATGAGTTCTGCACTACTTTTGGTTCGCCCTGCATCTACAGAAGGGGCTGCTTTGACTTGCATGCGCACGGCGGTAATCGTGATAAGCTTGCTGGAAACTACCCTATGGGAATCTGCGTGGCCTCACGGCATGAGGTAGCCCACTGGCTTCGGGCGAAGTTTATACTGCCAGAGGATGTGGCAGCTTATCACGATAAGACAGGCATTAGGTGTTTTAAGGTTACAGGGCGCACCCACCCGACGTCGAAGCTGCTTGCATAAATGGGGGGTTTTTGCGATTCTGTATATATGTCACGGTTACCAACTCCGGGCGGAGACAGCGGTACATGGGGAACAATCCTTAACGACTACTTGTCGGTAGAGCATAATGCCGATGGAACATTAAAGAAAGCGGGGGACATTTCTACGGCGCTTTCGACAGCAAATACCGCTAAGACAACCGCCGATTCCGCAACAACAACCGCCAATACGGCCAGCGCTTCAGCTCAAACAGCTCTCAAAAAAACTATTACCGCGGTTTTCGACGGCGGTGGCACACCACTTACGGCCGGGGCAATCGCCCGAATCCACGTACCCAACGCCTACGCGATTCAAGCGGCGACGATGATTGCCGATACCGTTGGCAGCGCCAGTGTGGATATCTGGATGGCCACCTATCCAACCGTCCCCACCATCGCCAACTCCATTGTCGCTTCAGATAAGCCGACCCTGACCAACGCCCAAACAATGCAGGACACCGCTCTGACTGGTTGGACGACAAGCATTCTGGCTGGTTCGATTATTTTCTTCCACCTAGATTCGGCTTCTACCATCACCCAGCTAACCATTTCCCTCAAGATGTTGGGATCGTAAGATGAGTTACGACAGCGCTGTTGACCAGATTATCTACAATCGTTCCAAAATTAGACCCTTCATCTCCAAATGCCAGACCGAACGCACTGCGCTCCTTTACGTCGGAGATTCTAACCACAATATGAACTCAATGGGTTATGTCAGCGGGATAGGGTTAGCACTTGCCAGGAGGTTCGGACAGTGGGGAATTTTTGCCTTCTCGGCATCGTACCCCGCCGGAGCTATTCCCTAACGGCAGCGGCCAGGCGGCGGTACCTAAACACCCGCTAGCTTTTAACTACGGAAACGTGATAACAGCAACCGCTGCCAATACCATCATCTTTGGGGCAAACGGCCCGGCCAATGGAATCGTCTTTATGTTCACACCGACTACAACTGTCTGCGGTTTAACGCAGGGCACCGTATATTTTATGACCGGGCAATCAACATCAGGGTACGCCAAGGTCTACGATACTCTAGAACACGCGATTACAAACGATGGGGTAACTGGACTGACTTCACTTACGAACGGCTATATCATCATCAAACAATTATGGACAACTGAAGCGGATTACGACGCGGCTGGGTCGAACGGATTTCACATTCCGTGGTATACACCGGTTTCAACTAACACCACCAATATGACAGTAACATTCTCTGTCCCTCATGGTCTGTCAAGCGGGGACGCCATTCTTGTCTCGGCAACGGGAAATGGCCTGACGGCCGGGACAGTCTACTACGCCTCCATAGTTGATACTGCCTCTGGCTGTAGTCAGTCAACCATCAGAATTTACTACACCTCTGCTCAAGCAATTGCTGGCGGTTCGGGAGGGTTGGTTAGCTTATCTGGAGATATTACGGCCGAGCTTAGCTACCAACAGGCAGGAACAACTCACGGCGGGTATTTAGGAATCGGGCAGTTCCTCTTCAATACATGCACAACGCTTCGGCACCACACTATTTACAAAACTTTTGCCTCCGGATGTCCGGGTCAGTTTTGTCCCGACTGGAGATACAACGGCACTGGATACGGTCATCCCTTGAATGGGGGTCAGACTCTGACCGTAACCGGATCGGCAGGATGGACAAACAAGACCGTAGACTTAGCGTCAACTTTCGTACCCACCGTCAAAAACTCCACTCAATTCACCGTCACTGGACACACGTTAGTCACGCAAGAAGCAGTTACTCTTGTTTACAACGGCGTAAATAGCTGTGGCAGTCTGACCTGTGGGGAGGCTTACTACATTCGTAGTATAGATGCCAACACCATTCAACTTCACGCCTCTGCAGCAAATGCCAACACTAATACCAGCCCGCTGACTCTAACCGGCATTACTTGCAGTCTCCGTCGCATTGGAACCGCTGCCGGACCTTATGATATCGACTTGACTACCTATGTCGCCAGCCCAACCTATCCCCTTAGAGGAAGACTATTGGTACGAACCAGAGGAGTCGAGGATCTAAACCAGCAGACGGGCGTGAGCACCTTAGATTTCTTGGGTGTTGGCGGCTCTACGGCGTCAGGTCTGTATTCTTTCTTGAGCGCCTACACGAACGGCGTCGCCGGTCAGCTCACTGATTTATCGGGCTTCTTGAATGGCAGCAAATCTGTCTGCGTTATTCTTCAGTGTGGCGGGAATGACTACGCCCAATCTAAAGGTGCTTCCGACTACAGCACGAACCTCCAAAATATGATTAATTGGTGGAAAACTGGGTGGGCGGCTGCCGGATTTTCGGCCTCGAATTTGTATTTCATGATTTTGTGTAACCATCCAGAGGACACCTGGGACGAGACTGGGTTTGCCCCTTACCAGGCGACGGCTCGAACAATTTCCGATAATAACGACAACACCTGTGCAATTTGTCTCGAACGGTTAACGACAAGTTGGGAGTTAAGAAATATGTCCTACTACGACTCTGGCGGCCCCGCTCACTTGGCAGCCATCGGTTACCAAGAGCTTGGCAACCGAATTGTCAGCTATCTTGCGCCGATCACTCCCAGCACTGCCGTAGCCTGTATTGGCTAACTCTTCTTTAGGAGTTCAACGAAAACTTCGCTGGGGATTTCCACTCGGCCAAGATGACGCATGCGTTTTTTACCCTTCTTCTGCTTGTCGAGCAG
>DATKGP010000033.1:0-22373 GCA_035510775.1 Saccharimonadales bacterium (SeqCode)
GCAGTTTGTTTTTGCGGGTGACGTCGCCGCCGTATAGTTTGGCAATGACGTCTTTACGAAACGGGGGAATATCGGCTCGGGCGATAATCTTGCCGCCGATAGCGGTTTGTAAACTTACAGCGAAGCTCTGGCGCGGGATTAGCTCTTTAAGTTTTTCCACCAAATTGCGGCCGTAGCGCTCGGCCTTGTTTCTGACCATATATTGCGTCAGGGCATCGACTTTGTCGCCGGCCACCAACAAATCGACCGCGACCAAATCAGCCGGCCTATCTTCGAGGTAGCGGTAATCCATCGAGGCGTAGCCGGAGGTGGAGGATTTTAGTCGGTCGTAAAAATCGATAATGACTTCCGAGAGAGGAGCGGTGTAGGAGCAAATTACCCGATCGCCAACGTACTCGACTTTGACAAACTGGGAGCGAATTTGAGCAACCAGCTCGCTGACGGCGCCGTAATATTTTTGTGGGGTGACGATTTCTAGCTCGACCCACGGCTCTTCCCAACCTTGAGCAGTTTCTTTGTAGGCGACGGTTGGGGTGGTGACCAAAACATTAATATCGAACTCTCGATACAGCCGTTCTTTGATAATGTCTAAATGGAGCAAACCCAAGAAACCGACGTTGTAGCCCGGCCCAAGCGCCTGGGAATTGACCGGCTCGTAGACGAGCGAGGCATCGGAGAGTTTTAGTTTATCGAGAGCGACAGTCAGCGCGCGCTCTTGCCCGGCTTCGGGAAAGAACGAGGCGTAAATCATCGGCTTGGGCATTTTGTAGCCGGCCAAGGCGGGGGACTGTGCCGAAGAAACAATCGTGTCGCCGACTCGACAGTCGCGGACGGTTTTCAAACCGGTCGCCACGTACCCTATCTCGCCGGTTTTAAGCGAAGGTTGGGGGACTCGTTTTAGTTGCAAATAACCCGTCTGCAAACAATCGAAGCTGGCTTCGGTGGCTTTCATGGTCATCTTGGCGTTGGTGGCTATCTCCCCCGCCACGACTTTTACATAGGCAACGACACCCAAAAATTGATCAAAATATGAATCAAAAACCAGCGCCTGCAGCGGCTGATCCGCCGTGGTCTCGGGTGCGGGCACACGTTCAATAATTGCCTCAAGCAGCTCCCCCACTCCCTCGCCAGTTTTGCCAGAGACATAGCATATGTCTTCTTCTTGGAAGCCTAGTAGCGCAACCAACTCCTGTGTAGTTTCTATAATTTGAGCGGTTGGCAAATCAATTTTGTTAATGGCCGGTATCACCGCCAAGCCGAGCTGCTGAACCAGAGCTAAGTTGGTCAGTGTCTGGGCTTGAATCCCCTGGCTGGCGTCAACCAGCAGCACCACTCCTTCAACAGCGGCTAGCGACCGCGAAACTTCGTAGCCAAAATCAACGTGACCCGGTGTGTCGATCAAGTTCAACTGATAGTCTTTTCCAGTGAGCTGATAAAACATCCGAGCGGGATTGAGTTTAATGGTAATGCCCCGCTCTTTTTCCAGCTCCATCGTATCGAGCAACTGATCACCCGAGCCAACTTTGACGGCGCCAGTAAATTCCAGCAAACGATCGGCCAGTGTCGACTTGCCATGGTCTATGTGAGCCGTTATACAAAAATTTCTGATTTCCATCAGTTACAATTTTACCCTGAAACGACGGAAAAGTCCTTACGGCAGATAATATTTTTTAACCAAAAACCAAAGTAGACCCAAGATAAAAAGGCCAACAACAACCGCCGCGACCACGCAGCCACAGCCGGTCGAGTGACGGTACTTATCTAACTCTCGGTAGAATCCTGTCTGGTCTTGATTAGCTGCCATTGTTCAAGTTTAAGGACTTTGCTCCAGAACAGGTAAAAACCCATGCCCAGCCCCAAACCGATAACGATTTCCACGAACTTGGCAGTCGATTGGCCGACACCGAGTTGGCTAGAAACATACGGAGCAATCTCTCGGCTGATGGCGAAGACCACCGCCGTCACCAAGCTGCCGAGAAGTAGCCACAGAAAATTCTGTCGGCCGTTGTCGTCGACGAAAAGTGTTTTGAGCGGCAGCTTCAAGTTGAACCACAATAATACCGCGTTGAGGAACGAGCCGATGGAGAAGGCTAGAGCCAAACCGGCTACGTCGAGACCGGTCGTACGAGCAAAAATCTCCGCCAGTAACCACGAGACACCCAGCGATAGCAGACTGTAAACCGTTGGCTTGATAGTGTCGCCGCGAGCAAAGTATGCCCTGGCCAGCAACAAAACCACGCCTTGGAAAAACAGCGACATCACCATAAAGCCGAAGGTCGCCACAGCGCTCGAGATTTCCTGGTGGCCGATCGAATGACCCAAGGCAATGTAAAACTCCATAATCGGCTGACGGAACATAATCAAGAAAGTCGTCACCGGCAGGAAGATAAAGATAATCAGCCGAATTGCCTTGCCAATTAGGTATTGAAATTCGGCGTGTTCGTTCTTGGCAAAATGCCTGGCAAAATCTGGCAGAATCGCCATGGCCAGGGTGTTGGCCAAAAGTAGAACCGGTGCCGTCTGCAAATCGTCGGTCAAGGTATAAATAGAGATAGCACCGGAGCGAAAATGCGAGGCAATTTGATAGTAGGCAATCAGTAGTAGCTGGGTGCTGGTCAAGGCAATGGCTCGGGGAACCATCAACTTAACGACGTAGGCCACCTCGCGGCTTTTGAAGCCAGTCTCGAATTTAAACTTCCAGCCTAGGTGTAAGAGTGATGGCATCTGAACCAAAAAGTGGGCGGCCGCCCCAAATACCACCCCAAAAACCAGGACCGGAATACCATATTTCGGCAGCATTAAGGCGGCGCCGATGATTGCCAAGTTGTAGACAATTGGGGCGATGGCCGGAGCAAAAAATCGGCGTTTGGCCTGGAGAGCCGAAGTAGAAATTTGCGAGATGGTAAAAAATAGCGGGCTTAAAAGCATCGCTTGGGCAAGCAGAGTTGTCTTGACGATGTTCTCGTGGGTAAAACCAGGGAAGATTATCGGCATAATCATTGGCATCACGAAATACAAAACTACCACCCCCAGAACAATCGCCACGATGGCGGTTGAGAGCAGAACGTTGTAGGTCTGCCAGAATTTTTCATCGTCGCCGTCGGTGTCAATTTTCACTAGCATCGGGAGAATCGCCGAAGCCAAAGCGCCGACAATTAGAATTTGATACAAAAAGTCCGGCAAGGCGAAGGCGGCGTAGTAGTTGTCGAGTGAGCCGATTGAGCCAAAAGCGATGCCAGCGCGGTTGGCGATAATAATATTTCGCAGCAACCCCAAAACGTTGCTAATTAGAACAGTCACAAAAAGAATGCCGATAGCTTGCTTGAGGTTGTGCGAGCGAGTCATCAAGCCGCTCAAACGGCGAAAAGGCGTCATCGCCATAATTTTACCACAGTCTCCTGGTGCAGCCTACTTGGCTCGAGCGAGGCGGACGAACAATAGGCCGAGCAGAACTAGACCAGCCAATAAACCTACTAAAGTCGATAGAACCACCCGATTGGGTTGGACGATGTCACCGCTGGAGGTGACGGGAATTTGTTTGTCGAGATAGTTCGGGTCAAAGGCTTGAGTGGCTTGGGCAATTTGCTTGCCTCCGGCCGTCGCCACAAACGTCACAGTTTGAGCCGAGGTTAGCTTGGTAGTTAGGTCGGCTTGGTACAGACCGCCAACTTCATCGACGGTGGAAAAATCGGCTTGACCGTCTTGAACTTGGAAGGTTGGATTCAAACCTGTGATAATCCGCCCTTGGTCATCGGTGGCAATTAGAAAAACCGTCGCCGATTCTTTGGCCGTTGGTGCCGAAGTTATTAACTGGGCTCGGGCAACGCCAGTCGAATCTGGAGCGCTAGTGACGGTGGTGAAACTTTTGAGCGAGCTAGAAACTTCGCTGGTTTTGTCAGCGTTGATGGCCGTTACCTTATAATAGTACTGGGTGGACGGCTTGAGGCCGAGGAGCTTGACTGCCCAGTTGCTGGAGTTGCCAACCGGCGCCAGGGAGCTGCCGAGTTTGTCGGTATCACCAAAATCAATTCGTAAGTTACTTTGGTACGTCAAGCCGACAGTAATTAGAGCGGAATCGTACAAAGGTATGGCCTGAATACTCTCGAGCCGCTGACTGCTAGATGTTCGGTTGGCTTGGTTGGTGGCCGGCTGAACCAGCGGCAGTGTTACCGGGGTCGGGTTTTCGCCGTTGACTGAAACCAGGGCATTTTGATACGAAGTGATGCCGTTGAACATGCTTGGTCGGCTGCCGGAGTCCAACGCCGCCGCCAGGGTATCGTCTTGGGTGAAAGTAATCTGGGCGCTACCGGTTTTTAGGGCCTTAAAACGAAGCGTTCCAACCACGACGGCTCGGCCGGCCACCAGATCGAGTTGGGTTGTCGGTACTACCAGCCAACTGATTTGGCCGGTCTGGTTTTCGAGGTTTTTGCCTTCAAAGCCCGAACCGCCGGCAGCGGTCTCAAAATTCAGAACCGTCGAGTCGTAATTTATTACCAGCTGGGCTCCGAGCATAATAGTTGATGAGGTCGGCAGGAGTTTCACTTGCGTATCAAACTCGTCGTTAGCCGCGACGTTTCTGGTTGAGGGATCCATATATATAGAGAGGCTGGGCTGATCGGCACGGAAAGTTGAGCGCGACAGGAGCACACCAGCTAGAATCACCAGCAAAGCGACAATCGCCGAGGCTATCCAAATTGTGCGGGGGGCAACGAGCCGGATTCTAGCCATTAGAACGCCTGCCAGGCCTTTCCGTCGGGTCGAGCCGCCCCGACACCTTGATTTAATTTAACTAGCGATAGATCCAAAACCGTCACGCGACCGTCGCCATCAATATCGGCGCTGCCGACATTCGTATCATTGGCGGCGAAAATTTGAGCCGAAACCGCCTGTTCGTCAGCACCGTCAACAACGTTGTCGCCGTTGCTATCGCCTAGCCTAGGCGCGTAGGTCAAATCTTGTGTCAGCGGCCAGTTGAAGTCTCGGCTAAAAGCCAAGGCCTGGGGCAGCCGCACCCAAATTTTTAAACTGCCATTGTGGCCAGCTAGCAGTGGCGAAAGAGCAATCGTGTGGCAATCGGCCAGGCTGACGGTTTGGTCGGTTAGGTTTTGATTTTCGCCAGCAATTCGTAGGACGACTTGGGCTTCTTTAGGACAATAACTAGTCGGTAAATCGTCAAGCACCAGGCTGCCCGTAACTTGGCTTTTCTTCTGCAAATTCAATAACTGCCAGGCCGATAGTCCGACTAAAATTAAAATCGCCAGGCTAATTAACATCCACAAACTTCGTTTTTTGGCGCCGAGTGACATCTGTTATCAGCCTAGCACAGAGGGGAAATTCTGGCGAGCCACGCCTCGCGGAGGCCGCGGGCGGGCGAGTTAGTTACCAAGATTTCGCAAATGACGGATAACAAACCAAATTATTCCGAACATGCCGAGTAGAATTCCGTTAACAATCAGCAGTTGGGTGCCCAAAACGCCTTGATTGGCTCCGGCATTGCAGAGCGCTCCGGTGCTGTCACAGACCGTCGCCCCCTGAAATATAAACTGCCGACCGTACATAATTATCAAAGCCAGGTTGGCCAAGACGACAATGGCTAGAACAATAGTCAAGTAAGATTTGGCAAAGCGTTGCATCAGATCCCTCGCCTTAACCATACCGCTATTTCCCCAACTGGGCTACGATGGAAAAAGTATGTCTAAGTATTTACTCGGTTTCGGCCTGGCAGTTGCTGTTTGCCTCTGCCCATTTTCAACAACCCGGGCGGCCGTTGCTACCGACGGAACACTGGCGGTAGTGATAAATATGGAAAAGACTGGCCAGGTTCAGGTTAGCGAGACCATCAATTATCGAAACCCTTCCCAGCTATCGTGGATAATTCAGAGCGCCTACCAAGATTTGAACGTCCAGAACCAGGGCGCGTCAGTCTCGTTTTCCAGCCAAAACGGCGGCGACCACACTCTCATCACTTCTGCGTCTCCCAGCAAGAGCTGGGTTTTAACCTACACTTCCGTCGACAACTTAATTCGCCACAACGACCAAGACCAACTTTTCTTTAAAATTTTTGAAGAACCGGGACTAAACTTGGCCGATATTAATGTCAGCTTCAATCTTCCACCGGGAACTTACCCCGATAAGGGGCTGACAAGTAATGTTTACGCCATTAACGGCGTGGCCGAGGCCAAGCTAGTTGGCTCGTCCAGCCAGAGCGTCAGTTATCACCTCGACTACGCCGGGCCGAAAGCTCTGCTAACTTTTAGCGCCACCTGGCCGAAAAGCTTTTTGTCTCTGACCAGGTACCAAGAGCTCAAACTGACGCTGTCGAATCTCGAATTGATACCTTGGATAGTTTTGGGCGGACTGCTGCCGCTGCTGGGGTTACTAGCTTTTGGCGATTTGCTTTGGAAATCCAAAAAAGCCACCAGACAGGTGAGCGAAATCATCGACCGGCCGCCCGAAGAAATTTCCCCGATGTTAGTCGGCGTGCTAGTCAACAAAAAAATTTCCAAGGAAGAAATCGCCGCCGTAATTATCGACTTATGCTCCCGCGGCTACTTGGTTATCGTCCACAAAAATAGCGGTTACTACCTTGGTCAGCGTAAACCGTTCGATGAAAATCTCCAACCCTGGGAGAAGCTCTTTTTGGAACAACTTCTGGCAGGCACCGACGGCAAGATTTCGGCCGACAACTTAACCGACTTGGCCAGTCAGTCGCTGTACAGCCCAGCTATTCGCCAAGCATTTTCAGATGTTTATCAAATCATATCTGACAAGACATATTTCAAGGAAAATCCCCACCTAACCCGTATCCGCTACAAACTAGTCGCTCTATTTATATATTTTGCCGGCATTGCTGGCGCCATCTGGTTGGCGGCCACTGATTCCAGCCCGTATCTGTTAATTCCTTTGGCCGGAACAGTTTTGCTAGCCTGGCTGATTATGCATTTTTCATCAGAATTAATTAACTACTCTGCCGACGGTCTAGCGGCGCTCAATAAATGGAGAGCATTTGCTAATTACCTGAAAAACAATCAACCTTATCCAGTAAAGTCAACCACCGACCAAACTTTTCAGCGCTATTTAGCATATGCTATGGCGATGCACGCAACCCAAGATTGGGCCGGGCGTTTTGAAAAAGCCAACCGAATGACGCTTCGACCGGATTGGTTTATTAGTTACCAAGAACAAAGCCAAACGCAGTTTGTCCACGAATTGGAAGAGTTCACCCAGTCTCTCTCACAGGTTGTCGATCATATGCGCGGACCGTCAGTCAGCTAGCTGGCTGGGTAATTTGGCAAGCTTGACTGTGGCTTTTCCGATGAAGGGATTTTGACAAAATCCACATCGAAAAAGCCCCGTCAATTCTAGTGGGTCTAGTCTGCAAGTTGGCTTGGTAATTTGGCAAGCTTGACTGTGGCTTTTCCGATGATGAACGATTCCGGTACCGGTCCCCAAGCCCGGGAATCGGAGCTGGCAATGCGGTTGTCGCCAAACACCAAGTACTCGCCCGCACCGAGCGTTCGCTTAGAATCTGGCAGGGTTGTTACCGCCGGAGCCAGGTAAGGTTCTTCGAGCTGGCTGCCGTTAACATATACTTTACCAGAATTAATTTCGACAGTGTCGCCTGGCAGGCCGACGACGCGTTTTATAAAATGCTTCTGGGTTTCGCCAGGAAAGTACATGGCTACAACATCACCACGTTTTGGCTTGGAGAGGTGGTAGGCAATTTTGTTAACCCCAACAATTTGGCCGTCGATAAAATTAGGCTCCATACTTCGACCACGAACAACCAGAATTGAAAAGAAAAAATAGTGGACTATTAGACCGATAACCAAGACAATCGTCGCCGCTTTAGAAAATTCGTAAATCCAGCCAACGACCCAGTAAAGTTTTTCGGTTGTTTCCCCTCGCCTCATGGCTACTTCAGTGTAGCAAAGATCTTGGCCAGCTGGGCGTCTTCAAGGGTTTCCTGTTCCAGCAGAGCGTTAGCCATTTTTTCCAAAGTTTTGCGGTGTTTTTTCAGAATGAACAGAGCCTTTTTCCAGGCGGTTTCAACAATTGAGCTGATGGCCTCATCGATTTGGGCGGCAAATTTTTCGCTCAAGACTTTGTGCGCGCCCAGTTCACGACCCAAGAAGACCATCTCCTCGCGCTCGGCGTATTTGACTGGCCCCATCTTGCTCATACCAAACACCGTTACCATATTTCGGGCGATGGTGGTGGCCCGATCCATATCGTTGCTGGCGCCGGTGGTAACTTCTTTGAAAATCAACTCCTCGGCTGCTCGGCCACCCAAAAGCTGGACGACTTCTTGCTCGAAACGCTTCTGCGGCACCAGCCGGCGGTCTTCTTCCGGCAGGCTCATGGTGTAGCCCAAAGCCAGGCCGCGCGAAACAATTGAGACTTTGTGAATGGCGTCTAGCTCTTGGCACAGATGGCCGATAATGGCGTGGCCAGCCTCGTGGTAGGCGACAATTTTTCGGTCTTTGTCTTGCATCAAATAGTTAGATCGCTCCGGACCCATCAAAGTTTTTTCGATGGCCGATCGCAAATCTTTCTGCTCAATTTTTTTGCGGCTGTCGCGAGCCGTCAGAATGGCCGCTTCGTTCAAAACATTTCGTAAATCAGCGCCGGAAAGCCCAGGGGTAATTTTGGCGATCTCATCCATATTCACTTTTTTGTCAAACGGCTTGCCGCGACTGTGAACTTTCAAAATTTCTACTCGCTCTTGGCGATCCGGCAGATCAAGCATGACTTTGCGATCAAATCGGCCTGGTCGGAGCAAGGCTGGATCCAAGACGTCGGGTCGGTTGGTGGCGGCCAAGACGATGACATTGGTATCGGTATCAAAACCGTCCATCTCCACCAAAATTTGGTTCAAAGTCTGTTCCCGCTCGTCGTGCGAACCGCCCAAACCGGTGCCGCGTTGGCGGCCGACGGCGTCGAGCTCATCGATAAAAATTACGGTCGGGGCAAGTTTTTTGGCCTTGGCAAACAAATCGCGAACTCGCGAGGCGCCAACTCCCACAAACATTTCGACAAACTCCGAGGCTGACAGCGACAAAAACGGCACGTTGGCTTCGCCAGCCACCGCTCGAGCCATGAGGGTTTTACCGACTCCGGCAGGACCAATTAGCAAAACTCCGCGAGGAATCTCCGCGCCCAGCGCCCGAAACCGAGCCGGACTTTTAAGAAACTCGACGACTTCCGTCAGCTCCTGTTTGGCGTTCTTCGAACCGGCGACATCGTCAAAGGTAGTCTTTCTATTGCCCATATAAGCCCGGGCAGTGGTTTTGCCGAACGACATCGCCTGGGCGTTGCCGCCGCGAGCCTGACGAGTCAGGTACCAAAGAAAACCAACCAGAAGCAAGGTCGGCAGTAAAACAGTTAAGATGGTCGTCCAAATCGCCCCGGAGTTGGAGTTCTTGATGTTAATCGTTACTTGGTCAGGAGTGATGCCATAGTCTTTTAGACCCTGGCTGGTTTCTTTATAAGCCACCAACTGGACATTGTCCTTGGTTTGGGCGGTGATTTTGTCACCGTCTTCGGTGATGCTAGAGATCTGGCCGGCCTTAACTTCTTTGACGACTTCGGAGATTGAAACCTGTTGAATTGGAGTTTTGGAAGATAATCCGAAAATACTCCAAACTACTATCCCGACAAAAATGATCGTCAGAATCGAGAAAAGCGATCGCCAGGTACGATTATTTTTTGACATTTGTTCTATGAAGATGATAGCAAATCCAGGAGAAAAATCAATTCGAGCGGAATGAAATATAGCGAGAATACGAGCCCCGAGCTTGTCGAGGAGGACTATCAAGTTACTGTCATTTTAGGCCGCTTGATGACTGGACAAATCTGTTACTAACAGATAAAATTGTGCATAGCGGGGTAGAGGAATGGCACCTCGCCTGGCTCATAACCAGGAGCGTGTGGGTTCAAGTCCCACCCCCGCTACTAGGTGAGAATTCAATAGATTTTATTAAGCTCGCAAAGGGCTCTCTCCAGGTGTATTTGACCACTTTTTCACTGTCAACATAGAGGTTCAAAAGTAATATTCTGGCTAGGGCGTCTTTTTCTACAGCCGAGCCAGCTTTCACCTTATCGGAGGCTGTTTTTACTAGGTTCAAAAACTCCTCCCTGCTCAACTTAATTCGTTGTGGGTTAGCAACCAACTTTTCAAGCCCCTGGATCTCGTGACGTAAGTCTGCGGCCTTTATAGATGACTCCTCCACATGTTTTTGATTTGTTACGTATACTTTCGATTCTTTATTTGATTCCAGGCCAAGGTTTAGGGAGCGAGTCTTGATATCGGCCTCTATCTGGCTCAATGCTCCCCTCGAGCTGTGGATCTTTTGCTTTATGTTAATAATCTTTTCGTCAGTAAGGTTATCAATCTGTTTTATGTAACGATCATAAGCCTCATCTGTGAGCTCAAGATCTCTAAATTTCACATATAAACTGTCAAAAATCTTGGCAGCTCGCATTGATGTTGGCTTGCGCAGACACTGCTTGTTATCACAACGATAATAGAGAAAGTGCTGCCCACCACGACTCTTACTTTTCCCAACGACCATATACTTAGAGCTATTACAAATAGCACAATAAACCATACCTCTTAACGGATAAAAAGTTACACGCTTCTTAGCTGTTATGTCTCTTGTCCTGCCCCTGCTGATAAGCTGTATTTTGTCGTAAGTGACTTCGTCAATCATTGGTTCGAAATCGTATATTCCCCTCAAATCCGCCTCACACGCTGCTTGTATTAAGATTCCATAATAGAAGGGGTCGTGAAACATTCTTGCTACAGCGCTCGCGGATAACGTTATCTTGCGAGGAGAACCTCTTCTGGGTTTTGTTTGACGGCAGTAACTATTTGCTAGCAGAAATTTAGCAATTGACCTTACGTCCTCACCCATAGCACGTTTATGCCAAGCACTTTTAATAAGATCGAAGAATTGATTCGGTCGGTAATAACCAGTTTGCTCATCTCGATCGTAGCCGTGTTTAGGCTGACCATTTGATTTTCCTTCTGCAAAATTGCCCTTCACACCACGATTAACCTTAGCAGACAAGTCGTCGGAGTACTGTTTTGAAAATACAAATAGCATACCTAGCAACATTTTCCCGTTGGCGTCGTTGCTGAATTGGTGAGAGTAAAACCTAATATCCTGCAGTACTCCTTCGTCAATCATATCGATTATCTTTCCACCCTCCAGCATATTTCTACATAGGCGATCAGGATGCCAACAAATAATGGCATCGTATTTCTTTGCTTCAATATCTTTTAGTAGTTGAGTAAAAATCGGGCGCTGATTTGGCCTTTTTGCCGATTTGGTCTCTTTTAGGGTAGTAACAACACATATTCCTAGATTGGCCGCAAGCTGTTCACAATCTTTTATTTGGTCTGGAATAGAGCGAATTTGTCGACTTTCGTCTTCGGTTGATTTACGAGCATATAATACATAGCGCAGTTTCCTAAGCTCTATCTCCTGATTTGGTACCATGCCTGTATTCTATCATCAATATCCAAGGCATAGTCCTTCAAAACCTGATCCTTCCACCATTATTATCCGAGATGCTCCGCTCGTTTAGTTTTGATTCGGGGCAATTCACTTCAATGTTTTGGAGCGTCTCGACAAGTTTCACAAGGCTTTCATCTTTATCTAATAACGGCTCATTTGAAAGTAGCTTCCTTGACTCTTGGAGACATTCCCAGCTCATCAGTCGCAGTTGCTAGTAGTTTTATTCGACTTTGTAAACAGTGCGCGGCACACTTGACGAAGGTCGTTGTTTTGCTTCTCCAGGAGCGATAAAATATAGAAGGTAACTTAGACATTTAGTTTGGCCTAACCCTTGGCAGCCCCAAGGTATGGCTATAAAAAACTCTCACAAGTAGTAAGCTCGTCGTCAGAGCACTTGTGAGAGTCATATCCCGAAAGGGCTATGGGCAGCGAAAGCTGTCGCTGGCGGCGGGCTTTTTGCATCGTTGCCAGCACCTTTTATGGAGGATAGATGAATAAAAAATTGTCTCCAGGTGTTTTGGCTTTAGTTGGACTAGGTATATTTATTGTGGGTTTATTTATTGATAATGGCAGCTACGCTACTGGAACGGCTCAAGGATTACTCGTAGTTGTTGCATTGGTATTTTGGATCATCGCTATATTCCAAAAGATTGCCTCAAGGTCATGAATAATGGCCATCCTCGTCGTAATTATTTCTGCACCCTAGAATGATGGGCTATCTTTTGATAAGTGTCTCGCTATTAACGAGCCTGTTCGCAGCACAGCTTTTTAGTGAAAAGAATCGCATTAATACTCCCTTAATTTTTATGAGCGATACGGCAAAACTCTTGCTCTATTTACTTGGCTCAACGTTGCTGGTGTCGGGAGGTTATTTGGTTTGGCGGCAGGAAGGCGTAAGAGCTCTGGTGATAATACTGGCCCTGTATTGCTTACTATTCCCTTGGCGAAAAGGTAAATGAGATACGACGGATTGTAACATAATGAC
The DNA here is from genome assembly GCA_035510775.1 of Saccharimonadales bacterium (SeqCode). Taxonomy (GTDB): domain Bacteria; phylum Patescibacteriota; class UBA1384; order 2-12-FULL-50-11; family 2-12-FULL-50-11; genus DATKGP01. Next base: position 12,508 of record DATKGP010000033.1, read on the forward strand.
GACTACAGCCACTATAAGTACTAAGCTAGTCGACTCATGATTAACTGATAGTATTATATGAATAGCAAATGAATAATGAACGCTCAGAGAAGATGAGCGGCGCAAAGAAGAAAACATCAAGAAAAGTTCTGTGTCTGGTGTCGCTAATGCTAGTGGCAGCGGCTACTTTTTGGCTTATTAGTCAAAATAGTCATCGAGCAACACAGCAGACGTCCGACCAGCTCTCCTTACTTGATTCGGCTACTTATAATATCTCTTATCTAGAAAAATCAGCTGATAACTCATCGGAGGTAACGAAAGTGGTTAATTTTGCCGACGGTAAATATTATTTCCCTGACAGCCGGGGGTATGCATATGTAGAAAAAGCGACTCTAGCCGACCTAAACGGCGATGGTATCGATGAGGGGATAGCCTTGGTTGCCAGTAACTACGGTGGAACGTTGGAATTTTCCGAGTTGGTAGTCTTGAGCAAACAGCCCAATGGATATGTAGAGGCTGCTAACATAGACAACCCAAAGAGTTTTTTTGAAGGCAATATCATGGTTCAGTCGCTAGCTGTTCAGAATGGCATTATTACGGTCGATATTTTCGGTCACGGACCGCAAGACGCGGACTGTTGTGCGACTCAACCTATGGAGCAAAAATTTATATTTGAAAACGACAAGATTACTGAAGCCAATACGATAACCTAATACTACCAACAATCTCCAGGCTAGCTGTGAAAGATATTTTGAGTGTTGTTTATTGGCCGCGAGGCATAGTCTTGAATCTCAATGCGTAGTGTCTCGCTTGAGCTGCTGTGACTATTGCGGGTTTTCCTTTCCGGATACAGACTTTTGAGCCTGTAAGCCATATCCAGCGCCTTGGCGCGAGCTTGCATATCGACTTCCCAAAGCCAAACCTGCGCTCGGGTGCGCAAACGATTAATCATTTGCACCTTATAGCCTATAGGTTCGAGTAGTCCCGTAATCTCCGCGTCGGTCAATGACGCTGGGAAGGACATATCTTTGAGTTTGCTAGATTTCATGAGCTGGCGATGGGCATTAACAAGCGTTTCGCCCGATAGCTTATCATTCACTAACTCTTTCCATCCGCATGAATTAGTTAGGTTTTTTGGGTTTCTAGCGGTGTTAGGCGAGTAGCCAGCCTCCAGCATTGATTTCGAGATATTTCCACGATTTTCAACGATTTTTGAGGCTACTAGCTTTTGCTTATACGTTGCCATTCCACCCAAATTAACCCTTTTTGAAAGTATTTCATACCTATGTATCCGGTTTGGCAGTATAATCTATTCGGATGGGCAAACAGACAGCGACAAAGTCTTGGTCTCGCAATAAGCTTGAAGAGTATCTTCAAGCCAATAGCCCCAAAGAACAGGGACTCATAGGAGTTGCTGAATCCGAAGAGTTAGAGTTTAAAGCAGATCTATATACTCTATCTTCACCGGCGGGTAAATTTGAGCTGTGCAAGGATGTTACGTCATTTGCCAATGCAAAAGGCGGACTAATTATAATAGGCTGTTTTGCTCCGAGTGAAGAGAGCGAGACCACTATGGTCGATAAAGTCGTCTCAGTTAATGGCATAGAAAATCCCCGCAATCAAAGTAACCCTAATAGGTGGAATTCCGGTTCGACGCAACAGTATGAAAAAGCCTTAAACTCTTTTGTTTACCCCAGACCCTATGGCGGATTTTCCAACCTCATCAGATTCGAGAAAGTTTCACTCGACACGAAAAAGTGTCTTATTCTATTGAAGATCAATCAAGCGGATGTTGCTATAAGACCTCTGGTAGTTGAAGGAGATATACAAATACAAGCCAACGAAAAGGGCAAAAAAGAGAAGTTCAAGTCAGGCTATGCATGCTATAGACGTACCGGAGATAAAACAGAGTTATTGTTAAGCGGAGATCAACTAAGCGCAGCTATTCGCCAATTTGAAAACCCCCTTAATTACGAAACGTTTAAGACCCTTGAGCTGCGCATAAAGGAATTGGAGGATAAGGCTAGTAAGTGCCTAAGCCCTACCCAAAAGCCTATCTCCCTTGATAGCGGTTTAACCAAAAAACCTCAGCAAGACGGCAAGCAAGAATTAAATAATGAAATAAACGATGCTGTAAAATTTTTAGACCACGATACTCAGTATTTCTATATTGCTGCGACTCCACAAATTCAAGCACACCTTCCAACAAGTGAGTATTGGAGCGAACAGGGCAAAGCTTATCAATTACTCAAAGACTCCCCGCATCTCCGAGAGATGGGCTGGGATTTAAGAACCGCCTTCACCGAAACTCCCTTTCTTGATAAAGGTATTTGGACTAATACCAATGGCTCAAGAAAAGTAACCCGGCTATCTAGGGCGGGAGTACTACTAACTATCGGTTCACTCCCAGAATTCCTTAGCTGGGCCGTGGAAAAAGATTGGAAGAAAGAAGGTGTTACGCCCGTCAATCCTACCGCTTTAGTAGAATATATTGCCAATTACATAACAACTCTTTTTGTCGGTGCTACTACTCTCAGTCTAGGGAAAGAATTCTACTTAATAGCGGGGTTTGGTACCGGAGCAGAGCCTTTTTATGGAGAGCAAAAGATGGTTCAGCTTGTCTCTCTACAAGGAATATTCGGTAATAATGAGATCGGAAAGCCAGTCAAGCCGGTAATGCTAAGTTCCCTTGTTAATTTTACTAACGTAAACGACCCTAATACAGTAGCTGGCGAAGTGATTAATCAGCTCTATAGCGAACAATTTGAGCTGGTTAGTGCTAGCGACAAATACCTTCTTACTGCAGATCAAAAGGTTGACGTGGATAAGATACTTAAATTGACGTAAAATATAATTAATGGACAATAACAAAGTTAAGCCTGATGATTTACGCAAGGGCACAGAATTTTCAACAATAGACCCCGACTGGCGGGAAAGCCCCCAAACACCCGAGCCACCAAAACAACCAGAATATGTACCAAATCCCCAAGAGGAATCCTAAGGATATCGACCGCTTAATCGAGCAGGCTCAAGACCAGACAAATAAGGCTTATTATCAGTTGCACGACAAGCTAATTGTAGTCGGCACGATAATTTTGTCGATCTTTCCAACTATTCTTCTAAGTGACACTACTTATCAAAAAACTAGAGAAAAGCCGGAGCTTTTTATATGGGTGATAACAACTGTAATACTTTCAATATTGTTTGGAATTTTTCAGCTTCTCTGGGACTGGAAGGTTTTATCAGGATTAACGACTGCCCTTGGTCATATTAAGTCCTATCTGACTGGTCGCCCTCTAAAAAAACGGCAGGAGGCACACATAGACAAGTATATTGACCAAAACGGCACGGGGACGGACCATACTGGCAACTTCTTCCTATTGCTGCAATCATTATCACTTATTGCCTCTTTAATACTGATATTCTTTGTAGTTAGATACCTAATCTCTTAAACTTACTAAAGCCTTGAGTTCAAAGCACTTCGTCTTAAGACTCTTAAATAATCACAGTAATTATTTAAGAGTAGGAGACTAACCTGCTACCTCTAAAATCTATAGGCCTGAGTGCTTGTCGCACGCGACGCCTCAGTGAGTAACTGTTGCCAATTAGGAGCTGGACTCTCAATAAACCAGTACGCTACATTTTGGATCAGATGTTCAAAACTTGTAGCTTCTACTCTACACAGAAAATATCCGTCCTTGTGACGGATATTTTCTGTGTGGTGGGATACTGAACCCATTTGTTCTGGCAAATGGGTTCAACTTGAGCGAAACGTAGTGAAGCGAAAGCAAGTGAGTTTACGAGCGAGTATCCCACCCCTAGCGAGCCTTATCTTTTGCCGCGGGGCAGGGTGAACCCGTTTGCTCTGGCAAACAGGTTCAATTGGAGCATAATTAAGGAAGGACGCATCCAGTTGGACACGTCCTTCGGCAAGGAAGCTACTACACCGCTCTCGCTATCCCCAAAGCAATCAAAAAGCCGACGAAGAGAACGTAGGCTAGACGGGCATGAAAGATCGCATACATCTGGTCAATCGGACTTATCGAGTCCTTGTTCATTCTGAAGACTCGAATCGCCGCGCAGCTTCCCAGAAGACACAACATCGCGACAAACATCCAGAAGTATATCAAGCGACTCACCTCCAGTAAACGTGCACTAAGTCTGGAAATATTGTATCACAACAGGTATAATTTAGAAAGCGGCAAGGTAGCTCAGTTGGTTAGAGCGCGGCACTCATAACGCCGAGGTCGTGGGATCGTTCCCCACCCTTGCCACAAAATCAGCCAAAATTTTCCGAGCAAAGCTAGGCTAGCAGGCTTGCTTTTTTACATTTCCAGGTCTAAAATTACCTTGCATTCTCGTCTGCAAGGAGGAAGAAAATGCGTCGCACCAAAAACAGCGGCTCTGCTTTTGCTGGGTTGTTCAATATTAGTTCGTCTTGGCTTTTCTTAGCCCTCTGTGGAGCGATTATCCTCATAATCATGAGTTATTGCTGCATAGACTGGAAAAGACAAACCGCCATTAAGACGTCTAAGGCCTGCGAGGGGGTCTGGATAGTCTCTAGAATCGATCCGGAGTGGATGAGATACGAGCTGATCCTTCAACCCCCGGGCATCAAAGATCCTAACCGCCGGCAGAAACTGAAGATTAGCCTGCCTCACCCTGATAAGCTGATTTTAGAGCGCCTTTGCCCGGGCGACAAGATCAAGATCATCTGGCATCGCGGCAACAACTACCCCTTAGGAGAAGATGACGCCGGCGACTACTTACGCCTCTCTCCGGTGAAGTCTTGACGGCACTAACCAGCGCGCCGACCCTTAGGGTCGGCGCCTTTCTTTTTTTATTTACTGCCAAAAAAGTAGTTCCACCAGCGGGAGATGTTGCTTTGGGTATCAAGATATTTTGTCCCAAATCCTTGATTAATGCAAAACATTTTGGTAGTATGCGCCCATAGCCAACGTGGCTGATTTTGCACACCGTACAGGAGTAGAGATGACATCAAACGTACCCCTAACAATATCGACATGGCCTTTCCATGTTGCGGTTTTACTCGCTATGAAGAGATTTCCTCGCCCATCGACGGAGGAGTTCCTTAGCCTCCTAGAGCTCGTCAAGGAAACGACGATCGATGAAGGTCACGACGAGATCATCGCCGAGATCGACAAGTACTTCGACTTCCCCGGATCTGCTAAGTACGCGCGGTATATCCGTGAGGCGGAGGAAAACCTTCTTGCCCAAAAGCAAGTGGCCGCGGAGAAGGCTCTTGCCAAGAAATCCCAGATCAACTTCGGCAAAATCCGAGAGGAGGTTGGGGGAATGATCGAGCTCCTCAACGACCGGCCGTCCGAGGCCGGAACAGCAGAAGGCGAAGGCATACTGAAGGAGAGGCTCACGAGTCTGCACGAAAGGATTGCCCAAGCCTGCAACGGATAGACGCACACGACCGACGGCACCAGCCAGCGCGCCGACCCTTAGGGTCGGCGCCTTTCTTTTTTTATTTACTGCCAAAAAAGTAGTTCCACCAGCGGGAGATGTTGCTTTGGGTTTGTGGCGCTGGCGCCGGTGATTCCTGGTAAATCTGGTCGGTTAGATCGCCGTTTTGGTTGGACACCGGAAAGTTTTTAACAACAATTACCGTTTCGTCGGGTTTTTTCAGGCTCAAGCGCCGGCGAGCCTCGACCTCCTGGTAAGACGGACTTTGGTAGTAGGCTAGCAGTTCGTCAAGCCGAGTATTCTGGATTTTGAGGTTCTCTACCGACTGTTTTTCTTGGTTAACTTTTTCGTTGAGGCGATTGTTGTCCATGACTTTGTTGACGTTAGAATAAACGGCGAAGAGAAACGCCGCGATAATTGCCAGCTGCAAGGACCACTTTTTGATGAATGTCATCCGCGTTTTTAGTCTATCAAGACTGGTTGGTAAGACAAGCTAGAAAACAAAAACGACTCCTTGGTGGAGTCGTTTTTGCACCCTAGATTAGGGTTACTTACGCTTACGAGTAGTCGGTTTTTTTCGACCGCTTCTGGTCGTTCGTCGGGACAGTTTAGGCTTTTCGACCGGCGCGACATTATTGAGTCCGTCGCCGTCTTTGAACGTTCGAGACAGAGCGTAGAAGCCTCCGGCCACAACCAGCAGCAGAATTGCTACCACCAGAATCCGTAACCAATCTTGATTGGTGGCGCTGGCTGTCTGCGGTGTGGTTGTTGGGCTGGTGTTGTCCGTGCTCGACGGAGCCGCTTGAGCTTGTGGCGCCACAAAACTTAGCGGTGTCGAGACAGACGCGTGAACGCCAGCTCCCGAACCGGGAAGCTCGGCCGTCGTCACCACCATTGTTCCGTCGACGAGGTTGGCGTCGGTTTCAACGCCCTTGGTCAAGGCTACTTCGAACACATTGCTGGCAACGCTCTGGTTGCTGGCGGCGTCGAAGGCGTAGACCGCGAAGTCGTAGGTTTTGCCGGTGGTTAGATCGGTCAGCACCGAAGTGCCGGTCTGGTCGAGCGTTCGCTTTTCCACCCCGTCGGTGGTGTAGCCAACCTGATACATAACTGAATCAGAATCGTTACTCTGCCAGTTGAGCTCGACTCGGCAAGAGTCGTCGGTCTGGCACTTGGCGGTGAGCTTGGCAAGCGTCGGGGCTTTTGGCCCGACGATGTCGTTAGCAAACGACTGCGGCTGACTTTTCAGCAGATTATTGTTATCAGTCAGCTGAATCCAGACCGTCGCGTAGCTGTTGTCACCGATAGAAATCGGGTCAAAGCTGCCGTCGCTATTGCTGACGGTCGAGCCAAGCGGCAAGAGCAAACTGTTCAGATCCGGGTTGCCCTCGTAGACTTTGACAACAATCGAAGACGTATCGACTGCTCCAGCCAAGCCTTGAATCGTGTCGACAGTGCCCGGCTTGTTCTGGTTGACAACAACTTTTGTCGAATCCAAAACAGGTGCCAAGTTGTCGATTGCTTGTCCGGTGGCCGTTGCGGCCGGGGAGCTAAGGCTGGTGAAATCAACCGCTGTTATCTCAACTTCGTAGCTGGTCGGGCTGTTTTCCAGACCAGTGATAACCGTCTGGTTGATGTTGCCAAGGTCGGTTGGAACCGTCCAGGTCAAATCACCCACCTTATGGTAACGCATTTGGTAGTCAATTACGTCCGGCGAGGCCGATCTGTCCCAAGTCACCTGAACCGCGCCGCCGTGATCATTCGGCAGGTCACCGACGGTGAGGTTAGTCACAGCGCTCGGAGCGGTGGTGTTGTAGAGAACGGCCAAGCTGGCCACCGGGTCGCTGACTAGACCAGCTCCATTGACAGCCTTAACCAGAACATAAGAATTCACATCTTCCGGCCACGAACTAATCGTCAGACTAATTGGCGGCACGCCGAACGACTGGAAGTCCTGAATATCTGCCGTGCCAGTCGTTTTGCCGGCCAGGCTAGCCACACCGACTAGGTAGTGATCGATATTCGACTCGGGGTCGGCAAAGCCGCTCCAAGTCAAGGGAATTGTCGCGGTATCGGTGAAGATCGAGCCGTTGTTGGCTACTACCAGCGCTCCGGTTGTTTCAGGCACGGTGGCGTCGTTAACAAACTTCGGCGTGGCAAAGGTGTGGTCTTGCGCCGAACTGTCGAGGTTAACGAAACCATGTGAGTCTTGCCAACTGCTGGCTAAGCTTCCGTCGCCGACGACAACTTTTCGCTCCATCGATCGACGGACGTGATTAGTCGCGTCGTTGACTCCGGCTAAATAGTCACTTCCGTTGCAGCCCATCGTATCGATGGTCGTCAGGCTAGCATCCTGCAGAACAATCGCCGAGCAGGAATTACTGATCGATAGTGAGCTATCTAGCCAATCTGGAGACACATTCAGCACCGAGCTTGGGCTGCTCGGGACATAATGGCTGACTAGAAAATAGCCATCGCCTGGTACGGTCGAACCCGCAGGAAAGACCGGTAAACCGACGTTCGTCAGCTGCCAACCGGCGATTGAAACGGGATTAGCTGTCGTGTTACGAAGCTCAACCCACTCATCGCTGGTATGGCTAGTTGTTCCCTGATACGAACCCATCCACATAACCTCGTTAATTGCTACACTCGGAGTGCTGAAGTCGGCTCGTGCCGACTGAAGGGTCAGCAGCTGGGCTGCCACGGCCCCTTGCACTGCCAAGAGCAGAACGAGGAAGCGGATGAAGAACTTGTTTATTTTCATCTTCATATTTCCTCTTTACTAGTTGTTAAAGAGCGCGACCGCGTTTAGTCACGCGGAGACGCCCCTCTCTTTCCCTCCGTCCAACACTCCCTAGAAGTGGTCCCCTAAGGTTAGTGTCCTTACATTAATCAGACTTGCCCAACCTTGTCAAATCGAGAGCCGTCTTTACAAACGCCAGACGACTAATATGCTTAAATTAACGATGAGCGAAGAGCCAACAAAACAGGTTGAAAAACAGCTGCCAGTAGAAAAAGATGCTCTGGCCAAAGAATCGAAAGTCAGCGAATGGAAACTGATTATGAAATGGACCATCCGCCGTCCGTTTCTGCTCAAGGTAATTCTGCCGGTGTTTCTGGTCAGCGCTCTAATTTATGGCCCTTACAGCCAAGGGTTCATTCCTAACTGGTACAATCACTTTCGCGCCGCCAGCCTGACCTTAACGGTCAACGACCAAAAAGACCGACCGATTGACGGGGTGGTAGTAATGGTTGGTGACGCCTCGACAGTTACCGACACCTCCGGCACAGCGACTTTGAGTGGGTTAGTGGCCGGCAAGAGAGTTTTAAGCCTGCATCGAGTTGGTTTTCTGCCGCTGGAACAAAACATTACTTTGAAGCGCGGCAGTAATAATTTGGGCGTAATAAAAATTGACGAAGTGGCGGTTAAAAAAGTAACTCTCACTTTGAGCGTTACTGATTATATTTCGAACGCTGCTGTCAGCAACGCCGACGTGGCTTTGGACGACCTTAAGCCAACCCAGAACTCTGCTGGCGATGTCTGGACATTTACTTTGGTGCCGGTCGGCAATTACAAACTGACGGTCAGCGCCAACGGCTACAACACCAGTTCAACCGACGTGACTGTCACCGACAAGTCGGCGGTCCTGGACGCGGTAAGGTTAGTAAAAACCGGGGTGGTAGTTTTTGAATCCAACCGCGACAAAGGCTTACGAGGGATTTATACAGCCAACTACGACGGCTCCGCTCAAAAGGCTCTAATCGCTCGTGTGGGCAGTTTTGAAGATTACTCGCCGTCGTTAAGCCCGACCCAAACCAAGGTTTTCTTCTTCTCTACTCGCGACGGCGTCAAGATCAGCGGCAGTAACTCGTATCAACAAGCGCTCTATTTAATAAATATTGACGGCACCGGGCTAACGAAAATTAGCGACAACTCCGAGCCGTACAACGCCCGCTGGTCGCCGGACGGCAACTATATTAGTTACACCACGCCTTGGGTCAGCCAGACTGGTTACAAGCTACGGTTGTACAAACTTTCCAACAAACAAATTGTCGCCTTCGACAACTACGTTAATATCCAAACCAGTACCGTGGCGGTTTCGGCCGACGGCCAATACATCGCCTTCGACGGAGCTCTCTCGAGCGCCCCGGGCAGCTACGTAATGTACATCGCTAATACCGACGGCAGTAACGTGCGAACCGTCGATAGCTTGAGCATCGATTCAGCCGAGTTCACCGCCGCCGGCAAACTGCACTACAGTTACTACGACAACAGCCAGAATACCACCCGATATTTTGAATACAATCCGGCTGATGGCACCAAAGCCGAAGTAACGGCGCCAGCCATCGACAAAGTCGGGGCGACACTGTCGCCAAGTGAGAAGCTACGGACTTACGTTTCTACCCGCGATGGCAAGGCCAACTTGTTTGTTTCCGCTTCCGACGGCAGCCAC
>DATKGP010000034.1:0-16815 GCA_035510775.1 Saccharimonadales bacterium (SeqCode)
CGGCTGGCGGCTCGGTCGGAGTCGGCAAAACTGGTTCAGCTGCCGACAAATTGGCTGGTTTAGGTTTGCGGCGAACAAAATCAAAATCATGAGCCATAACTCTACGATACTCCAAAACCCGGCGGTTTTGGAGTATCGACAATTGTCAGTTATCAATTACCAATTATCAAGCGAAAAACTAAACATTACTTGAAAACTGAAAATTGATAATTGAAAATTACCACAAATTTAATTCCATTATATTTGTGGGATCGGTTCCCAGTCACTGTCGCTATCTTTACCTTTAGGTTTGCGCTTCTTAGACTTGGGCGAGGTTTCAGGCACTGACTTTGGTAGCTTGACAATTACTCGGCCACGTTTGGAAAAATACTCCAAATCAACGACGTCACCAGTCTTGATGCCTTGTTCGGTCAGCCACTTTTTTGGCAGCAATAAAGCCAGCGAATACTTACCAAAAAGAAAGAGTTTGCGACTAGAGTGTTTGGCCATAATTGACATATACCAGAAACCGCATGTGCAAACAAGCCTTAAATTTGTTATGCTTATAAGTAGTGTTTTGCAAGAAAAGAATCCGCAGCCTAAGCTCGGAAGACTCTGGTCCATTATCTGGGGAGGTTGGTCTAGTGACGGCCGCCTCCTCTTTTTTACCTGAATTTTCTAATCACTCCCCGAACCTTGCCTTGAATGTAAACCTTGCTTACGCGAATCGGTTGGTATTTTTTATTGGCTGGCTGTAAACGAATGTGATCCTTCTCGCGGTAAAAACGCTTTAGGGTAACTTCGTCTTTATTGATAAGCGCGACCACAATGTCGCCGTTTTTGGGACTATTACAAGGTTCGACGACGACGTAATCGCCTTCCAGAATGCCGTCATCAATCATCGAATCGCCTTTAACTTTTAAGGCGAAAACGTTCTTGGACATCATATCGCGAGGAATTTCCAGAGTTTCGGCGGTCCGAATTGCCTCAATCGGCCGCCCGGCCTGAATGGTTCCCATTAATGGGGCGACAAAGTTAAATATGCCGTTGTTTGGTTCGACTTCGACTTCAGTGACCATCAGTGAACGGTAATTATTGTCGGAGCTGGTCAGGTAACCCTTGAGCTTGAGGTTCTCAATGTGTTCGGCCACTGTCGCCACCGAACTCATCCCGAAGTGGTCAGCAATTTCTCGATAACTCGGGGCGTAATCGTTCTCTTTGATAAACTTTTCAACGAAATTTAATATCTGTTTTTGTTTTGGGGTTAGCATCCCATCCTTTTCATTTTTATTTCAATTAACTCAAAGCTTGAAAAACTACGTTTTATGAACTTCTCGATATAGTTTAGGATTTGTTTTTGTTTCGGTGTGAGCATAAATATAGCGTAGCGAACAAATACCGAACGTGTCAATAGCAGTTTTCCAAACTGCTAAGTGTAAAAACAAAAAAGTAAAAACTAAAATGTAGAGCAAGAAAAGACAAGGGTAAAGGCTATTTACTGTCGAACTGGATATCATTTTACATTTAACATTACATTTTTGTTTTTAGTATTTAGTTTTTACTTTTAGCTAGATTCGCTTACTAAACGAATTAAATTGCGGTGAATATAATCTTTTGTTTCGTCCGTCTGGTAGGCTGAAGATTCGTTCCCGAATTTTGTTCAGTCGACCGCGATGAATAGTAAAAGCCCCCCAGCGGTCATTAATTTGATCAACGGCGGTAATTAATTTTTCTAGATGAATCTGATCGGCCATCAGTGGCGCGGTCAGAGTTACTTGCTTGGCCAAATCCGAAACGGTGATATTAATAAAGCGAATTGGCTTAAAGTATGGGCACCGATTGAGAATCCGCTCCCCGGCCTGGAAAATCTGAAATCCGTCCATTAGATATTCTTGGCCGGTGGCTCGTTCTCCCCAGCCACCGCCCTCGCCAAAACGAAAATAAACCGAAACCGTTCGAGCTAGAAAGTTTTTACGCCTCAACCTTCGGCCGACTTTCTCCGCCAGCAGCAGCAAGACGCTCTTGGCCTGTTCTATCGAGGTTAAATCTCGGGGCAAAGTGTAAGAATGGCCGACCGATTTCTCCTCGGGCAAATCATGAAAAGAGTGCAACTGGTTATCGTCGAGGCCGTTACCGATTCGATGCATCCAGTTACCGGCCGAATCACCAAAAACATCAGTCAGGGTCTTAGGGGGAATTCGCCCGAGATCGTAGACGGTTTCTACGCCCAACTGGTTCAGCCGTGGCGTTAGCCGATAGCCGATACCGCACAAATCTCCCACCGAAGCTTTCTTGGCCACCTCGGTAAAGTCCCCCGGCCGAATTACCACCAAACCGTCTGGTTTTTGCAATTCCGAAGCAAATTTAGCTAAAGTTTTACCGTAAGAAATCCCGACCGAGACGCTCACCCACTCACCAATTTGCCTGCGTATCATCCGCTTTGCCTGAAGAGCGACGTTTATAGCGTTAAGATAAGCTTTGTCTTCGGCGGTGCGAAAATCCGAAGCACTAAATCCTAAATCCGAAATAATTTTAGAATTTAGAGTTTGGAATTTAGAGTTTGTTTCTTGAGCCGGGAGCTCAAGAAATGCTTCATCAATAGAGAAAATCTCCACCTTGGGGCTCAAGGTTTCTAATAGGCGGAAAATTCTCTGGGAGGTAAAAATATAGCGATCGTAATTGGCGGGAATGATAATAAGCTGGGGGCAGATTTTTAAAGCCTCCCAGGTGGACATTGCCCCCTTAATACCGAGCTTCTTAGCCTCGATTGAGGCACCGGAGATGACAGTTCGCTCCCCCGGCCCTTTACCGGCCACCCCGACCGGCTTACCTCGCAGGTGCGGGTAGGCCTGCTGCTCAAGGGTCGCAAAATACGAGTTAGCGTCGAGATGAAGGATAATTTTACTCATGGTTTCTAGGCAAAGGACATATCTTCTCGCGGCCGCTGTTAGCTGTCGTCTATTACCCCTATCAGCCGCCAGTGCAAATTAATTGGGTTGAATGATAGCTCGTAATCGTTACCCTCGGCGGTAACAGAAAAATGGTAGGTCTTGGCGTTTTCGTCTGTGGCGATATGAAACATATTGGTCGACTTAACTTTGTAGATGCGGTTATGCCAATAGAAAAAATGAATTCTAATTGTCGGGGCGGAAAAGCTGGCTACCACCCTAATTTCTTCATCGATTTTTTCAATGGCCGGGGTGAACATACCTTCATTAAGACGAACAAAAACCGAACAGTCAACCCCGCACTAAAAGGCCGACGGTTCCCTGTCTTTACTTTTGCGTTGAGATCATTAAAAGAATAAACCGCAATTCCCATGAAAGCTTGAGTAATGAGAACCGGAAAGCAAAAGTTCGGCCTTTAAGTGCGGGGTCAAGAGACGAAAAATCCTACCTAAAAAACCTTGAAGTTTAGTCGAGAAAATGCCATAATGCGCTCAATCGCACATTCATGTTCTAAGGAGGAACGGAAATGGCTTCAATACAACCAGGGGCAAGCAAGAGCGTTGACGTTGGCGGAAGGTGTATCCATCTCACCAAGAAAGAGATCGAAGTTCTTAGCTTGATTGCCCAGGGACACTCCAGCAAAGAAACAGCCGACACCCTGTACATGTCAAAACGAACGGTGGACTTCCACCTGACCAACATCTACGACAAATTGGATGTCAACAACCGCGTCCAGGCCTTTCGGGCAGCGACCAGGATGGGTCTCATCCCCTTCGAAGCGCCCTTTGGCCATCAACGGGGCTAGAGCTAGTCGATCCCGGCTTTTTGGCCCCAAGTTCGCACTTGGGGTCTCTTTCTTTGGGAAAAGTGGTAAAATATCAGCAGAAACAGCACCTTAAAGGAGGATAGCAGTGGCCAAACCAAATAGATCGGCGTCGATAGGTTCGCCACGGGCGCACCTTAAGAGATGTCAGTTGTGCGGAGCGCTCAATTCTTTGCGCAACTACGAGTGTTTTGTCTGTCGCTGGCATGGCCAGTTTGACACTAGCCAAAGGGCGATTGATGAGGGTCTGGAAGAGCTCTTGAACGAATGTCCAGATCTGGAGTCGCGAATAGGAAGAAGTCTGGCTCGGCCGCGCCGTCGTATCGAGCTACATCTGCCGAACTGGCTCCTGTTTGCCTACGTCCGTGTTCTCGGCTGGTTTCGCCGGAAGCCACTCGAGATGCCCTGGGAGTGAGCTGCCGACAGAATCCTATAACAAAGCCCCGCACCAATTGGTGCGGGGCGAATTCATCGAGCCGGTCTTTACCGGCGATAGCCGGTGGCCTTACCTTCGTGGAAGGCAAGAACCTGATCGTCGTAACCCAGTCTGCTCAGTCGCTCTGCCTCTCGTCTGGCGTTATCGCAGCCTCTTTTTTCATCGTGCTCTCGCCAGAGTTGAAGATAGCTCTTCTGTGGTCTAGGCGAGACGAGGAGGCGATAAGCCAAAACAAGCAGGCTGGCGCCGAGGGCGGCCAGGATCCAAGTTGAGTTTATGGCCCAACTCAATTCCTCGGTTTTCTCTTCGACAGTCTGGATTAGCTCCGGATTGGCCGAAAAGAACATGACGTAAATCGCGAAACCGATGAGCGCAAGGCCGCCGAGAAACGCGAAGATACCGATCGATTGCTTTAATTCTCTCATATACACTCCTCCGTGAGACCGGTCAAATATACCATATATGTCTCGAGAAGTCAAGGGGAACCCCCCTACTTTACAAGGGCTAGTTTTTCGCCCTTGCGGACGACTTTGATTGGTGTTCCGTGTGGCAACCGACCGGTCAGAATCATTTCCGAGAGCGGATTTTCAATATAGTCGGTAATCACTCGGCGGATTGGTCGGGCGCCAAACTCCGGGTTGAAGCCTTTTTCCACCAAAAAGTCCTTGGCAGCTTCGCCGATTTCGATAGTGATACCCTCGGGCAGGAGACGTTCGGCCAATTCTTCAATCTGGCGGTTGACGATTTGTTTAATCTCATCCTTACCTAGCGGCTTGAAGACGATGATTTTATCCAGACGATTCAAAAACTCTGGTCGGAAGTTATCCTTGAGTTTATCTAAAACTTGTTCCTTGATTTTTTCGTAGCGCTCCCCCATCTCGGCCTGGTCAGTTACCTTAAAACCAATGGCCGAGGCGCGATTGAGTTCGGTCATTCCGATATTGGAGGTCATTATAATAATAGTGTTGCGGAAGTTGACTCGCCGACCTCTGGCGTCGGTTAAGTAACCGTCTTCCATTATCTGTAGCAGCATATTGAAGACGTCCGGATGAGCCTTCTCGATCTCGTCGAGCAGCACGACCGAGTAGGGTTGGCGGCGAATCGCCTCGGTTAGCTTACCGGCTTCGTCGTAGCCAACATAGCCCGGAGGGGCCCCGACAAGGCGCGAAACATTATGACGTTCCATAAACTCGCTCATATCAATTTTTATTAAGGCATCTCCCCGTCCGTAGACATCGTGGGCTAAGACTTTAGCCAGCTCGGTCTTACCGACACCAGTCGGCCCCAAGAATATAAACGAGCCCAGAGGCCGGTTCGGATCGGCGATGCCAGAAGTCGAGCGGCGAATCGCCGAAGAAATTATCTCAATTGCCTCTTTCTGGCCAATAATTGATTTGGTGAGCGTTTCCTCCAAATTAACCAGCCGAATTTTTTCGGTCTTGGCTAGCGAAGTCACCGGAATATTAGTCCAAAGCGAGACGACTTTGGCGATATCTTCACGGCTGATAAACCGTGGCAGCTGGCGTCTAGGTAGCTTTTTCTTGAGCTTTTCAATTTCGTTGATTAGCCGGAGCTCTAAAACTCGAAACTCAGCGGCTTTTTCGTATTCTAAATTATCGGCAGCCTTCTGGTGCTCCTGCTTGGCGTGGTGGCACCGCTTCTCCAAATCGAGCAGCCGATTCGAGGTCTTCAACTGCTTGGCCTCAAGTTGGGTGGCCGCCGCCGCTTCGTCAATTAAATCAATCGCCTTGTCTGGCAGAAAACGATCACTAATATAGCGTTTCGATAGCTCGACGGCGGCGACAATTGCCTCATCTTCGATAGTGACGTTGTGGTGTTTCTCGTAGGCGCCGCGCAAGCCCTTAAGAATCTCAACTGTTTCAGCTTCGCTCGGCTCATCAACGTTAACTCTTTGCAACCGGCGCTCCAAGGCCGGATCTTTCTCGATGTATTTACGATATTCGTCGTTGGTGGTGGCGCCGACTAACCGCAGCTGTCCTTTGGCCAGCGGCGGCTTCAAAATATTGCTTAAATCAATCGAGCCTTCGGCCGCTCCGGCGCCAACAATAGTGTGGAGCTCATCAACGAACAGGATAATATTGCCGGCCTTGACGATTTCATCAACCAGCTTTTTGGTGCGTTCTTCAAACTGACCGCGGTAAGTCGTGCCAGAAATTAACAGCGCCAGGTCGAGTGTTAAAACTTTTTTGTCGGCCAGCTGTTGGGGAATGTCGCCAGAGGCAATCCGTTGGGCTAAGCCCTCGACAATTGCCGTCTTGCCGACGCCCGGCTCCCCCGTCAAAACCGGATTATTTTTTAGCCGGCGGATTAAAATCTGCGAGATGCGCTTTATCTCTTTTTCTCGGCCGATGACCGGATCGAGCCGGCCAGCCTTGGCCTCTTTGGTTAAATCTGTACAAAAATGCTCCAAGACAGTCTTGGGCTTGCCCTGTTTTGGCGGCATATCGTGAGACGGGATGCCAAAACCACCCGGCATATCGTCCTGCTCAAGCTGATTGGCAACCTCCTCGGCCGAGTGAGTTTGGTCAAAATAATCTAGCAGTTGCTCTCGCATTAGTTGTGGGTCGCCTTCCAATTTCAGGATGGTTTTGTAGGCGTTGTTATCTTTATCGGCCAAAATTCCCAGTAAAAGATGCTCGGTGTCGACGGTCGGTAGTTTAATTTGGGCGGCTTTTTGATAGGCAACCTTCAGAACTTTTTTGAGGTCATTGGCAATTCCTCGGCTGGGCTTGAGAAACTCGGACTCGGTTTCTAGCAGTAACTTAATGCGATCTGGGCTAATATGCTGCTCTCGCAATGTTTCGTAGGCGATTGTCCCGGAATTGGCCGACAGAGCGGCCAGCAGATGTTGGGTGTCGATGCCAGAATCCATCGTTGCCGCGATAGTCTCGGACTCCCGTAAAATTCGCTCGGCGGTTTCAGAAAGCCGGCTGTCTTGGTTGAAAGTGTTATCCATGTTGGGGCTCTAGTATAGCAAAGGTTTTAGCCTTTGTCAGAGGCAACAATCACAAATTACTCTTTGGCTTCTTCGTCTTCGGCTGCAGCCACCGGCTCCTCGACTTTTTGAGGCTTCTCGCCAACTTTCAATATATCAATCTCCCAGCCGGCTAACTTGCTGGCCAATCGGACGTTCTGGCCATTTTTACCAATTGCTAGTGACAGCTGGTCTTCTGGCACAACAACTTCGGCTCGCTGGAGTTTCTTTTTCAGGATAATTTTTTCAATTTTCGCCGGTTTCAGAGCCTCGGCAATATACTGTTCGATATTCTCTTTCCAGGGAATAATGTCGATTTTCTCCTCACCAATCTCCGAAAGAACCGCCTGAACGCGGGTGCCGCGCTGTCCGACACAAGAGCCGACCGGATCAAGCCCGGCTTGGGTGGAGATGACGGCCATTTTGGTGCGTGTTCCGGCTTCGCGGGAGATCGCCTTGACCTCGACCGAACCACTGGCTATTTCAGGCACTTCCAGTTCGAATAGTTTGCTAATAAAGTCGCCATTGGAACGGGTGACCAAAACGCGCGGCCCCTTGGGAGTTTCTTCAACGTTGTAGACCAAGACTTTCAGGCGTTGGCCGGGATAGTAGGCTTGGTTAGGAATCTGGTCGGAAGCAATCATTAGGCCGTTGAGTTTGCCGATATTAATAATCACATTCGGCCCTTCCACCTGTTGGACGTAGCCGTTAATCAGCTGGCCTTGCTTCTCTTTGTACTCGGCAAAGAGAATCTCCTTCTCTGCCTCGCGCAGTCGCTGGGAGATAACCTGTTTGGCGGTTTGGGCGGCGATGCGGCCGAAGTCACTGTGTGGCTCAAGTTCGGTAGTAATCTGGGCTCCCAGCTCAACTTTGGCAGTCTTTTTGCCTTCAGCAGCGACAACCTTGGCACCTTTATCGTCTTTAAGAAACTGTTCAGCCTCCTCAACAGTTAGCTGGGAGTGAACGTTTTCCGGCTCCTCGACAACTTCGAAAGATTGGAAAATTCGAAACTGACCATCTTCTTCGTCGAGTTTGGAGATGATATTTTGGTCGGGATCGCCGTAGTCTTTACGATAAGCGGCGGCTACAGCCGACTCGATGGCTTCGACGATAACTTCTTTAGGCAAACCACGTTCGTCAGATAGCTGATTGATGGCGGCCGCGAAGGCTGATATTGGCATGTGTTTGTTTACTCCTTAGTTACAATTTAGTTTGATTTCAAAAGAAAAGCCAGGCTTATGTCTGGTATACATATAGTACCCTTTTAATATTAGGAAAACAAGATCTTCAATGGGAAAATGACAACAGAATTCCAGATGCGGCGCCAGCGTGTGGGTTGAAGAATCAGTCGCCAAAGCCATTCGAGCGAGAGGGCTTGGAAGATTTTTGGTGCCCGCGGCAAGCGGCCGGCAATCATATCAAATGTTCCACCAATCCCGACGCCAAGAGTAATTGGAAGTTCTTCCAAATGGTCTTTTAACCAAAGCTCCTGCTTTGGCGAGCCGTAGGCAATAAACAAAATGTCTGGCCGGGCATCCCGGACAGCTGTAACCGCTGCTAAATCATCAGGGTCGGCTGGTGAAACGCCAACGATCCGCAGGTCCGGAAACCGGCGAATTAAAACTTCCGAGGCGTCTTTGGCAACGTCGTCACTGCCGCCGAGAAGAAATACCGAATAGTCGTTCTCGCTGGCCAAGGCGCACAGGCGCATAACCAAATCGCTGCCGGGTGTCCGCTCTTTGAAACGGCCACCCTTCATTCGTCCTGCCCAGACGATATTGGTTGAGTCAGGGATGACCAAACCGGCTTGGTTAATGGCTTCCTTCAGTAACAGGTTTTTACTGGCCTTGAGGGCGATTTCGCCGTTTAGAGTGACGATGAAATTCTTGTGCTTCTGGGCTAGGCTGGTAGCGCAAAAACTATCAACTTGTGCCCAATCGACTTGATCAATTCGGACACCCAAAAGACGAAAGTCACTCCCCATCTTTAGCGGCGGCCTCAATGGCTTTGAGCGTCTCTTCGGCTGCCTTGCTCCAAGAAAACTGCTTAGCTCGCTCTAGACCTTTGGCTCGCAAACTGTTGGCTAAATCTTTTTGGCTGAACACTCGGCTCATCGCCGCTGCCCAAGTCATGGGGTTGGATGGCTTCAAGGTAACGGCCGCCTCTCCGGCCACCTCGGCCAGAGATGAAGTGTTGCTGCAAATAACCGGTGTGCCCAGGCCAAAAGCCTCCAAGACTGGCAAACCAAAACCTTCATAGAGACTGGGAAACACAAAAGCCACCGAATGCTTTAAGTAGCGAGCGGCGTCATAAGCCGGCAAGTAGCCGGTCTGAACGATTCGTGACTTGATATTTTCCGGCAGCCCGTTGATAACTTTCTGGATTTTTTCAAAACCCCAACCAGTTTTGCCGGCTAAAACTAAAGAAACATTTTTTTGCTCACGGGCAAAAATTGAAAAAGCCTCAACTAAAAGAGCGGTATTCTTGCGTTCTTCTAGCCGGCCGATTGTCAGAAAATACGGATTATCTATCGGTGGAGCCCCAAAATCCTTGTCGGCGCGGTAGACACTATTATTATAGCCGTGAGGAATTACCCGAACTTTTTTCGCCTCGACCGGGTAGAACTTGAGGATATCGTCTTTGGTGGCCTTTGACGGGACGACAATAACCCGCGATTTATTCATCGAGACGCCGGTCGAATACTTGGTGTATTTGCGCTCAAACGGTGTGTAGGCGGCGGCAAAGTACTCGTAGGCTAGGTCGTGGATTGTTACCACCGATGGGACATGGCTCAACAGCGGTACCACATGCGACGGCACAAACAGAACGTCCGGCGGATTGTTGCGCAGCTCGCCAGACAAGCCAATCTGTGACCACAGCCGTCGGGGCGGAATAATTTTCCAGGTTACGTTGGGCAGATCCCAGTTTCGGTCGGTCGGTTTGTTCGGCGAATACAAAACGAATTTATGCGGTGATTTTATTCTTATTAGCTGGTCGATAATTTCGACGGAATAGTTTTCCGTACCTGTCCGGTTGGCTCGAGCAGCTCGAGAAGCGTCGATGCCGATTGTGAGTGATTGAGGCATTTTAGTGTTTAGCCCAGAGGACCGAACGGACATACTCATCCAAATGCTCGATGGCCACCCCGGTACCTTTGGCCACGCACAACCGAGATTCCTCGGCCAATTGGCAAGGTACGCCAGTGACTTTCGTTAGCAATCCGTCTAAACCTCTTAGCATCGATCCTCCTCCAGTCATAATCATACCCTTGTCCATAATATCTGCCGAGAGTTCCGGCGGAGTTTTTTGCAGGACCACTTTAACTGCTCCAATGATTTCCTTCAGCTCTTCCTGAACAGCGGTCATGACGTCGCTGGAAGTTATGATAATGCTCTCTGGCAAGCCAGTCACGAAGTTGGCGCCGGAAATCTCCATCGTCTGCTCCTTCTTCTGTGGCAGAACCGTGCCTATTTTAATTTTAATCTGTTCGGCCGTCAGCTCGCCGATAATTAAGGAGTATTTTTTGCGGATGAAGTTGGTGATGGCCTCGTCCATCTTGACGCCACCGACTCGTACCGAGGTGGCCGCCACCACATCACCCAAGGAAATCACCGCCACTTCCGTAGTGCCACCGCCGATATCAATAATTAAATGCCCTTCAGCAGCGGCAATTGGTACCGAGGCGCCTAGGGCGGCGGCGATTGGTTCTTTAATAAGAAAGGCGTTCTTGGCACCGGCCGAAATACAGGCGTCGACAATCGCCCGGCGTTCAGTCGAGGTGGCCCCTACCGGCACCGACACCATAATGTCCGGCCGAAACAATCTTAAACGCCCAGAAATTCGGTTGATGAAATACCTAAGCATCGCTTCGGTGATCTTGAAATTAGCAATTACTCCGTTTTTCAACGGATGGGCGGCGATAATACTGTCCGGTGTCTTGCCAAGCATTTTCTTAGCCTCTTCACCAAAAGCGACGATTTTGTTGTCGTAGGCGTCGATAGCGGCCACCGCCGGCTCGTCGATGACAATACCCTTGCCAGGCAGATACACCAGGATGTTGGTCGTGCCCAAATCTACTCCAATTCGTCGAATCATGCTGACACAATTCTATCAGTTGATATGGAATACTCAACAGCAAATATCGGCAAACTTGATGTATAATAATGTTTGGAATGCGTGCTAACGGACGGTTAGTTTCAATCGTATCGTTCATCATCGCTGTGGCGGCCTTCTTGTTGTTGACCTCGGTTGCCATCGTTTGGGCTGGCGGGCTAACCTACGACCCCCGCACCCATACTTTTAACCAAACCTCGATGATTGTCGTCGACGAAACCGTCAGCGGCGCCCAAGTTTTTCTAAACAACCACCTAATTTCTGAAACTACCCCATATAATATTCGCTACTTAAACCCAGGCGAGTACGACTTGAAAGTCTCCAAAGACGGGTTTGTTGCCTGTGAGAAAACCTACACCTTAGCTCGTGGCCAGGTAGCCGAGTTCGCGCCGGTACTGATTGCCACTAAACCGACGGTTAGTAAGGTGGCTGCCGCCGACGCTCCCACCTACATTGAATCGAACAACTTCGACTTCGGCTTGAGTTTGTACAACGGCGAGCTGCTGGATTACGGCACTCTGAAAACTCGTTTTACCGCCTCGCCGGTTCAGGTCCGTCGCTTTGGCGAGAACTATGTTTATCAAACTGGCAACGAGCTACGCTTCTTGGACTTAAGCTCGAACAACGACACCCTTATCTACGCCGCCCCGACTAGCGCACCGCAGAAAATAGTTATCGATGAAGGTAACTGGCAGGTCTTTATTTACAGCGACGACGGAACAATCACCCGAATCGATCTCCAGGTGCCTAGCGCGGCGTCGGCAAGCTAGTGGTGGTTGGGTCGCTCGTCTGAACGCCGGTGGCCGTGCCGCTAGTTAGACCGGCGCGAATTATCAGGCGGTTTCGTGACGTGCCAACAGGGTAGCAAGTAACCAGCGTTAAAGTCGGCTGGTCTGTCTTTTTCAAAACCGAAACTTCATTAGGTTTGACGATTTTGTTTTCTGTTACCGAGTAGGTCAGGATTTGGTGCTCGTAACTGACCTGGATTTGATCGCCGGCCGTTAATTTATCCAGCAGAGCGAAGATGTTTTTATAGGCTCCGGTATCCCACGGGTAATCGGAGGAATGGCCGACTAAAACGGTGTTGCCAATCTCGCCAGGCAGGGCGGTGTCTTGATAGTAGACGACACCGTTTTTCAGCTGGCTTTCGATGTCGGCTGCCGCCACGCCGAAGATTATTGGGGCGGTAATGCCGATTTTGCTAATAGTGACTGTCGGGTCGTAGACTGGTAGTGGCGCGGCTGGAGTTGCTTGAGTAATTGGTGCTGGGGCGCTGACGGCGGTTGTGTCGCCGATGTTGTAGCGCAGCCGCTGCCAAAAGGCCGGAAAATTAATGCCATAGAAGCTTACGGCAAAAACCACCACCAGAAAAACCAACGATTGAGCGCCGCGCCGGACATATCGCACTGTTCGACTGTAGGCATTGTCGATGCGAAAGATTTTTTTCAGATCTTTTTCGTCAAAAGTTACTGGTTTCACGTTGTGCCGAGAGAGGGAATCGAACCCTCATGGGCTTGCGCCCGCAGCATTTTGAGTGCTGTGCGTATACCGTTTCGCCACCTCGGCTATGGCTTAATTGTACCCCATTTATCTGGTAAAATTAAGGTGTACGGGCCATTAGCTCAGCTGGTAGAGCGCTACATTCGCATTGTAGAGGTCGCCGGTCCGATTCCGGCATGGTCCACGCGGTCTTGTAACATTGCCGACTCAAGACGTCTTAAGCGAATCTTCAGTTGCCGTCGTTAGTTTGTTGGCATGGAAGAAATAAAAGATACTGACGAAGCGAAAAAAGCCGGTGGGTCCGGTTTTGCTGTCGGAGGTAATACCGGCTCTAAAGAAGACAGATACCGTGAGTGGCGACACTTCCACCACCGTCGAACTTGGATGTTCGGCTGGCTGGTTGTCCTAGCTCTATTTGTGATTTTGGTTTTTGGCCTGCTCTTTGCTGGCTTTAATGGCCATAGGCGCGAGATGGACGTTGGCAGATTTGGCGAGAATATGGATACACGGATTGGTGGACGAGGTTTTGGAATGATGGGCGGCATGCGCGGAGCCAGAGGCGGTAGTCTAACCGCCAAGGTCAACGCGGTTAACGGCCAAACCTTAATCGTTGACGATGCTGGTACGTCCCGTACTATTCAAATAAGTTCGACCACTCGATTTTCACTTAGCTCGACGACCAAAATCGCCACTGGCGATACTATCACCGTCATCGGTAGCCAGGATTCGGGTGGAGTAATTCAAGCCGACCTCATCTACGTCAATCCTTAAGCTCCCTTTCCTCGAACCAAATCCTGTAGTACGCTAGATACAACTATGGGAGAGGAAATAGTAGTCCTAGACGAGCAAAAGATGCTCGACAAGATTCTAGACCTGCCAAATCAGCTGGAAAGAGCTTGGACTAGCTACTGGATTAAAGAAATCCCGGTTACTCCTGATGCCTTTGATCGAGTTCTAATCTGCGGCATGGGCGGTTCGGGAATCGCCGGGCAGCTAGCTAAAGAACTTTTTGCTGAGGCAGTCAAACCCATCAATGTCTGGGCCGATTACCGGCTGCCTGGCTGGGCTAACGAAAGAACCTTGGTTATTGCCGTCAGTTACTCTGGCGATACCGAAGAGACTATCGATGCCGTCAAGTTGGCTATCGAGCGAAAATGCCCGTTGCTGCTAATTACTAAAGGCGGCAAGCTCGAGCAACTGGCCAAAATTAACAGCCTACCAATATGGCAAGTTGAGTACGACAGCCTGCCACGGGCAGCCATCGGCTGGCTCTACGGCCTGCTTTTAACGGCCTTGGCCAGGCTCCAGGTAATTAATCTGGCTGAAACCAGTTTTTTTCAGGCTTTAGCCGAATTAAAATCAACCATTTCCGGCAAGACGTTTCCCGACAAAGCCCAAGATTTGGCGATGACTTTGAGCAACAAGGTACCGATAGTTCTGGCTCATTCGCCGCTTCAATCAGTCGCCAAGCGCTGGGTAACTCAATTCAACGAAAACTCCAAGACCTTCGCCTTCACCGCCCCAATGCCCGAACTCTGCCACAACACCATAGTCGGTCTAGATTTTGCCGTTCCCGAAAAGCTGACTGTGCTGTATCTGGAAACGAAATTTGGCTTTTCTCGTAACGTTGCTCGGCAGAAAGTTGTCGCCGAGATATTCGCCGACAAAGAAATTAACTTCACTCCTCTGTCGGTCAGATCGAGTAGCGCCTTGGCCGAGCAACTACTGCTAATTCATTTTGGCGATTTGTTGAGTTTTTACCTCGCTGGAGTCAACGGCATTGATCCGACACCAATTGAATCAATTGTTAAGCTAAAAGAAAAACTTTCTAAAGTGTAGATGGCCAAAATAACCGATGTCTTAGGCGAAGTCATTCACGATTCTCGAGGCGAGAATACTGTCCAGGTGACGGTGACTAGCGACAACGGCAAGGTCGGCTCTTCGGCTGTGCCGGCCGGCAAATCTGTCGGTACTTTCGAGGCCAAAACAATCGACCCAGTCAATGCGGTCGAGATGATTGCCAACGAAATCCGGCCGAAGATAATCGGCCGCGACCCAGCCGAACAAGAAAGTTTAGATCGCTTTTTAATCGAACTTGACGGTACACCCGACAAGCGACGGCTCGGTGCCAACACAGTTCTTGGCATTTCTATGGCCGCTTCGCGAGTGGCTGCCCAAGAGCTTAATTTACCACTCTATCGCTACCTCGGCGGCCTATCTAATCGCCAGGGCTTTACTCTGCCAACGCCGATGATGAACGTCATTAACGGTGGCAAGCACGCCGATAACAACCTCGACATCCAGGAATTTATGATAGTGCCCGATAGGGTATCGGGCTACCACAACCAACTCTCGGCCGGCAAACTGATTTTTAGCACTCTCAACCAGCTTATCCGCGGCGAGGCAACCACGGTACCTATTGGCGATGAAGGTGGCTACGCGCCCGACCTCGACACCAATGAGATGGCCTTAGAGCTGCTAGTCAACGCCATTAAAAAATCTAACTACCGACCCTGGGACGAAGTCTCATTAGCGCTTGACGTGGCTGCCTCTTGTCTGCCGGCTACCTTTGAAATTTCACCGAAGCATTACCTCGGAATGATGAACGATTTTCCGATTATTTCAATCGAAGACCCGTTTGACGAAGAGGATTGGAAGTCGTGGCACGATTTTAAAGAGGAGATGGATCGAACTAACTCCTCGACGAAAAAACTAATGCTGGTCGGTGACGATTTGTTTGCCACTAACCCTGAAAGGCTAAAGAAAGGTATCGAGGAAGATGTCGCCAACGCCATTTTAATTAAGCTCAACCAAATCGGCTCGGTTACGGAAACAATTCAGGTAGTGGAGATGGCTCAAAAGGCCGGTTATATTGTCATAATCTCGCACCGTTCGGGTGAGACCCTCGACGATTACATTGCCGACTTGGCGGTCGGGCTCGGCGCCCAATTTATTAAATGCGGCGCGCCCAACGATAGCCATCCGGAAAGAATGGCCAAATATCGCCGGCTACTCTCAATCGAGCAAGAGCTTCTGGGATATGCCAAGTGAAACCACGGCTATGACGGGTAACGCCACCTCACGCCTGAAACCAGTAATTTTGGCAATTCTCGATGGTTGGGGCATCGCCCCAAACTGGGGCGGCAACGCCATATCACTGGCCAAAACGCCGTTTATGAATATGGCCACCCAAACTTATCCGAATACCATACTTAAAGCCTCCGGTGAGGCGGTCGGTTTGCCGGCCGGTAACCGTGGTAATTCCGAGGTCGGTCACCTGACAATCGGCGCCGGCCAAGTAGTCATGGAGTCACTGCCGTTAATTTCAACCACCATAAAAGACGGTTCGTTTTTTCACTCCGAGGCTCTGATGGAGGCTTTTACTCGAGCCAAAAGTACTGGCCATACCGTTCATATTATGGGTCTGGTCAGCGACGGCGGCATTCATAGCCACATCAATCACCTGGTCGCCCTAATCGACATGGCGGAAAAACTCCAGTCAACCAACGTTTGTATTCACGCGATTACCGATGGCCGTGACACCGCTCCGTTCGTCGCTCAAGAATACCTATCACAAATTAACACTTACCTGCGCGAGAAAAAATTTGGTTCTATCTGCACCGTTGCCGGTCGCTACTACTCGATGGATCGCGACCACCGCTGGGACAGAATTGAAAAATCGTATCGAGCCATGACCGAGGGCGTTGGCCTAACCGCCCAATCACCGGAAGGAGCGGTGGCGGCCGCCTACCGCGCCGGTTTCTCCGATGAATTTATCCAGCCGACGGTTATACAGGGCGAAGGCAACACCTACAAACCGATTGCTGATGGCGACTCGTTGATTTTCTTTAATTTCCGCGGTGATCGAGCTCGAGAAATCACCCAGGCCTTTGTGAAGGAAGATTTTGACGGCTTTAAACGCAAAAAAGTTCTCAAGGATTTATACTTTGTCGGCTTTGGTTATTATCAGGAAGGCTTGCCTATTCACGTGGCCTTCTCGCCCAAAGATGTTACTAAGCCT
>DATKGP010000035.1:0-5019 GCA_035510775.1 Saccharimonadales bacterium (SeqCode)
TTTTAAAGACGACCAATCTTACCAAAACCTACGGTAAAGGCGAATCGGCCTTTACCGCTCTTCGCAATGTTAATTTAACGGTCGATAAAGGTGAGAGCGTCGCCATTTTGGGCAAAAGCGGTTCCGGCAAGTCAACTCTAATGCATATTCTAGCGCTGCTCGATACCCCGACCGAGGGTACGATTTTTGTCGATGGCGAGGATGCTTCTCGATTTCGTGCCAAGAAATCAGACCTGCTCCGCAACCAAAAATTTGGCTTTGTCTTTCAGCAGTTCTTTTTAAATGGCAACCAAAGCGTCTTAGACAACGTTATTTTACCTTCCAAAATTGCCGGTTTGTCGGCTCGAGAACGGGCGAAACGAGGCATGGAGACTCTGAAGGCTGTCGAGCTCGAAGAAAAGGCCAAAAGTAAGGCCAACAATCTTTCCGGTGGTCAGAAACAACGCGTAGTTATCGCCAGGGCACTTATCAACGATCCGCAAGTAATTTTTGCTGATGAGCCGACGGGTAACCTCGACAGCGTCACCGGCGCGGCTATTCAGGAGATGCTATTTCGTTTAAATAAAGAGCGCGGCATCACTTTGATTGTGGTAACGCACGATCATGACATCGCCGCCAAGTGCGATCGGTTGGTGGAAATTAGCGACGGCAAAATTGTCAGGGAAACCAAAAAATGAGGCTCATTGATATCTTTCGAACCGCCAGCGGAAACATTTGGCAGAGCAAGCTGCGGACTATTTTGACGATTATCGCCGTATTCATTGGGGCATTTACTCTTGTTCTGACCACGGGAATCGGAGCTGGGATTTCGCAATATATCGACGGTCAAGTCAGCGGTATCGGCGCCAAGAATGTGCTGATGATTACGGCCAAAACCACTACAACTTCGGTCGGGAGTTCCACAGATCCCCAGAAGTACGATCCGGATAAGATAACCCGCCAACGGGGCGGTGGCGGAGTTGATGGGGGAGAAAGCACCACTTTGCTAACCGACAAGGACGTGGCGAAGATTGAGACTCAAAGTGGTATTCTTGACGCCACGCCACAGCGCAGCGTCTCCCCGGACTATATTTCAGGATCGAACAAGGACAAGTACCTTCTCTCGGTTAGCCATTACATTGACGGAACCAACGTCGTAATGAACGCCGGCGTTATCACTAGTAACACTTCAACCCAGAGCGAGATAGCTCTTCCGTATAACTACGTTTCTGTTCTAGGATTTGCCAATTATGCCGACGCTGTCGGTAAAACGGTGAAAATTGGCATCACCGATTCCACCGGCACTTTGTCTGAAGTCTCGGCAGTGGTTGTCGGCGTTCCCGAGAAAAGCTTGATGTCGTCAGACGGGGCTAGCGTCAACTCGACGCTCTTCGACAAGCTGTACGAAGTTCAGAGTGTCGGCTTGCCCGCCGCTTCCTTAAATAGATACGCTATGGTTGTCGCTCACTTCGACTCTTCCTACACCGATGCCCAGGTGACCGATCTTAAAAATAGGCTCGACAAAGATGGCTATACCGGCCAGACAATCGCCGACACCATTGCCACCGTCAAAAAAATTATTAGCGGCATTGTGATTGTTTTCGACATCTTCGCCATTATCGCCCTGTTGGCGGCCAGCTTCGGCGTGATCAACACCCTACTAATGTCGGTGCAGGAGCGAACCAAGGAGATAGGGTTAATGAAGGCGGTTGGAATGGGGCGCCGTCGGATCTTCTTACTGTTCAGTATAGAGGCCATTTTGTTGGGCTTTTGGGGAAGTTTTCTCGGGGTTTTGGTCGCTATTGGGGTTGGTAAGATTGCTAACCAAATTGCCACCAGAACCTTCCTGAAGGATTTTGAAGGGCTGCACCTGCTGGCCTTTCCGCCGATGAACCTCGTCTTGATTGTCTTAGGTATTATGTTCGTGGCCTTTCTTGCCGGTACTTTGCCGGCTCGCCGAGCCTCCGGCTTGAATCCAATTGACGCTCTTCGCTACGAGTAACGGCTCGGTCTAACTAAAATTGCTTCCGGTAGAAACAACCGCCAAAGCCTTGATTTTTAGCTGAAAATGTGATACAGTTAGCCCAACACATCGCCGTTTCAAAGCGGGGATGGGGGGTACGTTAAAATGAGATATCGATACAGACTACTCACGTCGTTTATCGCTGTACTAGTTATGGCGATCCTGACTTCTTTCGCTTACGCCCAGGAAATCGTTCGTGTGGGCGGAGATGCGGTGGTTGTCACTAACCACCCGGCCTACTACCTGATGGTGAACTGTCATGTCTATCGGCTGGTGGCTTCTGATGATCAGGAGCTACGACGCCGAGAAATCGGCGAGCGTTACACCGACGCCGTCAACGCGGCCGAAACCGAGTACAAGGGCAAAGAAAAGGGCATTGAAGGTCTGAAAGACTCTGATCCGGAGGCTTACCAGGCCAGCCACGACGCTCACCAGGCCAAGTACGAAGAGGCCTGCCGGGTCGCGGCACAGGAAAGAGACGATGCTCTGGCTAGGATATACCAGCCCTGCGACGAGCTTCTTCCTAACTTCACCGATATCGTCATCGGCATCGATGAGCCCTTTAGGGTTTTCTACTTCGAAGGCGTTGTAGACGACGACGGCTGGTGTCTCACATTTTGGGAGCCGTGGAGATTTTACCGCGGTCCGAGATGGTGCTACGACTGGGGCTACCACGAAAGGATCCGTTACGATCGCATCCGGAACTTCCGGCGCGATTACTCACGGCATGCCTACAACTCCGTCTTCGGCTGGCGAGATCGCAACGATCGTCGTCCGCAGATTCGATCCGCTTTCCACGTTGGTAACAACGAGCGGCCGCATCTGCCCGACCGAAAGATCGAACGCCGTACTGGCAGGGACTCGTGGTTCCGCCCCGATGACAATCGCGGTCGCGACAATGGCCATAGCGGCAACTTCGACAACAATCGTGGTGGACACGATGGTTACCGAAGTGCTGGCAACGACAGAGGTCACGGCAAAGGTGACGGTGGGCACAACAACACCGGCTCCGGATCGGGTCACAACAACGGTAGTGGCAATGGTTCCGGCTCCGGCCACAACACCGGCGGCAATCCGCCCAACCACGGCAATGGCGGCAGTGGCTCCGGCCACGGTAACACCGGTAGCGGTGGCAGCCACGATTCCGGTGACGGCGGACATACCGGTGGCCACGGCTCGGGCGGCAGCGGATCCTCTGGTGGAGGCCATGGATCCAGCGGCAACTCGGGTGGCTCTGGTCACGGTTCAGGTGGCAACGGCGGCGGGCATTCCGGAGGCCACTCCGGTGGCGACCACGGCGACAAAGGCGGCCACGGTGACAAGGGAAATCACGACAAAGGTGGCAAGGGCAAGTAGCCCGGCCACAACCTCTCTCCGAGGCCTCGAACAACAGTTCGAGGCCTCTTCTTTTGCCCTATTTAAACACGGTCTAATCATAGAGGACTGTCCTTCTTGGTGGGATTGTTGAAATTAACATAGTAATCAACATCGAACCTGAAGAACTGTCCTTCAGGTTGGGGTGTTACAAGTATTTAAACTTTGTATCGGCGGTAGAACCAGACTTTAAACAATTCGATTAAGACAAAGTACGTTACCAAGACTCCACCGAGGAAAATCATAAACGTTCCCGGCAGGGGGATAAACTGAAACTCCTGGCCAATCCAAGTGAACGGCAAGCCAATGCCGATAGCCACAACGCCAATCGTAGTTAGCGACAACAGCCAGCTCGGTCGACTCTTCCAAAACGGGACGCTTCGGGTGCGGATGGCAAAAACAATCAACGTCTGGGTCATCAAAGATTCCACAAACCAGCCGGTTCTAAACAGCTCTGGGGTGGCGTGGAAAAACAAAATCAGAGCCCCGAAAGTCAGCAAATCGAAGATTGAACTGACCGGCCCAATAATGAACATAAAATGTTTAATTAGGCCGATGTTCCAGCGTTTCGGCTGAACCAGATATTCGTGGTCAACTTGGTCGGTCGGCAGAGCCAGCTGCGAGCAATCGTAAAGCAGGTTGTTTAGCAAAATTTGGGTCGGTAACATCGGCAAAAACGGCAAGAAAAGGGCGCCAATGGCCACCGAGAACATATTACCGAAGTTCGAGCTGGTGTTCATCATAATGTACTTCATGACGTTGCCGTGGGTTTTTCGGCCGTCCTCGATGCCGTCTTGTAGCACCGCCAGATCCTTTTCCAGCAAGATTAAATTGGCCGCCTCTTTAGCGACGTCGGCGGCGTTATCAACCGAGATACCGATATCGGCGGCGTGAAAAGCCAAGCCGTCGTTAATGCCATCGCCCAAGAACCCGACCACTGCCCCGCCTTTGCGCAGGGCCTGAATTATTATTTCCTTATGTTCTGGCGTCAGCTTGGCGAAGACCGTCGTCTCGGCCGCTCTCTTGACCAATTCTGCCTCATCAAGGCGGTCAATTTCGTCTCCCACCAGAATCTTGCCGGTCTCGATTTTCAAGTCCTGACAGACCTTGGCGCTAACGTGCTCGTTGTCACCAGTCAAGATTTTCAAGGTTACTCCATGGCGTTTCAAATCTTCCACCGCCACCGCGGCGCTTTCTTTCGGTGGGTCAAGGAATGTCAGTAGGCCAACGAAAGTTAGATCTTTTTCGTCGGAAGGTTCGTAGGTTCTTTGTGGCTTGACGGATTTCTCGGCCAAGGCCAAGACACGGTAGCCTTGGACGCTCAACTTATGATATAGCTCCTGAACGCTGTCGCGCTCCTTAGCAGTCATCGCCAGTTCCTTACTGCCAGCTCGGTACCGCGAGCAAGCTTTCAAAACTCCGTCGGTCGCCCCCTTAGTAATTAACTGATTTTCGCCGTGGTGGCGGACGATCACCGACAGACGCTTGCGCTCAAAGTCGAAAGGAATATCGGCCAGGCGCATATACTCGGTAATGTCTTTGGCTTTGTCGTGGTTGATAATGGCCTCGTCGAGCGGGTCTTTGAAGCCGGCGTAGAAGAAACTATTGAGGTAGGCCAGGTGAAAAACCTCTTCGTCCTCTCC
>DATKGP010000036.1:0-5175 GCA_035510775.1 Saccharimonadales bacterium (SeqCode)
GGGGAGAGGACCGCCAATGGCAGTTTGTAAGCTACCAGCTTGTGCCTGTGAGCTCTGCAGATTCTGCTGGGCTTTATTCAACTGAACCTCGAGCGAGGAGATTTGGTTCTCAAGCTTGGTAATATCAGAACAAGCGGCCGCTTGAGTAGATTGCACCGGCGCCACAAACGCGCCCGCTAGAATTAGCACACCCACGACCATAAATCGCCGTATCCTACCCCCGAGCATTGTCATTCCACCGTAGCAGCGGCGCCAAAGGACGTCAATGTTACTAGGCTCGAAGATACCGGCGAAGCGAGAAAAGGCTGACGAAAATTCCCAGAACTAGTCCAAGCACTAGCTGGGCTAGGATTAGAGTCAATAAATGGTTTAAGACATAGGTAAAGAGATTAACGCCAAGGATGGTAATTGCCGAGCCGGAAAGCGCCCCAGCCCCGTGGAAAAAGCGGGTGGCAAGAAAAGAAATTATTAGTAGCAGTAACGTAGTGAAAACCGTGCCCAGAACCCCATAAAGCACTCCTTCGACAACGAACGGCCCGCGGACAAAAGCGTTTGAGGCGCCGACGTAGCGCATGATTTCAATCTCATCGGACCGGCTAATAATGGTAATGCGGATGATGTTCATGACGTTAAACACGGCAATCAGGCCGAATAGAACGCTTAAAATAATCCCAGCGATTTGAACCGATCTGGTAATTGAAAGGAGTTGGTCAACCGTGGCTTTGTTTTTGGCGTAGGACACGCAGTCGGAACAGATAATCGCCTCGGAATCGGCTCGCTCAACCGAAGCAATCACCGTCTGAATATTGTCAGGGTTGCTGGTGCTGATTTGAATGCTTCGGGGCAGCGGATTATTGTCGTTGGATAGCGGTGCCTTAATATCCTCGTTAATTGGCAGGCGGTCAAAAATTGCCAGCGCCTCTTGTTTGTTAACAAAGTGGGAGCTGACGACACCAGTGATTTCGTTAATTCGTGTTTCTAAATCGGTAATTTTTTGGTCGGTGACGGTGTCGTCACGGAAATATATCGTCAAGTCAATTTTCGAGCGAATTGTCTGGGCGGTGTCACGGATGACAAAGCTCATCAGGAGCGAGACGCTAATCATTGTTAAGGTTAGAGCCATTAGCAGTGTCGCCCCGAGCGTCAGCCAGCGATTTCGCCAGAAGTTGGTGTAGCCGAGACGAATGATTCGAGAAATTGTTTGCTGGTTCATTTAAATTACATATTTACCGCCGCGTTGGTCGCTGACGATTTTACCAGATTTCATTAAAATCACCCGTCTCTGGATTCGGTCGACTACCTGGCGGTTGTGAGTAGCCAGGATGATGGTCGTGCCTTTTTGGTTGATTCGGTAGAGCAAATCAACTATCTCCCAGGTGTTGACGGGGTCGAGGTTACCGGTCGGCTCATCGGCAATTAAAATCTTCGGCGAGTGGACTAGAGCCCTGGCGATGGCGGCGCGCTGATGCTCGCCGCCAGAGAGTTCGTTCGGGTAGCTATCACGACGTCGACTTAAATTGACCAAATCCAAAACTTTGTCGGTTCGCTTGATGATATCTGTTTGTGAGTAGCCGCAAACTTCCAAAGCAAAAGCCACGTTCTCCCAAACGGTCTTTTGAGGTAGGAGCTTAAAATCCTGAAAAACCACCCCGATTTTTCGGCGGTAAAACGGCACTTCGTTGTCGCGCAAATCGGCTAGGTTGCGGCCGGCGACATAAATCTCCCCCTTGCTCGGCGGTTCCAGCTTAATTAAGAGCTTTATCAGAGTGGTTTTGCCAACGCCGCTCTGGCCAACGATCGAAACAAACTCGCCTTCATTAATTGTCAGATCAATGTCTTTAACGGCTATTCGACCGGGGTAGGCCTTGGTAATGTCTTTGAATTGTATTAGCGGTTGGGGCGTACCAGTATCGACAGGTTGACTTCGGTTCGATCTCGAACCGATTTGCAGAACATCATCCATGCGCCAAAAACATACGATTACTAATCATCGGCATTTCTCGCCCCACCATAACACAACTCGTGGAAAAAGTCGTCGTTAAAGCGCTCCACAATTTCTAAAAGAATAACGAGTAGATTGTCGCCAGGCCAGTAATAATCATCAGGCCGGTGATTAGCCAACCGAAGAAGTTGGTCGAAGGTCGATTGACTCGCTCGCCCATGACTTTCTTATTGGCGCCGATCAAAACAATTAAGACCATCACTACTGGCGCCACTAGACCGTTGGCAACCGCCGAGTAAATAAGTGCCTTCATCGGGTCAAGTCCAACAAAGTTGAGCATAACTCCAAACAACATCGCTACAATCATCACTCCATAAAAAGCATATGCTTCTTTGAGTTTGCGGTACAAACCTTCGCGCCAACGGAAAGATTCCGACAAGGCATACGAGGCCGAGCCAGCCAGAACTGGAATTCCCAGTAAGCCAACGCCGAAAATCCCCAGGGCAAACAAGATGTAGGCGGAGTTGCCGGCCAGCGGCCTCAAGGCAGCAGCAGCGTCAGCGGCAGTATTAATATTGGTAATGCCATTTTTGAACAGGGTTGCGCCGCAAACCACAATAATAAAGAACATCACTGTTTCCGACAAAAGCATTCCCGACCAGTTGTCGATACGCATATTTTTTATTTGTTCATCAGTGGCCGATTCCTGACGCAAGGCAATATTTGTCCCGCCATGCTCAATCTCCTCCTCAACCTCCTGCGAAGTCTGCCAGAAGAAGAGATACGGCGAGATGGTTGTGCCAAAAATGCCGCAAATTAAAATGATTTGATTCTTTGAAAACGTGACCGATGGCACGACAGTGCTTTTTAGAACCGCCCACCAATCAAGATCTTTAATGAAGAAGGCGGTAATCACGTAGGAAAGGATGAGAATTGTGAGATATTTCAGGTATCTAGCATATACTTTGTAGCTGAAAAATATCTGCAAGCCCAAACACAGCAGAGCGAAGAAAATAATTAAGACTGAATAATTCCAGACTGGCTGAATCAGCTGGCTGGCCTTGGCCAGGGCACCTAAATCGGCACCAATATTGAAGGTGTTGGCTAGAAATAGCAGAGCCGTACAAACGTAAAGGACTTGTCTGGGAAAAATTTGTCGGATATTGGCCGCCAAACCTCGGCCAGTCACTAAACCGATTCGGGCACACATCTCTTGAATCACGCCGGCCATCGGCAAGGTGAGAACGGCCAGCCAAACCAACTGAAAGCCGTACTGACTGCCAGTCTGCGAGTAGGTGGCGATACCGGACGGATCGTCGTCGGCCGCGCCGGTAATTACTCCTGGTCCCAAAATTTCCCAGTATTTTTTGGCCGCTCGAAACGGCCTCTGTCGATCAACCGCGTCGACGGCTTGTTTGGAAAGCTCAATGGTTTTTTCCACAACTAGAGCTGGCGCCTCCACCACCTCTTCCAAAAGCTCTTTTGCCATAAAGCCATCATCTCGGAAAATAACCGGCTCGGCAATTACTGACCAGTCAAATTGTTGAGATCTTTTTCCACAACTTTGGCTGCCAGCGAATCAAGAGCACTGAGGTAACGCTGATATTCCTGCAAGTGAGTTTTGGCCTGCTCGTTATGCCCCAGATTCTGGCTCAAAACGGCCAGAAGGCCGTGAAGTTGAGCCTTTCTACGACCAAACTCCTCCTCACCATGATCGGCTTGAAACCAAGATAAACTCTCCTCGGCCTGCTCAAAGGCCTCGGTAACTTTGTCTTGCTTGTAGAGAATTCTGGCCCGGTCATAGAGAGCGGTGGCGTTGAAAAAACCGGCGGTTGGATCTTGACGCAAATACTGGATACCGCGATAGACAAATTTTTCGGCGGCAGTTAGGTCATCGTGCTTAAAATAGTGAAGCCCGAGTTTTACTAGAGTTATCCCCAACTGCGCCGGTACTTCATCTTTAACTTTGTTTAAGATTTCAATACTTTTTTGGAAGTTTTCTAAGGCAACCGGAGCATCGCTAGCGTAATCGGCAGTAATAGCTGCATCGCGGTAGATCGCACCCAGCCCAGCCGCGTCGTTAAGCTGCTTAAATAAAATTATCGCCGCCTCAAAATATTT
Source organism: Saccharimonadales bacterium (SeqCode) (assembly GCA_035510775.1). Classification (GTDB taxonomy): domain Bacteria; phylum Patescibacteriota; class UBA1384; order 2-12-FULL-50-11; family 2-12-FULL-50-11; genus DATKGP01. Next base: position 4,064 of record DATKGP010000036.1, read on the forward strand.
TTTGGCATCACGGTAGTAGCTACTGTTAGCGTCAGCCACCGATTCCTTGCAAGAAACCCCGGCCATATGGACTGCCCGGGCGACCACAGGAATATTTTTGGCGTCCCTGGCCATTCCGGCAATCGCCAAGTAGGCCTTGATGGCCTCATCAACCTGGCCGTTGTTGCGCAGGTTATCGGCTTGCAGAAACAAGTTGTCAAAATTAATCGGCGGCATTATCCCTTGTGGTACGGGGCATTAATTAGCCCGCACTTTTTGAACTTGTAAACTTTGCCCGTGGCCGGGTCGATGGCTCCACAAGGGCAAGGGTCGTTACGACCGACTTTGCCGCTAGGATTGACTTTGGCCGGCTGGGGGGCGGCTTCATCGCCGCCAGAGTAGTTCAATTTTTCCATCTGCGTCGGTTGGGCGACAATCTCCGGTGCGGTTGGTTGAATTTCCAAATGCAACAATGTCTGAATGACTTGGCTGTCGATGTTGCGATTTAAATTGCCGAATAAATTATAGGCTTCCTGCTTGTACTCGACGATTGGGTCGCGCTGGCCGTAGCCACGCAGGCCAATACTTTCGCGCAGGCTCTCAATGTTGGTTAGGTGTTCAATCCACAGCACATCGATGGTTCGCAGAATCACCGCCCGCTCGATCTGGCTTTTGGCCTCGGCCGGCCAAGTGGCGGCCTTTTTTTGATAAGTATCCCGTTCCTCGTCGGTCATCTTGAGTAGCAGCTCTTCGCTAATTGGCTTGAAAGCCTCCTGATTTTGGGCAAAGAGGGCGTTGCGCCGGCGAATATAAATTGCCTCGCGGTGTTTGTTCATCACGTCGTCGTACTCAACTAGTTGTTTACGAGTATCAAAGTTGTAGCCCTCCACCCGAGTCTGTGACTGCTCAATCGCCCGCGACAAGAGCTTGTTATTAATGCTCATATCCTCGGGAATCTTCAGCCGCTCCATAATACTTTTCATCCGGTCGCCACCGAAAATCCTCATTAAATCATCTTCCATCGAGATGAAGAACTTGGTCTCGCCCGGATCGCCTTGGCGAGCGGCTCGGCCACGAAGCTGGTTGTCGATGCGACGAGATTCGTGCCGTTCGGTACCGACAACATACAGACC
>DATKGP010000037.1:0-4347 GCA_035510775.1 Saccharimonadales bacterium (SeqCode)
AGCTGCACAGGAACTTCTGCAGATTCTTCGTTCGGTTTTCCAAGCCTACTAACAAGCAACCTCGGTATCGGAGTCGCCAATTACGGAATCAGCGGCTCGACCGTGGGAGCTGCCGGATTGCATCCGATGGTCAGCAGAACCTCGACGCTGACTAATCTCACCCCGCAGCCCAGTACCGTCTTTGTGCTGGGCGGCTACAATGACGCTATTCAGAATGGGATTACCGAGAACATCGGTGACGCCGTCACGAGCGGCACGTTCGTTTACGACTACGCCGTAATGATGCAAGCTCTCGTTTCAGGGATGCCAAACACGGTTTTCTACTGCATCGGCATTCTTCCAACCACGTCGGCAGTTAAAGGTGGAACAACTCTTGCTCAGTGGAACGCGGGGGTTAAAGCAGCAATCGCAGCAGTATCTCCAAACACTAATATTATCTACATCGATACGGTCAGTTGGATAAATCCAACGACCGGTGTGGATACTATTGACGGAGTCCACCCCAACCCTCAGGGTTACTTAAAGGTCACGGCAGGACTCATGGCTCGCATTTTCCCGCCGAGGCGTCAACAGCCGATGCGCACGTTAGCAGAAAGGCTCAAGGGCTAAATAGCCCTACTAATGAAGCCCCACGGGCTTCCGCCCGGTATCTCCTTCCTCGTTTCGCGCCGCCGTGCTATGCAAAGTGGTGACTGCTCTCATCCACAGGTTACCACCCATGATATTCCCTCAATGAATAAAAAAAAGAGAAATCAGTCCGGTTACAGATGATCTACCGCCTGCTGAAGCAGGCGGTTTCTACTCGCTAGAGCAAGCGAAGCGACATCCTGCCGGCAAAGCCGGCTGGGAGAGAAACCCTTTGGGTAGATCTTCAGGAAATATTAAAGAAAACCCCCGACTAAAGTTGGGGGTTTTCTCCTTGAATAAAGACAACATTTCCCATATCTAGTATTTTGTATGAAAGCGCCCGGCGCAGGTGCGCCGGGCAGGACGTCTAGACCCATCAGGTCTTTTTCAGCTTGCGAAAGACTGCGGCCGCAAGCCCGAGACCCAAAAGGGAGGTTGTCACTGGTTCAGGAACGGCCGAGGGAATACTCGACCTATCAAACGAAGGTCCATAGTCTCGCGTCTCTTGGCCTATCTCATCCGACTGATTTATAGCGACAAAGACGGGGACAAAGCAGAGCGCGCAGAGCAGACTCAGCCCTGGCCAGATCAGTTTCCTTGGTTTCATTAGTTCCCCTACCTTTCGAAGAGCGATTGAACATATTTTATACCACCAGCTTTACCAAATCAATCCCTATTTATGTATGAAGATGCCCCGGGCTCTCGCCCAGGATATCTTCTCCTTCTCTTCGAAAGTCTCGAAGAGTCCCAGCTTTGCTGGGAAGCTCTTCATCCTCGGGCTTTCACCCGAGGTTTTTCGAAGAGAAGTATAAACTGGATGTAAATTCCGTGTTAAGGTGTTGACTTTCCTTGATCCTTATATAAAATGACAGGGTACTCTTAGGAAATCTAACAAAATAGTAACGCAAACGCTGGAGTATATTTTTGCGCTTTTTTTGCTAGACGCCCAAGACCGTGAAGCTTAAAAACTTGAGAAAGGTAATTAAACAAATTACCGATTCAGTTAGGGGGAAAATCTAAATATTCCTCCGAACAAGGTCGCGCACCCTCAAAAATGCGCAAAGAGAAGGAACGATGAAACTTTCGAGATTAATTTCACTTCTGGTTGTGTTGGTTCTGGGAATTGCGGTGGCAACGGCGTCGGCGCCTCCGATGAACATTCCCCCGAGTCGTCCCGACTGCTTCTGGTTCTGTGTGAGCCCAGTGAGCGTCACGCAAACCACCAGCGTCCCCTCGTCCCCGTCCAACCTCGCCCCTGGCACGTTTCAGACAGACTACGGCACATACCCCAGCTCGCCGATTGGCCCATTCTACTTCAACGGGAACGGCCATGGCCAACTGATATGGTGGCCGTATGAAACATGGGACGGAACCCTCTACGAAGACATGGTTAACGCCATGACTAACTCGGCTTACGGCTTCGTAACAAATCCTCTCGGACTGCCGTTGCTCCTTCCGTGCGGACAGGGGCTGAACGTCACCAATATCGACGCCAAGTACATCATCTACTTCTGGGTGCCGGCGAGCAGTTGCCCTTGCACAACGGTGCAAGTGCAAGGCTACAAAAAGCAAAACACGTACTGCTGGGGCAATCTAGGCGCCGATCCCCACTACCTGCGAAAGTGGCCGCAAAGCAGCTGTGACTACGACACAGTCAACTACAGTGCCACGGGCTCATCAGGTGGCTCCCACTCGGGACATTGGGACAACAACGGATACACAGCGAATCAAACCTGGGGTCCATGTGAAAATGATGGCGCGCACTACCCATTTACAGTCACCGGAACGGGCTTTGCCACCTACTACAGCAACCCCCAGGGCACGTGGTACAGCGCCACCTTCGACTTCAATCCAGACAATGAGTCGGTAACCGCCTGGACCACAACCTTGCTGGTACCTGGGGGGCTCGGAAGCGGTTATTTGGGAACGCGGATGTGCAACACGCTCCACGCTGCTGGGTTCACGCTCAATTAGCGAAGCCTCTGGCTCTCTGGCCTCGTAGCGGTAACGACAGACTCGTCGATACGACTCACCTGGCCAGCTCTCTGTAGTTCTACCTTCGGCCGCAAGGCCGATGACAACTTGGGCGACCTGCGTCGCCCCTCCTAACTGAATCAGTAATTTAGCGCTCGGCTTTGGCCGGGCTTTTTTAAATCTTTCGGCGGCGGCGGCGGCGAGCTAAGAGAATTATTAGCCAAAGTATCGCCAGACCAAGGATGGCTAACCCGATCATAACCAGGGTTTTATTAACGGTTTTCTGGGTAGTCGCGGTTTCCGCCCCACCCGAAGGGCTTGCCGATGGCGTTGGACTGCTAATGCCAGCACTAGAAGTCGGCGAGGTTACTATTGCAACCGTGCCCGATCCGCTTGAAGAACTGCCGTAGCCAGAAGACACAGCTGACGGCGTTGGCGTTGATATTGCTGGTGTTGTCGTGGTCGACGGAGTCGGAGTTGACGTGGCACTTATACAATTTTGATATTGACTCGAACCGTAGATACACTGTCCGTAAGTGCTAGCGGCGGCTTTTGCCGCTATCCCAACCGAGAAAATAAACCCTAGGCCCAACCCAATTAACCAGTACTTGCAATGCTTCATAAGAAAATGTTAGCATAAACTTTGAAGTAAACAAATAAGAAGAAAGGGAAAAGATGTTTGGACTTGAAACTGGTGAACTGTTGCTAATCTTATTAATAATTCTTTTGCTCTTTGGGGCAAAAAAGCTACCAGAGTTGGCTCGTTCACTAGGACAGTCAATTAAGGAGCTTCGCGGCGGCTTTACCGACGAAATCAAGAAGCCCGAAGAGGCCAAGAAGAGCGAAGAAGCCGGCAAAACCGACAAATCCTAAGTTTGACCCATGGCTGGTGTTTTGCAGCCAGATGATCAACGTTCGGTTCACGAACACCTTAGAGAACTGCGCGGCCGTTTGCTTTGGTGGGTAGTTTTCCTTGTAATTTTCGGCGGCATCGCTCTATACTTTCAACGACCGCTTTCAGCTATTGTTGTCGCCCCGCTAAAAAGTAAGCTTTATTATACTTCTCCATTGGGCGGGGTAGACTTTCTCTTCAAAATTGTCTTAGTCTTTGGGCTTATTCCCTCTTTTCCAGTCCTCATCTATCAAATATTGCGTTTCGTTGAACCGGCCTTACCGCAAAAGCTAGGTAAAATCCTGCCAAAGATGATCTTCAGCTCAATTGCCCTAACGATTGGCAGTATTATCTTTTCCTATTCGCCAGCCGGCCTGCCGCTGATTTTTAAATTCCTCCACGTTTTTGACTCGCCAGAGGTCCAGCCGCTGATTAACGCCCAAGAATATTTTTCGTTCGTCATGTGGTACCTGGTTTTGATCGATATATTTATCCAGTTGCCACTAGTTTTAGTGGTAATTAACCACATCACCCCGATCAGCCTAAAGAAACTCAATAAGTACCAGTTCTATATATTACTAGGTCTTTTCTTGCTGGCCGGCTTAATTACGCCCGGTATTGATCCTCGTCCCCAGTTAGTTTTGTTCGTCCCGATGGCTTTAGTGTTCGAGCTGGCGGTGTTTTCTATCTATCTAACCAATCGTAAGAGAAATATTGTTAGTCCGAGACTCATTGACCTAGAAGCCAAGGCCGATCAGTTATACCAAGCCGGCAATACCAAGGCGGCCAGAAATCTATATGCTGAAATATGTGTTAATAAGGATGCTGCCGCCAAATCACACGCTCGCATGGGC
>DATKGP010000038.1:0-4044 GCA_035510775.1 Saccharimonadales bacterium (SeqCode)
AATAGGCTTGGCCAAATCGTGCAGCAGAGCCACCCAACGCAACTCAATTTTTGGCGGTGTATTATCCAACACCTGTAAAATATGTCGGTAAATATCTTTGTGCTCGTGTGGGTCGAATTCTAGATCAATTGCCGGAATCAGTTCCGGCAGAATATAGCTGATTAATCCTGTTTCAACCAAAGCGACAATTCCTCGGCTTGGCTGATTCGCCAGAAGCATTTTATCCATTTCCTGGCTAATCCGCTCGGCGGAGAGAATGGCGAACCGGTCTTTTTGGTGAGTGATAGCCGTCAAAGTGGCTTGGTCGATTTCAAAATCCAGCAAAGTAGCGAAGCGAACCGCCCTTAGCATCCGCAGCGGGTCTTCTTTAAACCTATCGGCTACGATTCCAACTGCCCGTACAACCCCCTTTTTCAAATCGTCCTGACCGTGTTCAGGGTCGAGCAGTTTCTCGGTTTTCAAGTTGTAGGCGACGGCGTTGATAGTGAAGTCGCGGCGAGACAGATCCTCTTCGATGGTCTTACCGTACTCGACAGTTGGCTGACGGCTAGCTTCGTCATATTTTTCCGACCGAAAAGTTGTCACTTCCAACTTCTCGCCTTGAAATTCACCGGTAATTGTCCCGAATCGTTTGCCGACCAGGCCGATTTTTTTACAACCAAAGCCACGCAAAATTCTTTCAGTGTCACCCGGATGAGCCGAGGTGGCGCAGTCCCACTCACCAATTTTCAGACCCAGCAGCTTGTTGCGGATTGCCCCGCCCACCAGAAACAGTTCAAAGCCCTGCTTATCAAAAGCCTCTCCCAAATCGTGGAGCCATTTTGGCGCAAATCCCATTGCTCCCTTACTTTACTACCACCAGAAGAATCGCGCCAAAAGTGAATATCAAAAACATAATAATCGCCGCCCAAATCAAACAACGCATTACTGCAAGTTTACTGTCTTTACCCGCAGGAACAAGGCCAGAACAGCTAGCCACAGAATTAACACTGCCAGAGTCAACAGCACCGAAACCTGCTGGAAGTAAACAATCGGTACCAGGGCGATTGCCAAAGTCACCAAGACGGCGGTTAGGTCGTTGGCTTGGTCAGTAGCCCAATCGGCATGGCGGTAACCGAAGAAGAAGCTCAACAGATGGGCGGTCAAGCCGATGACGATAAGTTGGCCGGTGATGGTTGACCATGGCAGATTAAGCATCGACAACGTCAGGCCGATAAACAACACCATCACCAAGCTCAAAACCACTAGCGAAGCCGTCCAGAACGACCAGTAGACGACTTTTTCCGTAACTGGCAGGTACTGATTTTTTTCACTGAATTGTCTGGCTCGCGTGCCCGAGCGGTAAGACACCGCCAAAGCAGTTAAACCGATACTCAAGCTGAAAGCGAAAATCGCCATTCGGCCACTGCCCTCGCTCGTTAGTAGCGTTGCCCCGGCCATTACAAAAAGTATCAGGACTATAACATAGGAAAGCAGGCGCCGTTGAAAGACAGTGTCACGTAAAAAATGCAAAAACTCTCTGTTGATTAGAGCCATTGGCGTGTCGTAGACATTTATCAACCGGCGGCTGGGCCACAACTTCCAATATTTCGGTAAGGCGTTCAGGCGAACCGGCTGGTGAGTAAACACCAGCTCCAGGAACATCACCTCGCCGGTAATTAGGGTCACTAGACCCAAAAACAGAATCATCATCTGGTTTAGATTGCCGTAGAGCCAGAAATCGAGGAAAAATCGGGAAATCTCAACTCTTGAGATGAAAAAGTAGGCCCAAAAGCCAAGTAGAATGGCGATCAGAACCGTTCGAGCGAGATAATGGTGAAAAACTCGCCGTATGAGGTAAACAATCGAAGCTCCCAGCAACGCCAAGGCGGCCGGCAGCAAAATCGTACTCAAAATATTGAATGCCAAAATATCCCAGGTCTGCTTATCGGCCACGCCGATTCCGGTGATATAGGCGGTCAGCGTTACTAGGCCAACTGGCAAGGTGAAGATTAAGACCTGAAGCGTTCGTAGCCAAAAAGTGGTTGCCGGGCTAATTGTCTCTAGTAGTAGGCTCGATTGATAACCGGTGGCTTTCAGAGCAATCCAGATACCGGCGGCCAAACAACCGGCCAAAATTAGAGAAACCATCAGAACAATCAACGGATTTGTTGGGTCGGTCAGGCCGCCCCAAACGTAAAAAGCACTGCCAGTAAGCAGCAAGGTCGCAAGAAGGACGATGACGTTAAAATAAGTGTAGCGACCGAGTAGCTGTTTCGTTCGTGGGTAGTCGGCACTGGCAAACAGAATCGCTAGCGAGCTCATCCTCCGAACAAATGTTCGTAAACACTCTCTAAGTCTGCTTTTGGCGAGCGAACTTGGTTATGAATCTGCTTCATCGTGCCTTCGGCGACAATCTGCCCATCTCGTAAAACAATAATTTTGTCGGCCAGCTCTTCGGCTAGTCGCAAATCGTTGGTGGCAATTAAAACGGTTGCGCCGTGGGCGACTGCCGATTTTAACAGACCCAGGACGGCCTGTTGGCAGCGATAATCCAGGTTGGTCAGCGGTTCATCCCAGAGCAAGACGCTGGGCTGATGAATTAGCGAAGCAATTATTCCCACGCGCTGATGCAGAGCCGAGCCTTGTCGCTCTAACAAGGTATAAAGTTCGTCACCACAGTAAAGCTCGTTGGCCAATTTAAGGATTTTTTCCTGGCGCTCCTTGGGGCTAATTTGGTAAAAGGCGGCGATTGTCTCCAAAAGCTCAAAAGCCGTCAGAAAACCGTCTGGGTGAACCTGTTTTGGTAAATATCCAACAACGGCCTTGGCTTTTTCCGGCTCGCTTTTGGCTTTGAAATTGCTAACAATCACCCGCCCGCTGTAATCTAGATGCGGTTCGGCGATGGCTTTAAGGAGTAGCGACTTACCACAGCCGTTTGGTCCGATAGCTACCCCAGTTTTGCCTTTGTCCAGAGCAAAAGATACCCCGTTAAGTTCGTTGTAGGCCAAATCGTTGTAGGTCAGATCCTCAACTTTAATCATGGCGCCCTTTCATTAAATACTGGCGGTTATCGGCGTCTAAATCAATAAACCCGTCTAGCGATTCAATGAGTTTGGCCGAAGTACTTCGACCAAAGGCCGCTCCCTCAACCCGGCAGCCTTTATTCTCTTTGAGGTAGGTAACCAGCGGAACATAGTCACCGTCGCCGGTAACTAAAATAACCACGTCGAGCCGGTCGCCCATCTTGATAGCATCAACCGACAGACCGACATCCCAGTCCCCCTTCTTCTGGCCATCGCTGAAAATTTGTATATCTTTTGAGCGAATCTCGTAACCGGCCTTTTCCAAAGCCTCAAAAAAACCCTGTTCCTTCGGCGCCTCGGACTTAATCACGTAAGCCAAGGCTCGAATCGTCTGACGATTACCGACCACCACTTTTAACACCTGGCCAAAATTGACGTTACTGTCATACATTGCCCGAGCGCTGTAATACAAATTCTGAACGTCCACAAAAACCCCAACTCTTTGATTTGGATAACTAGTCATTACTTTTATGATCGACTACGGTCGGCTGACTGTCAATTTTTACCGAGGTAAACGGATATTCCCGGCAGCGGCGACTCTTTCATCTGAAACTTGTAGGAAGTCAGGATCGTGTTGATGGTATTGGCTTGGGTGGCATAGGTTGGGTTGTAAAAAATATAGGAGCTGTCGTAGGCGATACTAGAGTCGGCTCCTTTTTCGGCCTTGATACCGGCAGCGGTAATGGCTCCAACCGCCGAAGCGGCGGCGTCGGCACCAACTCCTCGGTCGTAGACCATCGTGGTAATGGTTTCCGTATTCTTGGTCCGACTGGTGGTCGTAGTATTAGTATCATAAGTGGTTGGTTTTTGGAGTGACTGGTAATAAAGGTAGGTTAGAACTACCGCCACCCCAACAATTAAAAGAACAATCCCCCAGCCGGCCAAGGCGTATTTCTTATCACGAGCCTTGTCTAGGTGTTTTTTTGTCTTAGTGGGGAAAAGCTCGGCCTCAATCGCCGACGGTTTCGGTAACTCTGCT
>DATKGP010000039.1:0-28358 GCA_035510775.1 Saccharimonadales bacterium (SeqCode)
TCCTGTTTTCGCGGAGAGAGTGGGATTCGAACCCACGGTACCCTTTCGAGTACGCCATCTTTCCAAGATGGTACACTAGTCCACTATGTGATCTCTCCAAAGGAACGAAGTGACTGCGGGAGATCAGTCAAGGTTCTGCGAAGCAGGTCCTTATATGATCTCTCCTATACAGACAATTGTATTTTACCTTAAAAACGGGTTAAAATCAGCTCAAGTGTAATGTCGAACGAAGTCGAAGAAGTTAAGGCGCGAATTGATTTGGTTGACTTGGTCAGCCAGTACGTTCAGGTAAAAAAAGCCGGCGCCAACTACAAAGCCGTTTGCCCGTTTCACCAAGAAAAGACGCCGTCGCTGATGGTTAGTCCGACTAAGCAGATTTGGAAATGTTTCGGATGCCAAAAAGGTGGCGATGTCTACCGGTTTGTGATGGAGGCCGAGCACTTAGAGTTTGGCGACGCCCTACGGATTTTGGCCCAAAAGGCCGGGGTAACTTTGCAGCCGCGAACGGCCGCCGAGCACCAAACTCAGAATCGCAAAGATCGGCTTTTTCGTATTAATAGTTTGGCCAGCCGAATTTTCCAAAAGGTTTTACTCGATCAGCCACAAGGCAAGGCAGCTCTGGCCTACTTGAAAAAACGGGGACTTAGCGAGGAAACTATTAAGCGCTTTTATTTAGGGTTTGCCTCGCGTGGTATTTCTCTTAAAGATTTGATGATCGGCAAGGGCGCGGCCGCCGCCGATTTGAGCGCGGCCGGTTCGCCGGAGCGGTTTTTCGAGCGGGTTATTTTTCCAATTTACGACGTGCTCGGTAACGTCGTCGGTTTCACCGGCCGAGCCTTGGGCGATATTCAACCGAAATATTTAAACTCACCGGAAACGCCGATTTTTAATAAGAGCCGAGTGCTTTACGGTCTGAACTTGGCCAAAAAGGCCATCGTCGAGCGCGACCAAGTGGTGCTGGTGGAGGGGCAGATGGACGTCATCGCCCTGCACCAGGGAAAAATTGAGAACACTGTCGCCAGCTCCGGCACCGCCATCACCGAAACCCAGCTGCTGACCCTGTCCAAATACACCAATAATTTTTTACTGGCCTTTGATAACGACACGGCCGGGGTCAATACCACCAAAAAAGTTATCGAGATGCTGACAAAATTCGATCTCAACTGTCGAGTGATTGATTTTGCTCCCTACAAAGACGCCGGCGAGCTGTTTGAAAAGGATCCGGCCGCCTGGGCTAAGGCTATCAAGGCGGCTAAAGAGGGTTTCGACTGGTGGCTAGAACGGGAAATCGCCGCCAATCAGCCGACCAATTTCATCGAAAACAAGAAAAAAATTACCAAAGCGATGCTGCCATTGCTCTCAATTACCTTCGACCCGACCCGACGCGACTACGCCGTCTCGCGGTTGGCCCAGGCGCTCGAGGTGAAGACTGGAAGCGTCTATGCCTCTTTGGAGAAACTCAAACCGGCCGAGGTTGAAGCAGCCGCGCCGGCCGGCCAGATTCCCACCCATCTTCTGCCGGAGGAGCAGCTACTGGCTTTGGTACTAGGATATCCCACAATTCTTGAAATGGGCGAAAAACGGTTTAAAGAAGTGGTTTGGCAGAGCGAGGAGACCGAGCAGATTGCTTCTTCCATTGAAACCTGTTACAATGACAAAGCTTTGGTAAAAAACCAGCTCCAATTCCATTCCAAGGTAAAGAACTCTTTAAATACGCTGACAGCGGAGAAAATTGACTCGTGGCAATTTTGGTTGAGCCAAACTTGGCCAAACCTGGACGACAAACTCGCCGCCGAACTTTTCGACGAAAAAATCGGCCTACTTTCCAGCAAGAGCCGCGAAAAAGAAAAAGAGTCGCTGGCCATCAAGATTCGCCAGGCCCAGGAAAAAGGCGACATCGAGGGGCTAAAAAAATTGATGAACAAACTAACCAATATGTCGAAAGAAACTAGTTCAATGGAGAGCAATGACTAAAGCGGTACCAAAAAAGATCAAGCAGGATATTAACCTCGACTTTACCGATGAGCTGGTTTTCTTGGTGAAAAAAGGGCGCCAACACGGCTTCGTGACTTACAAAGAAATTATCCAGACTTTCCCCGAGCCGGAGAGCAACGTCGAGATGGTTGACGAATTTTTGCGCTACCTGTCTCACATCGGCGTGGAGGTTCGCGAACCGAAACCGCTTTTGGATATTCCCAGCGAGACACCAGAAAAAGTGAAACGGACGACTAAAGATGACGACGTTACTGGAATTTCTGAAGACTCCGTTCGAATGTATCTGCGGGAAATCGGCCAATACCCACTTTTGACCGGCGAAGAAGAGGTGAAGCTAGCTAAAAGAATCGAGCGCGGCGACAAGTCAGCCAAACGCCGACTGGCCGAGGCTAACTTGCGCTTGGTGGTTTCGATTGCCAAAAAATATATCGGCCGCGGCCTGACTTTGCTGGATTTAATTCAAGAGGGCAACTTGGGTTTGAACCGCGCGGTTGAAAAATTTGATTACAAGCGCGGCTTTAAGTTTTCCACTTACGCTACCTGGTGGATTCGCCAGGCCATCACCCGAGCCATCGCCGACCAGGCCCGGACGATTCGGATTCCGGTTCACATGGTTGAGACCATCAACCGTTATATGCGGACTCAACGCGAGCTTCAGCAGGAGCTCGGTCGGGAGCCGACCAACGAAGAATTGGCCAAGAAGCTGGGCGTTGATTTGGATAAATTCGAACACATCATGAAAATCTCCCAAGAAACCGTCTCGCTGGAATCGCCAGTCGGCGAGGAGATGGACTCGAGCCTAGGCGACTTTATCGAGGACAAAAACGCCGTCTCGCCGGAGGAGCAGGCGATTTACCAGCTGATGAAGGGTCACGTTGAGGATTCGCTGTCGATTCTAACCCCGCGAGAGCAGAAAATTTTGCGGATGCGTTTCGGCTTAGATTCCGGCGAAACCACCGGCCGAACCCACACTCTGGAAGAAGTCGGCAAAGAATTCGGCGTCACCCGCGAGCGTATCCGCCAAATTGAGGCCAAAGCTTTGCAGAAACTCAAGAAACACGAAGAAGCCTCGAAGCTTCGCGACTACCTGACCTAAATTTAAGTAAAAAAAGAGCGGCCGCAGCATTGGATGCTGCGGCCGCGGATGCGAACCGAACTACGGAGCCGGCTGGCTTTCCAGATGAGCCTGAAGGAGCTGGCGGATGTTGCCAAGACGGGGTACGTTGTCGTACCTGGCGGTGAGCCAATCGTCGAACGGCCTCAACACTCCCGTTTGAGTGTCGTCGCCAATCGCGTTGAGGATGGTTTGGGACTCCGCTTCTGCGCTGGCACGGAACTGCTCCCATTCCTGGCCGACTACGGAGTCGTTCCAAGGAAGCCTGACGATCTCTGGTTGATCGAGTTCGGGTTCTGGCTGTGGAGCAGACGCTTTGGTCGCCGGAGCTGGCTTGGCTATTAGGTGGGGCCGCAGAATCACCCAGAGAACGCCGATTAAGGCGAGTAGGCTAGCAACCAAGGCAGTCCAGGTTTTCCAGTCGCCCTTTTCCAGGGTGTCGAGCCGTTTGCCATAGCCTTGGAAGTCGGAGACGAACTTGCTGGCGTTGAACTGCTCGTTGCCGTTTTTGTCAGCGGTTGTATAGCCCGCTTCCTTAGCGGCGTCGAAGAAGGCTTGGGTCGCTGGAGCGATCTCGAGAGCCTTATCGATGTCGCCGCGCTTGGCGGCAACCCACCAAAGGTCACCGTTTTCGGCGATGAGCTTGTTCTTCCACTCGACGAGCCCGTCGATATGCTTCCCTTGCTTATCCTTGCCGCCGTTGACCGTGGTCTCCAGCGAGCTGACCCGACTGTCGAGCTTTTTGACCTTGCCGTCGACTTTCTTGATGGCTTGACCCTGCTGACGGATGCTAGCCCGAAGGCTTGCCAACTCGATTGTCAGCTTGTTGTAGCGGGTGATTGCCACCTGGTAGGCGGCATTGTCGCCGCTTTTCTTCGCCTGCTCGACGTCAGCCTTGGCTTGTTCAATCCCTCGCGAGACTTGAACAACTTCCGGCTGATTGTCGCCCGGCTGGGCGTCGATGTTTTGCTGGGCGGCCGCTAGAGCCGCGCAGAGAACGACGATACAAGTTAGGATCTGTTTCACAGATCCACCTCCTCTGCGGCCGCTTCGGCCGCGATTTCGATGTGCGTTCAAGTGACACAATGCCGCTTGATGTCTGAAGAGGAGTATACCATATAAGCCCAAAAAAGTCAACCGATATTGGGGCGATTTTGGACGTCTACTTCAGAGGTTTCAGAGTGGGGAACGGGATCACTTCCTTAATCGAGTAGTTGTCGGTTAGAATCATCGCCAGGCGATCGACGCCCAGACCCCAACCGGCCGTTGGCGGCATACCAAACTTCAAGGCCTCGATGAAGTTTTCGTCCAGAAGTTGGCTTTCGTCCCAGCCAGCTTCTTTCATCTTGGCTTGGGCTCGGAATCGCTCTTCTTGGTCAACCGGGTCATTCAACTCGGTGTAGGCGTTAACCAGTTCGAAGCCCCCGGCGGCAATCAGCTGAAACCGCTCAGCGAGCTGGTCGTTCTCTTGGTTCTTCTTGGCTAACGGCGTCAATTCGAGCGGGTATTCGATGATAAAAGTTGGCTCAATTATGGTTGGGCGGACGGTTTTCTTGAAGAGCTCGTCAACCAATTGGCTCCAGACAGTCGCCTTTTCTCCTTCCAGAGTAACGTTGGCTTCTTTGACGGCTTTTTCTAGGTCTGACAAGGTTCGGTGCTGGTTAATGTCGATGCCAGTCTTTTCCTTAATCAATTCGGCAAATTTCTTGACTGGGTACTGGCCGCCGAAGTCGATTTTTTGCCTTTGGTAGGTGATTTTGGTCGAGCCGCAGATTTTTTTGGCTAGTTCCGCCATCATCTGCTGGGTGACTTCCATTAATTTATGGTGCGTTTGATACGCCCAGTAGAATTCGCACATCGTAAATTCTGGGTTGTGCATATGGCTCAAGCCTTCATTACGGAAACACGGCCCAATCTCGTAAACGCGATCAAACCCGCCGACGATTAATCTTTTGAGGTAAAGCTCTGGCGAAACCCGTAGGTAAAAATCAGCGTCGATAATATTGTAATGGGTAATGAACGGCTTGGCGGCCGCTCCGCCGGGAATCGGCTGCAAGATTGGAGTCTGAATTTCCGTGAAGCCGTGGCGGTCTAAAAATTCTCGTAAAGTTTTTATCAGCAGACTTCGGGCGCGAATAGTTTTTTTAGCCTCGGGATTTATCTTGAAATCGAGCGCCCGAGATCGGTAGCGAGTTTCAATGTCGCTCAAGCCCTGCCACTCATCGGGAATCGGCAGCAGAGTTTTGGAGAGCATCTGAAAATCCTTGACCTTTATGGTTGTCTCGCCGGCGTGGGTGGTGAACAGCTCACCCTCAACCCAAATATAGTCGCCGACATCGAAAAACTTCAGCAGGTTGAACTTTTCTTCGCCGAGCTCATCGAGTTTGAAATAACTCTGGAGCTTGTCGTCATCAAAGGTGACATCGAGAAAAGCCGACTTGCCGTGCTCGCGCAATCCTGTGATTCGGCCGACAATTGAAACGGTCGCGCCTTCTTTTTTGGTTCGAGCCTCCTCGACACTGACAAACGGCGGAATCGCCGCCGGATACGGATTAATCCCAAGCTTTTTCAGCCCGGCTAATTTCTCCGCCCGGATTTTTTTCTCCGATTTGTTCTCCATCAAGGCTATATTACCAAACCTGAAAACAAATGCCCAATGCCTTGGCTTTTTGGGTAAGATATGGTAAAGTACGACCGTACATTCGTACATTAAAAATGTCTCGCAAGAGACCACGACCGCGGCATGAGCCGCAATAAGGAGGAAGTAACCCATGACTGATGGAGTTACCCCTAGCACCGAAGATCAAATCATCCATGCCGAAACCCATATCGAGCGAACATTCTCCGGCTATCCGGACAAGGCTCGCTTGCAACGAGCTATGAGCAGCTCCGGCTGGAAGAAAGAGCTTTGGGCCTTGGCAGACCGGCTGGGTTTCGACCCGTCTGACGTTCTGCAGTGGTTCCGCCACGAGCTCTACGGTAAGTTCCTGGGCTTCGATTGCCCGGACTTGACTGGGCTAGTCGTCCCGGCTTATCGCCGAGGCTTCAACAACGTCTTGCCGATCGTCGCCGTTCACGGCCAATACCCAAACGAGGCCGTTTTCCAGGCGATTAAGAGGCAACTGGGTAGCAAGGGGCTCGGCGCTTGGAAGTGGACCGATGGCGTCCTCGACGAGGCAATCGCTCACAACGACCGTGACCCGCTCAAGGGCGCTTACGCAGTCCGGACGCGCGGTCGGGTCGAAGCAGACAAAGAGCTCAGGGACCTCTCGGCCAACGTCCTCGCCGAAAGGCAGATTCCGACCGAGACCGTCTACGAGTACCAGATCGAGTTCGCCGCCTACTATGCCAGAACCGGCAAGTTCTTAGACCCGAAGGATACCTCGACCTTGCTGGCGGGTTCTCGCACCGTCGATGGCGACGTGCCGAACGGCGACTGGAGTCCCGACGATCGCAAGTTCTGCCTCGGCTACTGGTGCAGCCCTTCCTCGTCCTACGACGGCTTGCGTGGTCGTCAGGTGGAAGTTTCCATCTAACCCTCGTCCCTTCTCCCTTTTTCCCTTCGGGGTCGGTTCATCCGACCCCGTTTTTTGTGTTCGAGAAATTCGATACAATAACTTTGGTTATTAAACTGGTTCGCAATTCGCCAACTGGCGGAGCGAATAGCGGTTTACCAATTTAGGAAACTTCGTGCCGAGCTCAAAGAAGATTGGCTCTCAGCCATGCTTCGTAAGACATCGCAAGACAACGGGTTGAGTTTGATTAAAACTGACCACGTAAGGAAGGGCGAGGCACATAGGGTTCTCGTACCGTCAATGGCAACGTGCCGAACGGCAACTGGAACCCCGGCAATCGCAAGTTCTACCTCAACAACTGGTACAACCCCTCCAAGTCCAACGATAACTTACGTGGGAAATTTTATTTTGCTATTCTTTGAACATGGACGACAAGGCGTTGGTGAAGAGATTGAACGAAATCGACGATCGGCTTTATGGTATCGAGAATAAGCTGACGGATTTTCGTGATGAGATACTGACGAGCTTAGATCGTCAGCTGGTTATTTTACAGCGGCTTGATCAAGAGATGTTGGTGGCTACGCACAGAACCGATATGCTTGAAGCCGCTTAACCCGAATTGAGCGGGCTCTAAAACTGGGATCCTAAAACTACTACTCGTCCAGTAATTTCTCGGGTACTTCTAAGGCGCTGTGGGAATCTATTTGGTCAACAACTCGGCCGAGCTGGCGGCCTCTGGTGGTGGAAACTTCCTGAAATTGTTTGCTGGCAGCGTCGATTCTTTGGCCAACTTTGTCAAATTCTTCGCTGAATTTGTCATATTCGACACGAAACTTTTGAATTAGGCTGATAACTTGGTGGATATTTTGCTGGAAGGCAAAGTTTGAGTGAGCCTGTTTGATTAGCCGTAGCATCGCCGTAAAGCTGAATGGTCCGGCAAGTATTACTTTTTTGTTCATCGCCTCTTCCCAGACGTCGTTGAGATGCTCGTAGATGAAGCTAAAAATCATCTCGTTGGGGATGAACAAAATCACGAAATCGACCGTCCCCTCCTCGGGGCTGATGTAGTCGCGGCTGGTGACTTGCTTAACTTTGTCGCGGACGTCGCGGCGAAACATCTCGGTGAACTTTTTCTTTTCCTCGCCGTTATCGGTTTCGGTCATTTTTTGCAAAGCCGAGTAGGGGAACTTGACGTCGATATTAACCTTGGTTTTGTCTGGCAAGAGCACACAAAAGTCTGGTCGGTTGGGCGAGGTCTCTTGAGCCTGATTGGCGGTGTAATCCTGGCCGATGACAAATCCGGCCATTTTCAGTAAGTTTTCGGCCACCTGCTCGCCGAACTGGCCACGCAGCTGGTTATTAGAGAGAACTTTTTTCAAATCTTCGGTACTTCCGCGCAAGTTTTCTGTCAGTTGTTTCTGCCGCTCCAGTTGCTCGGTCAGTCGGGCAAATGACTGAAGCGACTGTTCGTCGCTCAAACGAACTCGGTCATTGGTTTTTTCTAGGTGCTTGCCGATATCATCAACCAATTTTTGAATCGCTTCCCTCTTGTTGGTAAGGTCGGTTTTTATCTCCTCGCCGCGAGCACCCAATTTTTGATCGGCCAAGGTCAGCAGCTGCTCGGTATATTGCTGCAAGGTTTTGTCCGGCCTGGCTCGGTTTTTCAAAAACATCACCGTCAGGGCGGCGCCAACAACCACCCCGGCCAAGCTAGTGCCAACAAGAATCAGTGAATCGGTCATGTTCTTCAGTTTACACTCCTCCCGGGCTTTGTCATCGGCTGCTTGCAATTACCGGCAAAAGGTAGGAAGATGTTCTTTGTTCGCTACTTGCGACGCGAGGAGAAGATGACCTTTTTTGTACCAGACAGTCTCTGTCACGATGCCGTAGGATTTCTGGAAAAGAATCCGGAAGTCGGGAAGTATTTGAGCCTAGAGGTAAAGCCGACCACATCAGAGCAGGCTCGGCTGGTCGACGCCAACAATAAGGCGGTGGCCACCGGCTGCAAACAGTGCTTCAGCTATCTGAAAGCAACGAAAAAACGGCTCGCAGAACCTTGCCAACTAACTGCCGTAATCGGCTAAGGCCTATTCGAACGACGGCGTCTCGCGAGCGAGACGCCGTTTCTTTAACTACTTTTTACGCAGTAACCCAAGCTCCATCTGGATGTAACCCAGAGACATAATCACCAGGCCACCCATAATTTTGAGCGACGGAAAAGCCACGATCATGTCGTTTGCCGCCCAATTCATCAGCCAACCGACGATACCAAAAGCAAACACGCCCGCGCCGATTAAGATGAAGGTGAGCGCCACCGCCAAGAAAGACTTGTCTTCTCTTCTGTGCCAAAACATTTACCCTCCTTTTTATATATTGTAGGCAGGAATTATTGAAATGCGCAAACATTTCTAAAAAGAAAGGAGCGGTGGACGATTCTTCGCAGCGACGTATGCAGGAGATTTGCCTGGTTCGTCCGCGTCTTGGCGGACGAAAATCGACTAAGATACAAAGCGACGAGGCCGCTGGAGCGGAGGAACGGTCGCGAGAAGGATTACCCGCCGCCCCAGCACTCGGTCGAAAAGAAAAAAGCCTCGCGATGGCGAGACTTTTTTCTTTTCCTACGAACCTAAGATTACTCTTGTGGTTTTTCAGTTTTTGGACGAGCGATGTTGACGGTCACTGGGCGACCATCCAACATCTGACCGTTCATCTTGTCGACTGCTGCTTGAGCTTCTTCTGGTGTGGACATAACCACAAAACCAAAGCCCTTGGAGCGGCCAGACATACGGTCACGAACTACCTCTGCCGATTCGACGGTGCCGAATGCGGCGAAGGCGCTCTTCAAGCTCTCGTCTGTGGCTGCCCAGGCAATACCACCAACGAAGAGCTTGTTCTGCGCTTGCGCGCTATTTTCTTCTGCCATTCTTTCACTTTCTAATTAAAATGACGTAGGACGACCTTGTTTCATCGATCCGTCGTTTGCCTACGCCAATGGCTTAGTCGCCCTAGAACCGTGAACCTACTGTGTACAGTATACAGTAAAATCGGCTTGTAAAGAAGAAGGCCCCGCGCTAGGAGTACTAGCGCGGGGCCTTCGGTTGTTGCCGTGAGGGCTTAAGCTGCTTCTAAAGCTTCGCGACAGGCTTCGCGGTCGGCGTCGACGGAGCGCTCAACACTCAGCAAGTCGGTCTCGTTGAGAGGCCCGCCGCGGAAGAGCTTGTCGAAGACGCTCGAGTTGTAGAACCTGAGGCCAGTGGCCAGAGGTACTCGCTCGCGTCGGACAAGCATGAAGTTGCTCTCCTGCTCGTCGGGGATCGGTTCGAAGATGTCGTTGATGTTATCCGTCCCGAGTCGAACGGGGATCTTAGCCGTCAACAGGCGCTTGACCCGAGCAATCGGGCTGTGGATTGGAGCCTCAAAGCAATAAAGCTGTCGCATAGACTCCGCCGCGATTGCACAGACGCCGACGCCGATGCCTGTCTCTTTGAGCCCTTCGATGATCTCGTCGAAGTCCTCTTCGTTGTAGCAGGACGGCGAAATCATATGGATGGCCCAGATTTCCGGTCGTGGCTGTTTGGGATCGCGGGTGTTGACTAACCAGCGAACGGCCTGAATTAGCCGTTTCGTCCCTTGCTCGCTAGGCGTGTTGGTCTGGTCGACGTGGACTTGGAGTGGGATGTTTCGCTTAACCGCCTCGTTAATGACCAGAGCCAAGTTGTCCTCGAACGTGAACTCGTGCTTCGGGTCGTTCTCGTCCCTCTCAGGCAGGGCGACGATGAACTGGGCCGTTTCGGCGGCTTCGTAGAAAGTGTCGATCCGATCCGACCCCCACTCCTTGAAACCAAAGATCGGGTAGGCCGAAACGTTAATCTCCATCTGCTCGGCGTATTGAGCTCGCAGGTCTTGTGCGATTTTGAAGGCGCGTAGCCCGATATCGGCCGAGGTGTCGACGATGGCGTTGAGCATCACTTCACCGGCTCGGATCTTGGCCTTGATGACCTTCTCCATCCGTTTGCGCAAGCTGCCTTCGGTGTAGGCTAGCCCGCGGTGCAGGACGCCGGTAATGTTTTGTTTTCTCTTCAGGCTAGCCTCAACGTAGGCGCTCATTCCGCCCTCGTGCGCGAAGTAGATGTCGTCAAAAGTCAGTGCTCGGTCGAGATGACAGTGGAAATCGATGTCGCCAACTTTTGTCGGCGGTGTGACAGAATTGCTCATATGTCCTCCCAATAATAAAAGTTGCATCTTAACCACGAGTGGCTAAGAGTCTATCGAGAACGTATTGGAAAAACTGGTAAGCGTCAAGCGGTAATGGAGTAATATCTCGCTCGGCGCAGCGAAACGTTCAAGAAGAAATTATAACGTTTCTTGCGCCTTCCGTTCGCAAAACTCCACTGGAGCTTTGCTCATTTTCGAAGAAAAAAGCGCGAGTGAAACGAGCCTTGTTCGCAAGAAAGCGAAGCTATTCGTCGCTAAGTCGGAAGCGCCAGATGGTAAAAGATAGGGTCAGAACAATCCAACCGGCGACGATAGCGATATTGATCGGGTTGGTAAATGGCGATTGGGCTTCAGTCGAAACGGCGCGAAGCATTCGTAGTAGTGGTGCCAGCGGCAAATACTGAACAATTGACGAAAGCCAACTAGGCAAGGAGTCTATGGGGAAGAAGACACCAGCTAAAAACATCATCGGAATAGCGATGACCTGTGACATACTTTGAGCGGCATCGGGGTTTTTAGCAAAAGTCGCAATGACAAAACCGAGCAGCTGGAAGAGAATGGCCCCGATTAAAGCAATGCCGAGGAGGACGAACAGATTGCCGTAAACATGACCGTGAAAACCATAGACACCGACGGCAAGTATCAGTCCGATTTGGACCAAGTTTACAACTAAGCGTGAGAGAACCTCCATTGAAATGAATTTCCACGTAGGAAGTGGAGTTGTTGTAATTCGTTTCAAAATTTTATCTTCTCGGTAACTTGATATGGCGATGGCGATGCCAATAATTGACGAGTTCATCAGAGCCAGCCCCAATATTCCGGCCATCACGAAGTCGAAGTAAGAGTACGACCGCGTAGTATTGCCGGTTTTTTCGCTTTTAACACTGAAGAGCGGTTGAGACTTTTGGATTTGGAAACTGGCTTGTGTCAGATATCCGCCGATAAAATTATTCAAAATTTGAACTGTTTGAGCGCTGCCCGGATCATAAAATACTTTAACTTCCTTACTATCTGTCGGGGCTAAAGAACCAAAAGTCCCTGGAATCTCAACGACGGCTGAAATTTTACTTTTTTCTACCAAGGTTTTGGCGGCATCGAAATTTTTTTCAGAGGAAATATTGAAAAGTTTGGAGTCGGTTAAGGCTTTGTCTAAACCGGTTGCAATTTGAGTTTGAGATTCGTTAACTACAGCGATGGTACCAGACATATTATTCTCGCGTCCGAAGAAAAGGCCGAAAATGACTGTGAAAATGAGTGGGAAGAATAAGCTCCAAAAGAGCGATTGCTTGTTTCGAGCTAACATTTTCAGATTAGAGACGAAGAGCTTGAGCATCATGCCTCATCCTCCTCATCGCCTATTCGGCGTCCGGTCAGCTCAATAAAGACATCTTCGAGTGAGGCGCGGGTAACAGTTAGGCTCTCGGGGTCACGGGCTTGAATGATTCGGAGAGCTTTGTTCAACTCCGGTTGAGTTTTGAAATTCATCTCGAAGTAGTAATCTTTGCCCGCGATATCCTTGAAGTTGCCGAGCTTCTTTAAGTCCGACTTGTCGTCCTCGGTTAATTGATTATCAATGAAGGTGATTTTCAGCGGTTCGCGGGCCTTTTCAATAAGTTTATGGGTTTCGTCTGAGGCAATAATTTTACCGTGATCCATAATAGCGATGTGGTCGCAGAGAATCTCGGCCTCTTCCATATAATGAGTGGTCAGAATAATAGTTTTGCCTTGAGTCTTTATCGCGGTGATATTGTCCCAAAGCCGGCGACGAGCCAGCGGATCAAGGCCGGTGGTCGGTTCGTCCAAGAAAACAATTTCGGGATCATTAATTAAACTAGCAACAATGGAAAAACGCTGTTTCTGGCCGCCGGAAAGGCTTCCGATATAAGCGTCCTTTTTTTCTTCCAGGCCAACCATTCGAAGTAAATCTAAAGTTTCCAAGTGTTTCGGGTAGAAAGTAGCGAACAAATCCAAAATTTCAGTAAGGGTTAGGTTGCTGTAATAGGCGCTCGATTGGAGTTGGACACCGATGCGTTCTTTTATTTCCGTCAATTTTTCTTTAGCGTCATGACCTAAAATTTGAATTGAACCGTCGGTCGGTTTTCGTAAACCTTCTATCATTTCAAGCGTGGTGGTTTTGCCGGCGCCGTTTTCGCCGAGCAAGCCAAAAACTTCGCCTTTGTTTACCTCAAAGGAAATGTCATTAACGGCGATATTGGAACCATACTTTTTCGTGAGGTTCCGAACTTGAATCACACTTGGCATCGATTCCTATTATTACAAAAGGAATCGATAAGGTCAAAGGTCAAAATTAACTATGATTTGACCGATTGAAATCGATTCGTTACAAAGATAGAAGCATGAGGACAAAAGTTATCTTCGTTGTCGGTGGGGTCATGTCTTCCGTAGGGAAGGGTATCGCCGCCGCCTCGATTGGAACCGTCCTGAAAAGCAAAGGCTTCCGCGTGACCGCCCTCAAAGCCGATCCGTATATAAATGTAGACGCCGGAACCATGAACCCGACCGAACACGGCGAAGTTTTTGTAACCGCCGACGGTGATGAGACCGATCAGGACGTCGGCAACTATGAGCGATTCCTAGACGAAAATATTTACAAGATAAACTATATGACGACCGGCCGGATTTATCAGACGGTCATCGGCAAAGAACGAAATTTGGAATACGGCGGTCGGTGTGTGGAAGTCGTGCCAGATATTCCTAAAGAAATTATTCGTCGAATTCACTCCGCTCTCAAAGAGACAAAATCGGAAATCGCGATTGTTGAAATTGGCGGAACTTTGGGTGAATACCAAAACCTATTATTTTTAGAGGCGGCTCGTATGTTGAAACGCCAAAAACCAAACGATGTAATTTTCTTTTTAGTTTCGTATCTACCGATTCCATCGAAAGTTGGCGAGATGAAAACCAAACCGACTCAAGCCGCCTCGCGGGAGCTAAATGCCTGCGGTATCCAGGCTGATTTTATTTTGGGTCGAGCCGAGCGACCACTGGACAACAAGCGGCGGGAAAAACTGGCCGACCACTGTGGAGTGGCGGCAGAAAACGTTATCTCGGCGCCCGATGTTGATTCTATTTACGAGATTCCGATTAATTTCGAAAACGAGAATTTGGGCGAGAAGGTCTTACATCGGCTGCACCTGAAACCGCGCCGCAAAGACTTGAAAAACTGGCGCAAAATGGTTGAGGACTCGAAGGGGGCGACTAAGGAAGTGAAAATTGGTATCGTCGGCAAATACTTCGAGACCGGCGACTTCGAGCTAGCCGACGCCTACCTCTCGGTCATTGAAGCGATTAAGCATGCCAGCTGGGAGGAGAAAGTTAAGGTCAAACTGTCTTGGTTATCGGCTGGTGACTACGGAACTGATCCCAATAAACTGCGCGAGCTAGAAAAATTTGACGGCATCATTGTTCCGGGTGGTTTCGGCGCCCGCGGGGTTGAAGGCAAAATCGCCGCCGCCGGTTACTGTCGTCGGCACCATATTCCCTACCTTGGATTGTGCTACGGGATGCAGATTGCCACCGTCGAGTTTGCTCGTAATGTCGCCGGCCTGGCCGATGCCAATACCGAAGAGATTAATCCGAAAACTCCGCATCCGGTTATTCATATTATGCCGGAACAGAAAGAGAAACTGCGCCTGAAGGATTACGGCGGCTCGATGCGCCTCGGCGGCTACGACTGCCGGCTAGTTAAGGGCACCATCGCCTACAACTGCTACGCCAATCTGTCTCATCCAGTTTCAGGAACGCCACCGCTGGTTCGTGAACGTCATCGCCACCGCTTTGAATTAAATAACGATTATCGCGACCAGCTAGTGGAAAAAGGCTTGGTCGTTTCCGGTCTGAACCCCGAGCGCGATTTGGTGGAGATTATTGAAATCAAAAACCATCCGTTTTTCGTCGGTGTTCAGTTTCATCCGGAATTTCACTCCCGACCCGGTCGGCCGCACCCGCTTTTTGTCGGTTTAATTAAGGCGGCTAAGAAGCGCGGCCGGTAATTAGCTTCATCTCGGCCAATTTCGCTCGAGCCGCTTTTCTACCGGTCTCAATTAGATAATTTAGCCGATCAACCTGGTGCCAATCGGTCGGATTGAATTTTGGCCGAATAACGTAGTCGCAACTTTCCAGCTGGTACTGGCTCAACCTTTCTTGGAGAATCTCGATGGAGCGAATCACTAAATTGGCAGAGTTAATATTTTTGATTTTGGAGTTAGGCAACTCGTCAACCACCTGTATCACCGAGCCGATGATTGTCCTGGCGCCCCTTTTTTCCAGCTCTTCGGAGGGTAGGTAACAGGTCAGGCCGCCGTCTATATAATAGTGGTGGTCAATCTCCTTGGTGGACAGGGCAACTGGATAGGTGGCCGAGGCCAGAACCGCCTCTATTGGGCTGCCAGACTCGAAAATATGAACGGCTCCGGTCGCGACGTCTGTGGCGACTGGAAAAAACGGCACGCCCAGCTGCTTCAAGTCTTTTTCTTTAACTAATTCTTCAAGCAACAAACCGACTTTGGAAAAATATCGATCCGGCGTCCAGGAGCTAAAAATTCCCTTTTTAGTCAGCAGGCCGGTTTCTTCCAGTCGGGAGACAAATTTCTCCAGCAGAGCCATGCCGCCGGCGGCGTAGACGAGGCCGATAATCGCTCCGGAAGAGCTGCCGGCAATTAAACTCGGACGAATGCCCTGCTCTTCTAAAACCTCAATGACTCCGATGTGGGCGAAGCCAAACAAACCGCCGCTACTCAAAGCCAAGCCGATTTTTTTCGCTGCCATATGTACATCTTGGCAGATTGTTAAGAAAAGTCCCACTCACCCATCCTTTGACGAAAGGGATTTTACTGGTATGGTCAGGCTACGATCTTTGTTCCTTTCATCGAGGTGAAAATGTCTAGTCTTAAACACGAATGCGCAGTTTGTGGAGTAATGAATACTCCAGACGCCGCCGATCTCGTCGTGACGGGGTTAATTGCCCTTCAGCACCGTGGTCATGAATGGTGGGGTATAGCGCATGAGGATTCAGGCTGTATCACCGTCCATAAATATCCTGGCCTGGTGAAGGATTCATGCGAACGACCCGAAATAGTCGGGATTACGAGCAGTCTGGCAATGGGTCACGATCGCTACTCAACGGCTGGTGCTTCGACCGCAATCAACGCCCAGCCGCACGCGATTACCGATGGTAGGTTGGCAATCTGTGCCAACGGTGACATCGTGCCGTCGTCGTACGAGAGCTGGCATCGAAAAATGATTGAAGTGGGTTGCCCACCAATCAGCCAGAACGATGCCGAACTGATGCTTCGAATTCTCGAGCATCGGCTAAAACAGGGCGACGACATTGTTGACGCAATCCGTTTTGTTCAAGACAACGTCATCGGCGCTTTCTCGGCACTAGTAATCTTTGAGGGTGAGTTAATCGCTTTCAGGGATAAGCTTGGCATGAGGCCGATGGTTTACGGAACTGCCAACGACGGAAAGGTCTTCATGGTAGCTTCGGAAACATGCGCACTAAATATCATGGAGGCTGACGCGTACGACTACATTCGAGCGGGTGAAATCTATGTGTTTCACAATGACGGGACGTATGACCGTTACGACAACCCATCAGACAAGCACGCACACTGCATTTTTGACGTGATCTACTTCAGTCGACCTGACAGTGACGATTACGGCATTCCGGTCTGTGAATTTCGTAAGAGGAGTGGGGCGGAGTTCGCAACTGATCTGCCGGAAGGTGTTGACTTGATTATGCCCGTGCCTGATTCAAGCAACTACGCGGCCATCGGCCTCGCGCAAGCTTCGGGTGTCCCGTTTGATATGGGGATTGTTCGTTCGCACTATACAGGAAGGAGCTTCACCGCTCCCGACCAGAAGACGCGAAAGGCGGTTGCCAAGCAGAAGCATACGCCCAACCCCTATGTAGTTAAGGGCAAGAAGCTGGTAGTTGTCGACGATTCGATTGTTCGCGCGACAACTATCAGAGAGCTAATTGCTCGCCTCTTCAAAGCCGGCGCACTCGAAATTCACGTCCGGATAGTTTCGCCTCCGGTTGCCTTCTCGTGCTACTACGGAATCGACACACCGCGTCGTGAGGAACTAATTGCCGCAAGGCTAAGCATTCCCGAAATTTGCCAAGAAATTGGGGCAACCTCGCTTAAGTTCCTGACGATTGAACAGCTCCATTCGGTCGTGGCTTCGTTTGGCAAGCCACCCGAACACCACTGTTACGCCTGCTTTACAGGCGACTACCCGACGCCGCTCTAAGCGGTGTCACGCCCATCAAGGGGGCGAAACGTGCTAGCACGCTTCGCCCCCTTTCTCTTAATCGTAACACTCTTCACATTGCCACAGATATTGTTAGTGCTAGTCTTAAAGAAAAGGAGGAGCGATGAGTGGATATGTAGTTTTTATTGAGAGAGAGACGATGGAGAATGCCAATTTTCGTAAGGTCTTATTTACGGCCAAACACAGCCAGTTGGTATTGATGAGTTTGAGGCCGGGAGAGGAGATTGGTGCGGAAGTTCATCACTTAGATCAGTTCATCCGAGTTGAATCAGGCGAGGGCAAGGCAATTTTGGATGGCGAAGAGCACGTCTTAAATGATGGCACGGCCGTTGTCGTGCCGGAGGGGGTCAAGCATAATATTATCAACACCTCCACCACCGAGCCGATGAAATTGTATACGGTTTATTCTCCGCCGGAACACCGTGACGGCGTTGTTCACGAAACTAAAGAAGCCGCTCTCAAAGACGAACAGGATCATTACCAGGCGTAACAAAGCGGCGGCCAACGGCCGCCGCTTCTCGTTACTTTAAGTTCTTATTGTTAGACGGCCTCTTCAGTCGGTTCGGCCGGCTTCTCTTCTTCGTCTTCTACTTTTTTGTCGTCCTCCACAACTTTGTCGTCGGCGTCAGCCTCAACGCTCTCGCCACCTTCGGCCTCCGAATGAGCCTTAGCTCTGTCTTTGCAGTCGCAGTCACCTTCGTTGCAGTCGCAGCAGTGGACACAGACATTCTCGCCGTCTCGGCAATTGCACTTGGTCTTCTCGTCAACTGGCATCCCGCACTTCGTACAAGTTTCTTTTTCGTCCATAAATTCCTCCTTACTACTAATTACTTCTGTATTAGTATCACCGAAAAAAATGCGGTCGGTCAAGACTAGGCAACGGCGGTTGCTTCAACTGGGGCGGTCTCGAATTGGCTGTTGTAGAGCGAGGCGTAGTAGCCGCCGAGTTTAATCAGCTCTTTGTGGGTTCCCTGTTCGACGATATTGCCATCGCGCATTACCAGAATCAAATCGGCATTACGAATCGTTGACAGCCGATGGGCGATAATGAAGCAAGTCTTATTTTTCATCAGCCGATCCATGGCCTTTTGAATTAAAATTTCGGTGCGGGTATCGACGGAACTGGTCGCCTCGTCGAGAATCAGCATCGGCGTATGAGCCATCATCGCCCGAGCAATGGTCAGAAGCTGCTTCTCACCCTGGGAGATGTTGCTGGCTTCCTCGTTCAAGACCATATCGTAACCGCCCGGCAGGGAGTGAATAAAATGGTCAACATGAGCCGCTTCGGCCGCCTCGCGAACATCTTCATCGGTGGCATCTGGTTTGCCGTAGGCTATATTGTCGCGAAGAGTCCCGTTAAAAAGCCAAGTATCCTGCAAAACCATACCAAACATTTTACGCGCGTCTGCTCGGCGCATCGAGCGGATATCGACGCCGTCAATTTTAATCGAGCCGGAGTCGACGTCGTAAAAGCGCATTAACAGATTGACGATAGTCGTCTTGCCGGCGCCGGTCGGGCCGACGATGGCCACTCGCTGGCCGTCTTTAATCTTGGCAGTGAAGTTGTGGATGACGGTTTTGCCTGGCAAATAGCCGAAGACGACGTTGTCAAACTCGACCTCGCCGCGAACATCGGTCAAGGAAACCGGATCAGCCGTCTCCTCGACTTCCTCTTCTTCTTTCAAGAATTCAAAGACTCGCTCCGCCGAGGCGGCGGTGGCCTGCATGACGTTGGCGATGTTGGCGGTCTGGGCAATCGGCTGGGTGAAGCTGGACATATACTGGATGAAGGCCTGGATGTCGCCGATTTGCAACGTCCCCTTAACTGCCAGCCAACCGCCCAAAACAGCCACCCCAACGTAGCCCAGGGCGCTGACAAAGCTGGTAATCGGCATTAATAGCCCGGAGAAAAATTGCGATTTCCAGGCAGAATTATAGAGATCGCCGTTAGTTAGGCTGAACTTTGCAACCGACCGTTTCTCGCCGTTAAAGGCTTTCATAACGTTGTGGCCGCCGTACATCTCCTCGATATGGCCATTAATCTCACCCAAGGAATTTTGCTGGTCTATAAAATAATGCTGGGATTTTTTAATTATGAAAACGATGATGAGCATGCTAATTGGCAAGACGACCACCGCCACCAACGTCAGCTGCCAACTGATGGTCAGCATCATAACGAGTATCCCAAGAATGGTGGCAATCGAGGTGACCAGCTGGGTCATACTTTGGTTGAGATTCTGGCTGACCGTGTCGACGTCGTTGGTAACGCGACTCAAGACATCGCCGTAAGTTCGGCTGTCGAAGTAGCGAAGCGGCAGGCGGTTAATTTTTTCCGAGATATCGCGGCGGAATTTATAGGCAACTTTCTGGGTGACCGACGACATTATCCAGCCCATGATGTAACTCAAAATCGAACTTATCAGGTACAGACCAACTAGCCAGAGGATTATCCGACCGATGGCAGCAAAGTTGATGCCCGGGCGTTTGGTTAGGTCGAGATTTTTGATTAAGTCGAGTTTGTCGGCGGGGATTTGAGCGACAGTCGCCGGTGGCAGTTTTGCCATAAGTTGGCCGCCAGTGGTGCCCGGTGGCAGGACTATTCCCTTTGGTAGCTCGGCGTGAATGGTGTCGTAGGCCTTCATACTAATGTAGTCGCTGACGATTTGGTTGGTTGCCCGACCCAAAATTTTTGGCCCGACAATAGTAAAGACGGTGCTGGAGATGGCAAAAATCAGGACTAAGAGTAGCGAAACCTTGTAGGCGCCGAGGTATTTGAAGAGATTTTTAATTGTGCCCTTGAAGTCCTTGGCTTTTTCACCCGTGCCCATGCCGATGCCACCCATTGGGCCGCCATGACCTGGCCCGCCACCACCAGCTCGGCCAAACGGCCGGCCAGTTGTGGCGGCAACGGTTGGTTTGCTCGGTGTAGCCTTGTCGTCGGTCATGCTTTCTCCTCGGCAGGGGTTAACTCCTGGATCGTCTCCTCATCGAGACCCAACTCCTCGGCCGAGAGCTGGGAGGTGGCTATTTCTCGGTAAACTTGGCAAGTTTCCAGCAAGTCGTGGTGACGTCCCATGCCGACAATTCGGCCTTCATTAAGGACGATAATATTGTCAGCATCCATAATTGTGCTGACGCGCTGGGCAACGATTAAGGTTGTTCGCTGTTGGGTTTCGGCTTTGAGAGCCTCGCGCAACTTGGCGTCGGTACGAAAGTCTAGGGCTGAGAAACTATCGTCGAAGATATAAATCTCGGGTTTTTTGACAATTGCCCGAGCAATCGACAATCTTTGTTTTTGGCCGCCAGACACATTGGCGCCGCCTTGAGCAATCGGCGAGTCGTATTTATCTTCCAATGTATCGATAAACTCCTCGGCCTGGGAAATCTTGGCCGCTCGCTCAACCTCTTGGTCAGTAGCCTCGGGCGCGCCGTATTTAATGTTACTCTTGATGGTACCGGAAAAGAGCACACCTTTTTGCGGCACGTAGCCGATTCTTCGACGCAGCTCTTCTTGGGTGCTCTCGCGAATATCGACGCCGTCAATTAGAATACTGCCGGCCGAGACATCGTAAAAACGGGGAATTAGATTAACAATCGTCGATTTGCCACTGCCAGTCGAACCGATAAAAGCGGTCGTCAGGCCAGGTTTGGCGGTGAAAGTAATGTCTATTAGCACCGGCGCTTCGGCGCCCGGGTAGGTGAAAACGACGTCTTTAAACTCGACCTCGCCGGTTTTCTTCACCACCTCGGCCGGCTCTTTCGGATCGTTAATAGTCGGTTCGGTCTCCAAAACCTCGGCCACTCGATCGGCCGCCACTGAGGCTCGTGGCACCATAATAAAGACGATAGAAATTAGCAAGAAGGCGATAATCACCTGCATGGCGTACTGCATGTAGGCAATCATGTCGCCGATTTGGAGCGCGCCAGTGTTTATAAGATGAGCGCCGATCCAAACGATGGCGATGGTGGTGACATTCAAAATCAGCAGCATTACCGGCTGCATAATCACCATCATCCGGTTGACGAACAGGTTGACTGCCGTTAAATCGACGTTGGCCTTTTCGAAATTGGCCTGCTCACGTTTTTCATTATTAAACGCCCGAATTACCCGTAAACCTGTCAAGTTTTGCCGAGTAACTAGATTCAGCTTGTCGACGAGGTTCTGCAAAATCTTGAATTTGGGGATGGCGAAGGTAAAGAGCACGAAAATTACCGCAATTAGCAACCCAACGGCCGTGCCCATAATCCAGGTCATCGAGGGGGCGATATGATAGGCTTTGTAGATTGCCCAAACGCCGGTAATTGGCGCCGATAAAGCCAAGCGTAGAATCATAATTAAAACAAATTGAATCTGTTGAACGTCGTTAGTTGAGCGGGTTATTAGTGAAGCGGTCGAGAACTTGTTGAATTCCGTCAAAGAAAAATTTTCTACTTTTTTAAAAACTCGCTCGCGGATATTTTTCGAATATCCGGTCGCGATTTTTGAGGCAATAAAGCTAACTCCAACGGCAGCCACGCCACCAAGCAGAGAAACGGCCAGCATTAAGTAACCGTTATGCCAGATATTGGCGTTGTTTTTAGCGACAATTCCTTCATTGACGATTCGGGCCATGTAATCTGGCAAGGCCAAATTGGCGTAGACCTGGACGTAAATTAGACCAAGTAGCAATAAAAACACCCACAAATACGGCCGGAAATATTTCAGAAGCTTTAACATTTCCTAATTAGTTTCCCTATCTTCATTAATCTTGGCAGAGCCGAGCTTGGCAATCAAATCTCGCAATGTTCTGATTTCTTCATCGGTTAAGTTGTCGAACATTGGTTCGATTCGGTGGAAGAACTTCGCTCGCAAGCCGCGAAAAAGATTCCGAGTTCTATCGGCTCTAGCTACTCTAATAACTCGGCGATCGTTTGGATCTTCGGTTCGTGCCACTAGTCCTTTGGCGGCTAATTCGTCAACTATTTGAGTCACCGCCCCGCTGGTTATGCCAAGCTTCTCGGCAATATCCTTAACTGTTAGCCCTTCAGGGCGGTGAGAGATTAGAAACATAATTCGAATTGGCGAACCGCCAAAGCGATGCTGCTCGAACCTGGAATGATGCCCACCCCGAAAGTCGTGAACGACCTTGTGGAAGGTTTCGAAGCAGTCCTGAATATTCTCTTGCCGGGTCTTTTGCATTAGCCACTAATTAGTTTAGTAACTAAAGTAATTGTTGTCAATACTAGAAAATCTGGGGCTCAAGAGTATAATTCAAAAATGGATCGCGAATATGATTCGTGGTTTTTCTCTAAAGAAGAAATAGAGAAGCAGGTTGACCAGTCAACTATATATTTTCGAGAGGGTGAAATATGGTGGTGTCGCCTGGGCGTTAATATTGGTCACGAGGAGGATGGCAAGGGAAGTTCACACAGCAGGCCGGTTCTAATCCTTAAGAAATTCAATCGTTATATTTTCTGGGCACTTCCTCTCTCGACGAAGCTGAAAAAGAACCCATACTATTTCTCGTTTACAGCCGAAGACAAAAACAAACGCGCTGCGATGATTTCCCAGCTGCGGTTGGTCAGCTCAAAGCGGTTAACAAACAAAATTACTACTGTTGGCGAGGAAGAACTCACGAGCATCAAAAAAGCGATCAAAGACTTGCTATGATCGCTCCATTTCCTGACTCGCTTGCGCGAGCCAAAGCCCGAAGGCCATTTATGATTAAACCCTATCATATAAGTCCCAGTTTGTCAATGTCATTAGCTTGGCGAGTTTGTTCTTCAAGCCCAAAATCCTTGAAACGGTTGCTTTTTTTTTGAGTTCTTTTAATCTGAAGTTATGTCACGGTTACCAACACCCGGCGGAGACGACGGTACATGGGGAAGTATTCTTAACGACTACCTTTCTGTTGAACTTAATACTGACGGAACATTAAAGAAAGCTGGTGATATTACTACCGCCAAATCCACCGCTGATACCGCGAAAACAACGGCCGATACTGCCAACAGTACTGCTAATACCGCTCAAACAGCCATCAACAATCTGGGAATTACTGGAGTTGCCGGACTAAACACGGCTCTGGCGTTTCCCGCCGAACGAACTCGACAAAACAGTCGGGCAGAATGGCCGAACATCAACGCCCTTTTCGCCCCAAACGGCACACATTTTGCTTTAACAACCCGGTATTGGGTTACCGACCACTGGGTCACCGACGCCGATGGAGCGGTTGTTCATGCCGATGCCGTCTATTTTCCCCGTGGCTTTGGGGGTTATCAATATTGGCTTATCGGAGAACCATTTCAAGACAACAACTCGGCCTATGAAAATCCAAGTGTTTGGGCTTCGAACGATGGAACAACCTGGACAGCACCGATAACAAATCCTCTAGCGACACCGACCATTAGCGGGCACTTTCTTCGTGACGCCTGTCTCTTCAAGGATGTCGATAGCTCAGGAAGCCAACTTCTGTGGCTAATCTATAACGACAGTGGCACTGCCGACACGATCTACGCTATGAGCACCTATGATGGTGTTACTTGGACGGCGCCGGTCGCTATTATAAGCGGACTAACGCACGAGTCGGCCGATTCCCCAACAGTTGAGCGCATTAATGGTACCTATTATATGTGGGTCGCTGACAATTCTGATGCCAGCCCGACGAATTACGTAATTACCCGGCGTTCGGCCTCGAGTATTCTCGGCACTTGGTCGGCCGCTTCGGCCACTAACGTCACCAGTGCCAACACGCCAGGAAATTACGTGCCCTGGCATTTAGATTCCGTTCTTTACGGTGAGCACATTATGCTTATCATTAACGACAAAAATATTACCGGCGGATTACTTCACCTTGCCACAAGCTACGACGGGCTAACCTTTACCTTTGCCGCCCGCCCGTTTATGCAAACAAATCAGACTGCTGGGCTTTGGGATTCGCGGTATCTGTATCGCTCCAGTGCTGTATTAGTTCAGTCGCCGGGCGGTCGGGACTATCTCGATGTGTTCTATGATGGTCAGGACGCAAGCGGAGCCCTTAAACATTCGTTCGGCCGGACACGCTGCGAACTGGCTAAGGGCGTAGACGCCAGCGAGTTTATGTCTGCCGTTAAGCCGGCAGCCAATCAGTTCATCGTTCCCTATCATACGGCTGCAACAACAGGCACTGACACCCCAGCAGGCCGCGCGTGTTTCAGTCCCCTCGCTATTGATCGGGATATTACCATCGACCACTATGGGGTAAAAGTGACTACTGGCCAAACCGGGGCTCTGATTCGAGTTGCGATCTATGAGGACTGTGATGGCGTACCGCTTGGCCTTGTCTCAGAACTTGGCACGCTCGATGCTTCCAGTACCGCTGTTG
Organism: Saccharimonadales bacterium (SeqCode); assembly: GCA_035510775.1. Taxonomy (GTDB): domain Bacteria; phylum Patescibacteriota; class UBA1384; order 2-12-FULL-50-11; family 2-12-FULL-50-11; genus DATKGP01. The sequence goes on from DATKGP010000039.1 coordinate 24,477, forward strand.
TCGAGGCTGACATTACGCCTCTTCCGCTGAAGAGAGGAAAATACTGGGTTGGGTGCGCCTACCAAGGTTCGGGCACTATGGCAACCATGGAAGTTGGAACAGGTTTCGCGGCTCGCACGAGTAACGCCACTATCGCCACAGCCTTAACTTCGCCGCTGACTGCTTGGAAAGGCTACGGTATCACTGGGGCGTTTCCCGCCAAACTAACAACTACTTCAGATTCGTCACTGTCGGGCACGGACAAGGCTATCCTGGTTGCACTTAGGATTTCGGTGCCAACAGACTAGCTTGAAATTCGTCTTTACTACTCCATTCCCGCTAACTTGCCGTCTTTGAGGCGGAAGACTATCTCGGCTTTCGAGGCAATTCCTTCGTCATGAGTGACAGCGAGAATTGTTGTGTCTTCGGTTTTGGCGAGGTTTTTGAGCAAATCGATAATGATTTTACCGGTGGCGGAATCTAGGTTTCCAGTCGGCTCGTCGGCTAAAATTAGCTGCGGCTTGTTGGCTAGGGCTCTAGCGATAGCGACACGTTGCTGTTCCCCACCGGAAAGTTTGCCCGGTCGGCGGACGTGTTTGTCGGCGGACAAACCAACTTCTTTGAGAAGTTCGGTTGCTCGGGCTTTTCGCTTAGCTGGGCCAATGCCCGCGAACTCCATCGGCAACATGACGTTCTCTAGGGCGGTTAAGTTGGGGATCAGATTATAGTTCTGGAAGACAAAACCGATCTTATCACGGCGATAACCTATAAGTTTACGATCACCCATCTTAGACAAATCCTGATTATCAATTATTACTGAGCCCTTAGTCGGCCGGTCCAGCGCTCCAAGAAGCGACAGTAGGGTACTTTTACCGCTGCCGGATTTACCGACGATCGCCCCGAAAACCCCGCGTTCAACCTTAAACGAGACGTCGTTGACGGCGGTAACTTTGTTGTCGCCACCGAGGAATGTTTTCGTTAGTTCTTTGACTTCAATCATCTTGATCCTCCTTTATGCATTGCCCCGTATACAATATATTGTATACGGCGTGTCTTGTTCGGCTGTTGAGTACGAATATGAGTACGAGTTTGTTCCATATGACTATTCTGCCCGCATGGCTTCGGCTGGGCGAACTTTAGCAATTAGAAATGCCGGAATGGCCGAGCCGACAATGGCGATAACGACAGCCGCCAGCAAGCCATAAAGAATAATGCTGGTGCCGACGGTGGCGTGGAGGTTACTGACCGCGCCGCGAAGATTGCCGCCGAACTGTCCGCCGACTTGGGCGATCCGAGCGAAACCTCGGCCGCCGGTGGCCGTTGTGGCTGTTGAGGTGCTGTTATTGACCAAGACTTTTAGAACTGGGTTGCTCAAAAGTACTCCCAGGATGACGCCTACCGCCGCGCCGATAATCGTCAGGACAAGCGATTCGTAGACGAACTGCATAACCACGCTGACATTTGATGAACCGATGGCTTTCAGCACCCCAATCTCACGTTTTCGCTCCCGGACGATCATCATCATTATTAATAAGGTGATAACGGCGCCGGCTAGAAGTGAACCAGTTAGGCTGTACAGTGAAATGCTTTTAATGTTTTCCAGTGGGGCAATGGCGCTTTGGGCAGCCGACTGATCGCTCGTGACGTCGGCGACGGTCGTGCCGAGCTTGTCTTTAATGGCGGCGACGGTCGAATCGACATTGCCGATGGTATTGACGGTCACGACTGCCTCGGAAACCTGGCCAGCTTGATTGCTCAAGGTTTGAAGCGTGCTCATCGGCATATACATGCCGGCATTGGCAAACTCGTTGCCGGCGTCAAAGATTCCTACTACGGTGACGGTTTTGCTATAGGCGGTGAAAGTCGAGCCGACGGTTAAGTTATTTTTTGTGGCCAAGGCTGAACCGACAATCGCGACGTTGTCGGTGCTGGCGGCATCAAAGAGCGCGCCTGACGTCAGTGTGGTGCTTCCGCTAACTAGACTGTTTGGGTCGGTGGTAGCGGAAACGGTTATCGGCGGAGTGAAGGTTCGAGTACTGTTGCTTGATCCATTCGAAGGAGGTGTCGTCGATCCGGTGCCGGAATTATCTCGAAAACGATTTCCCAATGTGCCAGCGTCAATCGCTGAAACTAAATTAGTATCGGTGCCGGCCGTCAGACGATCTTGCAGCGTCGAGGTAACTTTGGTAACATTGGCGATTTGGCTAACAGTCGTAACTTGGTCGGTAGTTAGCGGTTCGCCGCCGCCCTGGAAACCTTGGGCGCCAGCCGGAGTGACGGTAATGGTGTTGCCAATCGAACCTTGAACCGAAGCAATTTTCCCCTTCACTGTTTGGTAGGAGAGAAGCATAATAAGAGCCAGGCCGATACTCAAGGCCAAAATTAACACGACTGAAAGCGTCCGCAGGCTGTTGCGAAAGGCGTTTTTAATTCCTCGGATGATTGTTCCCATTAGGTTTCTCCTTATCTAAATACTACCCGAATCAGCTTCTAAGGCGCGGCTGAAATTGCGCTTAGATTGCGTTATTGTCGCCATTGTTACTGTTGTCGGTGGGCGGTTGATACTGGTCGCCGCCGGATGGATTTTGACCAGGTTGAAAAGTCGGCATCACTCCGTCAAAAACCATTCGAGCGGTGATGCTTCCGGACGAGTCTTTGGTGCCCATGGCGTTAATCGTATCGCCGATGGCTAAATCGGCCAGCGTAATTATCGACGTGTTGGTGCCGTCAGATTTGTTGAATCGAGTGGTGCTGGAAATTGTCACCGTGTCGGTCGCGCCGCTGGTATCTTTAATAGTCAAAGCCGTGTCGGTTTTGGCGGTCAATGTTCCGGAGACGCGGGAAAAATTGTCACGATTACCCCCTTGGCCACTGCCGAACCTTCCCCCGCCAAATCCGTTGCCTGGAGTCGAAGCGGTGTTGGTCAAGCTGCCACTAACGGTCGTGGTTTTATGATTTTGCTTGTACAGCCAGTAACCGCCGCCGGCGATTAAAATCACCACCAGAGCAATCATGACAAAATAGGGCTGCTGATCTTTCTTGATCGCTATCATCCCTTCTATCTAATAGCCACAGACTGAAAATTTCCTGAAGGCACTAAATTGGTAGGGTAATAACGAAGGTCGTGCCGTGACCAATCTTACTTTCGGCGGAAATCTTGCCGTGGTGGCTCTCGACAATTTGTTTGGCAATCGAAAGGCCCAAGCCATAACCGTCAGGTTTCCGCCAGCCGGCGGACTTGGAGCGTGACTGATCGGCTCGGTAAAATCGATCAAAAACATGTGGTAAGTCACTGGCTTTAATTCCCACTCCTTGGTCGGCGACGGTAATAGAAATGTGATGATCGGTTTTTTTCGTCCCGATTGTGACTTTGGTGTCGGCCGGGCTATATTTGACGGCATTTTCCATCAGAATCGTTAGTAACTCCTGGAAGCGAGACTTATCGACGGAAATTGTCAGATCTGCCAGGTTAAAATCGAAATCGATATTTTTATGGCGAGCCTGTGGCTCAACTTTTTTGAAGGCGGCCATTATTATCTCACGCGCGGAAATATCGGTTAGCTCCAGGTGATTCTGGCCGTCGTAGCGGGCCAATTTTAGCAGGCTGTTACTTAAGGCCTCCAGCTTACCAATTTCTTCCAAATTGCTGCCGAGTAGCTCCTTGGCACTTTTCAAATCTAGCTTTTCATCACGCAGGCTGACCTCGACTTCGGTTCTCATGGCGGTAATCGGGGTACGGAGCTCGTGCGAGGCGTCGGCAGTGAAGCGGTTTTGGGCTTCAATCATCTCTTCAATCGGTTGCAAAGTCCGCCTGGCCAGCCAATAGCTCAAACCAGCCGAGAGTAGCAAGATAAAAAGATTGAAATACAGCAAGTTCAGTCGCAGGCGACTGGCGCTTTCCCT
>DATKGP010000040.1:0-5545 GCA_035510775.1 Saccharimonadales bacterium (SeqCode)
GACAGTCTTTGTGAAACGAGCGATTGAAAAAATTACTACCAGCGACGCCCTGAAAAATACTATATTCGTGGTTGCCCGAGCCTCTGACTCGGCACCGATTAATTATCTAGCGCCCCTAACCAGCATCAGAATCGCCGAAGAGCTGGCCTCAAAGGGCATGGATGTGTTAATTATTTTTGATAACCTAACTCGCCACGCTCGGATTTATCGCCAGATCTCACTTCTACTTAAAAGAGCTCCAGGACGAGAAGCCTACCCAGGCGATATCTTCTATCTCCACTCCAGCCTACTCGAGAAATGCGGCCGTTTCGACGAGTCGGTCGGCGGCGGTTCAATCACCGCCATCCCCCTAGTCGAGACTTCGAGCAGCGATATTACCGACTACATCACAACTAATTTGATGTCGATTACCGATGGCCACGTCTTATTTACACGCGTTTTGTACCACCAAGATAGGTTTCCAGCCGTTAGCACCGACTATTCGGTCTCCCGAATCGGCGGCCGAGCCCAGAAACCTGTCTTTCGAGATCTCTCCCACAAGCTAAAAGTCATACTCGGCCGTTATCACGAAATAGAAAACCTGACGAGTTTTGGTACAGAAATTCAGCAGGAAACGAGCAAACTAATTGAACGAGGAAAGAAAATATTCTTCTTTATTAATCAAGATCAAAATACCGATATCACAATCGTCGATCAGTGCGCCGTGATTTATTTCGTAGTTTCTGATTATATTTTCCGTTGGCCACTGGAAATTATGAGTGATTTGGCCAAAGTCTACTTAAACTTCTTGGCCAGACCAGAAAACCAAGAAAAAGTCCAAAAAGCTTTTGAGTTATCGACGCTCGACGAAGCTAAACCAATTTACGAAAAAATCTGCCAAGACTTTTTGAGCGACCCGCAGACAATTCGACCGCTTGAAGAAAAAGATATACCGGCCGACAAAGAAAATATCACCGATTTATTAAAAACGATGAATCAAAAATGACAATTGAAGAATTAAAGAAGCAGATTGAATCGACCACCCAACTAGAGAGTATAGCCCAGGCTTTTGAACAATCAGCAGCCTTGTATATTTTCAAAACTAAAAACAAGATTCTCCAATCGCAGAAATTTTTTGAGCAAGCCTGGAAAACCTACGGAATCGTCAAACACCTGTCTTATGAAAAGAAAGCTATCAACAAGCGACGGCTAATAGCCATTATCACCCCTAACCAGGGTATGTACGGGAGTTTGATGTTGAGGCTAATAGAAAAAGCCGAGGAATTGCTAAAAAATCAGGGATCAGACCTGATGGTAATTGGCAAGAAAGGCAAAAGCCATTTTAGCCAAAACCAAAGCCGCTCGATAAATTTCTTTCTGCTACCCGACGAAATCGACTTTCAGCATATCTCTCCAATTGTTGACTCGATGTCTAAATACGGCCATATCTCGCTTGTCTATCCAAAATATCTTTCGGTTTTCGAGCAGTCTGTTTCCGTGGCAACCATCGGCGATGAGGACCAAAAAGACTCTGACAAGAACCATCGTCAAGACATCGAAGTTCAAAGATATTCATTCGATCCCGGTCAACTGGCTATCACCGAATATTTTAGCCGAGCAATTTTTGGGGTAATTATTTTTGGCTATTTTTCCGAATCGATGTTGGCCTACAAGGCCGCCCAGATGATAGCGATGAAAAAGGCCTACGACAACACCAAAAAACAGTTGGAGGAGGAAAGATTCCAGTATTCCAGGCTTCGTCGGGAGTTGATTGACAGCCACATGCGCGAGCTGGTGGCGGCTAGAATGATGTGGGAAGGATCCTGATGGAAACGTCTTATAATCAAAATCAAGGCTACATTTTGCGAGTTTCTGGCCCGATTGTCGACGTGTTTTTTACTCGGAGCTTGCCGACCATAAATAATATCTTGCTAGTTCGCTCAAAGAACTTGCCCTTGCAAGTTGCCGAGCAGCTCCAAAATATGGTCGTTCGCTGCATCGCCCTGGATTCAACTAACGGCTTGAAAAAAAATGATTTGGTAGATGACACTAAAAAACCCATCAGTATCCCCTTGGGCAAAGATATTTTGGGCAAAGTCGTCAACGTCTTCGGCCGAACTCTGGACGGCAGCCAGTTCGAAGCCACTGAAGAGCGAGAAGTCTATCACCCACCTCCCCAGCTAGAAAAAATTTCCTCGAAAATTTCTATTCTGGAAACTGGCATCAAAGTCATCGATTTCTTCGCGCCTTTTCCGCGCGGAGCCAAGATTGGTTTCTTCGGCGGCGCCGGTGTCGGTAAAACGGTTTTAATCACCGAGCTAATTAACAATATCGCCATGAAATACGACGGACTGTCGGTCTTCTGCGGCGTCGGTGAGCGTACTCGTGAGGGTTTCGAACTCATCTCTGTCTTAAAAGAAAAGGACGTCTTGTCGAAAATTGCCGTGGTCTTGGGCCAGATGAACGAGTCGCCGGGTGTTCGTTTCAGAACCATTTACTCCGGACTAACAGTGGCTGAATATCTACGCGACGCTTTCTCTAAGGACATCTTGTTATTTGTCGACAACATCTACCGTTTTGTCCAGGCCGGTAACGAAGTCTCGACGATGCTTGGGCGTGTTCCATCTGAAACCGGCTATCAGTCGACCCTCTATCAGGAGTTAGGTGAGGTCGAAGAGCGGATTGTTTCCTCGCAAAACGGGACAATTACTTCTATCCAAGCAATCTATGTTCCGGCCGACGACTTCTCCGATCCGGCGGTTCAGGGAATTTTAAACCACCTAGAGACCTCGGTAGTTCTATCGCGAAAAATTGCCAAAGAAAGAATTTATCCGGCCGTTGATCCGCTCCAGTCGAACTCGACAATCATCTCGCCGGAGTATATTAATATGGAACACTACACGGTCGTCAAGGCTGCCTACAAAGTGTTGGAGCGTTATGCCGAGCTGCAGAATATCATCGCAATTTTGGGCGAAGAAGAGCTGTCGTCGCAAGATAGAATCTTAGCCAATCGAGCCAAAAAGCTGATTAAGTTTATGTCGCAGCCATTCTTCACCTCCGAAGCCTTCACCGGCCAGAAAGGAATTTCAGTGGCGCTCAAAGACACAATTGCCGGCGTCGGAAAAATTCTAAGTGGCAACGTCGATGAAATTCCCGAGGAACACTTTTATATGACCGGCACAATCGATATGGTCAGGGAGTCATGGGAAGCGGCCAAGAGTTCAAAGTAAGCGTTTTGAGCGCGGAAAAGACTGTTTTCGAAGGAGATGTCGAGTGCTTGCTAATTCCCTCCACCCGTGGTCAGGTGGCAATTTTGCCGTTGCATACGCCGATGATTTTGCTAATGACCGCCGGTATAGTTTATGTGGTGCAGAATCAAAAAAAGAAAAAGATAACGGAAGTCAAGACAGGAATTGTTCGCGTTGACGACAACGACGTTTACGTTTTAGTAAATCTCTAACCTACTATTTTATCGCTCGCTACCGCAGGATATTCTCCCTGAAACACAGCCTCGTCAGTGACTCGGTCACTGCCGGGCTTCTCGCTCCTGCTCACTCTGTTCCGCTATGCTTCACAAATGTAACCGTTCGCAGTCCGCGACGGTTTCAGAAAGAACATCCTGCCGCTCGCATAGGTAGTAATTACTGGGTAGTAGTCGGTGTCGTCGCCGCGGTTGGAGTGAAGGAGACGGTTCCGGTTTGGGGAATGACTTCTATCCAGATTTTGCCACGATCGAGCGGAATTTCCTTGCCAGCGGCGTCATAGAAACGCGTGTGCTCGGTTCGCGACGTCTTTTTCCAGGTGCCGTCGACTCGGGTGCCATCTTCAAAAACACTGACTGCTCCGGAGCCAATGGTCGTCTGATTCCACTGTGATTCCTTGCCCGTACCGGCGTACGGCGGGTTGGCCGAGCGCTGAACGGTCATCACTACTATTGTATTAGCCTTAATCTGCTGACCAGTTACTTGGTCAACGTGAGCAACTCCGGCTAACTTTCTGGCGTAGGTGTTAGCGGTTGGGTCAAACGCCCAAGTGGCTTCGTAGGTTGAAGTGGTAAAGTTGACGTCAACTGTGCCGGTTGTTGTCGAGGTGGTCGGGTCTTTAAATACCCACGGCGAGAAGTCGTTTGTGGTTGACCATTTCTTGTCTCTGGTGGCATATTGGAAAACTTTAGCGACGCTAGAGTAAAGAGTGTGTTCGGAAGCTAAGCCAGCTTTTGGAACGCGCCAGTAGCTATCATTTGAGATATCAGGGTAGTCCTTAATATTGGCCGAGCTAATTTCTGCCAGAGCCGCCGGTGAACCGCCAGCGTGCATATAAATCGCGTCGTACTCGCTTAGCCAATCGACGTAGTAGCTTCGAGACGAACGAACTGGTCCGACCAAGGCCGGTTGGGTTTGCTGGAATAGAGCCATGAATCGAGTAATACCACCTTCAACCGTATCTTCGTAGACAACGTCAGCGTTAATTAAGCCGGCTTGCGGCCGGGCATCGGGTGTATTTTCAATCATGGTGGCCACCACTCGGCGATTGGCAATGTCTGGTGAGACCAAAACGCCGTTAAGCAAGCTGGCAACCTTGTTGCCGGTCTCGGTGGTGTTGGTGGTTGTGGCCGGCGCTTCGGTGCTGGTCTTGGCGTGACGAGATGCCAAATATATTCCGCCGCCCAGGAGCAAAAGCAGAACAATAGGCACGACAACCATTAGAACTTTTCGATGATTTTGGATGAACAATGTGAATTTGTTAGGCACAACCCCTCCTTCTTTTACCAGCGTAGCCTATATGGAATCGGTGGTCAAACCCTGGACAAAGTGTTACGTTTATGGTAGAATTTGTACCAGATTTCTCAAGGAGGAAGTCGTATGCCCGTATCAACCCTACCCTGTCGAGTGATTAAGGACGGCAAAACCGTGTTTTCGGGGAAAGTGGTAGTAGCCGACGACATCGACGGAGTTGAGCTTACCCACGGCACCCCAATTTCGTTGGAACGCCGCGGTGAGCGAACGACCATCCCGCCAGACTGGATAATGCTCATTGCCAAACAGTCACAGGGCGGTGCGCAAAGCGTTGTTCTTCGACTCTAGGCCCCTCGTATCAGCCGCCGAGCTTGCTCGGCGGCCTTTTCTTTATCGGCTTCTTTAAGCTGGCCGTCGAGCACCATTTGCAGCAACTCTTCTTTAATCGGTTTTATCCACGGGCCAGCTGGTCGGTGGAACATCTCCATCAGCTCTTCGCCAGACAAAGGCGATTTAATTTTGGCGATTTCGGCTTCGGCTTCCAGCTCCTTGACGCGTTTCATCAGCTTGTCGCGGTTGGCTTGATACAGCTCTTTCTTCTTTTCGTTACTGCCAGTAGCGTCAGCGGCGGCGAAGATAAATAAATCGTCCAATACCTCGCCGGCATCGCGGACAAATCGGCGAATTCCCCCGTCAGTCCAACGGCCGTCATAATTCGGCAACCGCTGGTGAAGCCGGACAATTTTTACGACTTTTTCGCTAAACTCGTTGGAATATTTTAAGCGTCGCAAAATATCTTTGGCCATCCGGCCGCCGACGTTCTCGTGCCC
>DATKGP010000041.1:0-24391 GCA_035510775.1 Saccharimonadales bacterium (SeqCode)
GGGGAGAGATTTTTTTGGATCGCCAGAGCCAAGGCGCCAGGATCTTTTTGTTCATTAGTACCGAGAAGTTTCTGCAAGCCAGTCACGTCGGCGTACTCGGTCATATCGAGCCGAACCATTTTACTTTCCGAGCCGTAGTAGCGTTCGGCTAAAGTCTTGGCGGTTTCGGTCTTACCGACACCAGTTGGGCCCAAGAAGAGAAATGCTCCAACCGGACGATTGGCACTGCCCAGACCAGCTCGCGAGCGCATCAGCGCCTCGCTAATGAGTTTAATCGGCCGCTCCTGGCCAACCACTCGTTTGTGTAGCTCCTGCTCCAAATTCATTAGCGTCGACTGTTCTTTTTGATCGACTTGAATCGGCACCTCAACTTTTTTCTCAATAGCGGCGGCAATTTCTTTTTCGCCGATCAGCGAAAGGTTTTTGGCATGGGCGGCCACGGCTACTTCTTCCATAAGTCTCAACTCTCGGCTCGGCGATATTTCACCTTTTATGTAGCGGGAGGCCAGACGAATCAAGGCGTCCAGTCCTTCGACGGTGAAGAAGACCCGGTAACGATTCTCCAGCGGTACGACTTGGCCGAGTAAAATACCTAGTAAGTCTTCCGGCGCTGGCGGAGCGACTTCGATAGCCCCGAAGGCTTCGGACAGAGTTTGGTCGGACTTTATCAGCTCTAGGTAAGCATTTTTGGTAGTTGTGCCAACAATTTTGATTTTCGAGTTTTCCAAATACGAAGCCAGGGCCTTGCCTAAGTTGGCGCTGCCGACTTCGGTTGAGGGGTTCAAGAGCAAATCAATTCGGTCGATAAACAGGACGCTATTACCAGACCGGACTAACTCGGCAAATAAAGAATCCAGGAGCTGCTGAAGTCGGCTCGGGCTATCTGCCGCGCTAAACAACCGCTGAACGTCGAGCACCCGAACATGAAAGCCGTCAAGCTCGCTATTGGTTTCGTGATGAATAATCTGGCTAGCCAAGTGGTAAAAAATTTCCGTTCGTCCTGAACCCGGCTCGCCGATTAACAGGACGTTGTTCTCGGCTTGCTTGTTTAATTCCACGATCGCTTGGGCCACCAATCTTTCCCTGGAAAAAAGCGGGAAGAACAAGACGTGTCGGTCAATCTCGGCCGGTATTTCGCTAGCCAGCTGGTCGAGCATTGGCGTAAAACTGGTTGCCCAGTCCTTTGCAAAACCGCCAGTGTGGTGTTCGCGACTTTTTAGCCAGTAATCTTTCAGGGTCACAATGGCCGCGTGTCGGCTTTTATAGTAGGCGAAAACTTGGTCTATCATCTCGTCGCGCAAGTTTAGCTTGGCGCGGATTGCCGAGAATTCTGGCCCAAAAATTAATTGATGTAAGACGTCGAAGCCGCTAACCGGTGCTTTCGATTGATTATCGCCCTTCTTTATCAGCTCGGTGACACGTGCCACGTCAAGTGGTACTAAAGCATCTTCAGTTGAAATTTCTGGCGGCAAATTAAGACGATAAAGTACCTCTCTCATTTCCGACGATTTTGTTAGGCCGACGAGAAGGCCAGACAACGTCGGTCTTCTCTTCCAGGCCATCAGCGCCCGGATCACTGGATAATCGCAGCCGTTCAGAACATTTAATTGTATTTCCCGCTCGTTATTAAGGTATTCAGGATGATTTTTTAAGTAGCGAACGTAAATTTCGTAAGAGCCAACTAGAAGCGTCGGCGACAGACCAAGCAAAGAGAAGGCGAAAGGAATTTGGCTAGGTGTGACGAAAATTGCCGTGGCCAAGTAGGTTAAGGAGGCCACGCCAATTAGATAAACGATCACCCTAATTAGCAATACCGGCAGACTTTCGAACCAACTAATCAAAAGTGCTCGTCGAACTTGGCGGCAGGCGAAGTTAATCATGCGCTCACCACCACTAGGGCTAGGGCTGGCAAAGCCAAAACAGCCAGCGGTACGAGCAACCAGAGCAAAAGCACGACCGCCTCGACCATTGTCAGTAATGCCAAAATAACTAAAGTCACCACGATAATAATTGAGCGAACGACAAAGCCGACCAAGCGGCTAATAAAATTCTGCTCCCAAATCTTGAACTGGTCGCTTAAAGAAATATTTCTCGCGCTAAGAACGTCATTTTTCCAGGGAGCAAAGAGGGTTTTGAGGAGAATCGGCAAGGAGAAAAAGTCGCTGACTTCGTACAAAACCGCGCTGGCTACCCGCCAGGAAACCGAGACGCCTTCGCCGTACCACCATAGAAGATATTCTGTAAGCAATTTCCCTCCTAAGCTATCGTACCAGAACTCAAAACCCTTGCTAATCGTTTTTTTTTTTTTGCGATTCTGTATATATGTCACGGTTACCAACGCCGGGAGGAGATGACGGTACATGGGGAGCAATCCTTAATGATTACCTTTCTGTTGAACTTAATGCCGACGGGACCCTTAAGAAAGCTGGTGACATTGTTACCGCTCAATCTACAGCCGATACAGCCAAGACAGCAGCTGATTCTGCCACGACTACTGCCAATACTGCTAAGAGCGCGATTAACAATTTAGGAATTACTGGTGTTGCCGGATTGAATACGGCACTTGCCTGGCCTCAATATGTAATATCCGGACACGATCCAGTCTACGACTTCCCCGAACTAAGCAATTTAAAGGCGATGCCAGGTACGCAGTGCACAATTCCGACTTACGACGGATCAAATCAGCCAGCACACCCCTCGGTGGTATATATCCCAGGCAGTCTTAGTGGTTACACATACTGGATGGCGATGACGCCGCTCCCGAACGGAACTGACAATACCAAGGAAAATCCGAGCATCGTGGCTTCGAACGACGGCAATACTTGGGTAGTACCAGCTGGGCTTACCAACCCCGTCGTCCCGTACCCGGGCGGCGGAACCTATAACCACGACCCCGACCTCTTTTGGGACGGGACATTACTTTGGCTCATCTACGGGCACGCCGGAGGCGGAGAAAATAATCTGTACGCCAGGAGTTCATCCGACGGAATCAGTTGGGGTGCCGCCAGCTTAATCCTGGCACTTCCTCCTACGAATGTCTCCCCGTGCTTGGCTAAAACAAAAACTGGCTATGCGATGTGGGTAAACGACGCGACGGTTACTGGCATTATCCGTATGTATACGGCTCCCGCTGTTCTGGGGCCCTGGACCGCAAACCCAGCAACAACTTACGGGGGAGTGGGCGCGACGAACATTCTGGGCGCCCAGACGGTGGGTCCGACGAATATCACAGCTCAATGCGGTCAGAGTCTGCCGAACGCACCGACCACTTCGGGATCATTCGTTGCTGTGACGCCAACCGTCGGAGTCACCCAGGCTCTTATTACGATTTCCGGCACCTGGACTGGCACGCTTCAGATCTGGCAGGCGACGGCAGGCGGCGTTTGGAGCCTTGTGCCCGTCGCCCAAATATACGACTACAAGACGGTAGCAACCGGAGCGATTGTCTCCGGCGACGTAGGCCAATATCTCGTTACGGGCATCACTGGCGTTCAGATCGCAGTCGTTTCGACGGTATTCACAACTGGCCCAGTGGCCGTAACGATCAGTGCACCAGGCACCTATCAATGGATTCCGTGGCACCAAAGTGTTATGCAGTGGGGCGATTATTTCCTAATGATTATTTATTCCTCCCCCTCAAATGGAGCACAAGATGGTCTCTATCTCTGCGCCTCAAAGGATGGTCTAACATGGTCATTGTCCTCGCGTCCATTTCTAGTTCATAACGCTTTTACGGGACATTGGGATTCGGCAAGTCTGTATAGATCGTGCGGACTCTTTGTACATCAGTTAGGAGGTCATGATTACATTGACGTTTTCTATCAAGCTGTTGGGTCTGGCAGTGCGGTGGGAATTGGGCGTACGCAATGTCCTCTTTCCCGAGTCGCCAATGATGGCGACCCGCGAGGGTTTGCCAGAGGCGGTGGCAACTACGTCGCAACAGGAACCGACCAAACTACAACTGTTCCCACGAGCGGTTATGAATATCTGTCGCCGTTGATTTTTAACGAGAGGGTACATATAACCGCCGTCGTGATCGAAGCAACGACCGGGCAGTCTGGTTCGGTCGCAAGAGTATCAATCCGCGAAAATAAGCATGGAAGGCCCAGAACGCTTATTTTTGACTCTGGCGATATACCCGACGTCGCAGTAACGGGCGTCTATACAAAGACGCTCGCGAGTCTCGGGCTACCGGATTTGTGGCTAGACCCAGGAACCTATTGGGTAGGTGCGCAGGTCACTTCATCAGGCACTATCTCGACGATGCGATCCCCTAAGGGCTGTCTCGCGCAAATCGATGCGACCAGCAGCACAACGGCGATGCAGTCTGCACTCACCTCGTACAAGGTCGGCGGGGGCACTCCGCTTCCACAGACGGTTACTGAAGATGTTGCGAACTGCGCTGGCTCGATTAGTGGGATTCGTGTCGCGCTAAAGATAGCCTAGCCCTCTCGTTTATTAGGACTGAACCAGTCATTGCGCAAAAAAATCAGCAAAAAGTGACTCTTACTGCTGAAAAAGACGTTTAGACTTCGGTTTGGCTGTCTTCGCTGGGGGTTTTGTCGTCTTCAGCGGACTTAACGGTCGGTTCGGTTTCTGTCTCGATTTCAGCTTCAGCTTCTTTGGCGTCAGTGCCGGTATCAACTTCGGCGACTACTTGGCCTTCTTCGCTTATTTCAGCAGTTACGGCCACGGCTGGCGCGGCTTTTTCAGCCTTCTCGCCCTTGGCTTTTTTGGCAGCCTTTTTCTTTTTGACCACAACAATCGAAGCGTGTTTGAGTTTCAAGCCCTCTAAAAGTTTGGCGATGGTGTTTGACGGCTGGGCGCCTTTTTTCAGCCACTCGAGAATCGTGTCTTTATCAACCTTGAATTCCTTGGTGTGGGGGTTGTAGAAACCTAAATCGGCGGTGAATTTACCGGAGGCAGCCCAAGTGTGCTCAGCCAGCACGACACGATAGGTTGGTTTGTTTTTCTTGCCAATACGGCGCAGTCGAATTACTAACATTACTTTGTAATTTTACCGTACCAATCGGTCTTGGTCAATTCCTGTTCGTGACCGCGGACAAAATCTTTCCAGTCGGCTGGCTTTTTGCCTTCTAGCTGAACAGTAACTAGTTCCAGTCTGTCTCCGTGTAAAATCACCTCTAAGATCTTCAACCTCTGATTGCCAAGCCAAGTGAAAGTTCCCGGCCAAGGATTGAGGGCTCGGATTTGCCGATCGATTACTTCGGCCGAGTTTTGCCAATCAATCTCGCCCATTTCTTTAGTAAGTTTTTTGGTTGCGGAAACTTCGGAGCTTGTTTGTTTTTCCAGACGGCTCTGGCCGCTTAGATATATCGGCAAATTTTTAATCAGCAACCCTGCACCAGTTCGGGCGGCCTTTTCTTTCAGTGACGTTGTCGTTTCGTTGCTGGCGATGGCATTTTTTTCCTGGGCGACAATCTCACCCTCGTCAACCACCGGATTCATCACCATTAAAGTCACACCGGTTTCTCTTTCACCGCCGAGTATTGCCGATTGAATCGGGGTGGCGCCGCGGTATTTGGGCAAAAGTGACGGATGAATATTCAAACTGCCGTAGGCCGGAATATTCAAAGTTTCCTCGGGCAAGATTCTGCCATACGAGGCCAAAATCAGCAGATCGGGCTGGAGTTGTTTGACAATTTCGGTCAGTTCGACTTTGGTTTCCGGCTGGAAAACCGCCAAGTTGTTTCTCTTGGCAAGATTAGCCATTACCGGCTCTTGAAGCTCGCGGCCGCGGCCGGCCGGTTTGGCCGTTTCGGTAATAATCGCTATCGTCCCTAGTTTGGCCTCGAGTAAGGCATCAAAAATTGTGGCGCTAAAATCGTCGCTACCGAGGAAAACTATTCTGGCAAAGCGGGCGTTGGCGATGTCTTTGTAGGCGTTGGTACGGTCGCTAAAGATAATTCCGTCGAGGTGGTCGGTTTCGTGCTGGATAATTCTAGAGAGTAAGCCGCCGGCTTTGATGGTAATTTTTTTGCCGTTCAAGTCTTGGGCTTCAACAACAATCTTGGCCGGTCGTTCCACCGGCAATTCTAACCCGGGAAACGACAGACAGCCCTCGGTAAAAACGATTTTATCTTTGCTATACTTGACGATTTTGGGATTGATTAAAACTGTTTCGGGAATCCGAGGAAAGTCATCTTTTTTGTCTAACGGCTCGTAGCCGCAAACGATCATTCTTTTGTCTAGACCAACCTGGTTACCAGACAGACCGATGCCGTTAAACTGTTTCATTATTTTTAGCATTTCGTCGGCCTCGCGTTTCAGGGTAGCATCAAAAACCGTCACTTCTTGGACGGTTGCTCGCAAAAACGAATCGTAGAGATATCGAAGTTTCATACTTATATTCTGCCCTAAACGGGTGGTGTCAGTATACCCTAGAAAATGCTAAAAATCGAGGGTAAAGGAAACCGCCTTGGCAACGCAGGGCGGTATGAGGACTTGGCGATCCGGCACTTTAAGACCGATTTCGCCGACGCGCTTGGTAGTTGCGCATGGACATTATGACTCCAAGGAGGCATCCTAGCAGCACCGGGGGAGCGACAATAGCCGCAATGACTAGTTCGTCAAATCTTCTGGGGGACGACTCGGACATGTAAGGCCTTAAAATTGTAAGCCCCAACCAAAACACGACAACAGCCATGCTAACAAGGAGCAACGATCGACGTACCGATGGCGGATTGAAGAAAGTTGGAAAACCAACGGCCAGTAGCCAAGAGCCGGCAAAAAGAAATAGGCATCCAAGAAAAACCTGAAAGTACATGGTTTTCACCTCTGAAACAGATTATACACGAAATTTGTGATATTTTCATCAGCCAGCAGCTACTTGTCTTGTCGCCCCGGTTGACTTAGTCACGTATATGAGGTGTATGCTGAAAAAGGTCACTTGATGACCAACAGAGAGGAGACTGTCTCTCTGGGTTTGAGATTGAGTTCGAGGTTCGTGTTTGCTCTTTAGCGCACCAAAACAATCCTGATCGAGGAATACAATTCGGGTTAATGTGAAATTGTTTAGAACACAGCCACAGTCCCTCCACGGGGCAAATATGTTCGAGGTGGGTCGCGGAGTTTGCGCCTCGCAGTGTTCGGGCATGTGTACAGTGCCAAAGTATGCCTACCTTCGGTGCAAATCGTGGAAGAAGCCCTCGCCTGCGCAAACAAGCGAGGCTTCTTTTTTACGCGTCTAAAAGTAATCGCCAGGCGGGCGGCAGAACTTCTTTGAGCCGCGTCTTTTGCGAAATACTAGCGGCTTTGGGGCAGTAGACAGTCAGGTGGCCAAAGACATTTCGTGGGGAGATTTTTTCCACCTCAAACTCCCCTGCTTGGCTAATCCAAGATAATTTTTCCACTTCGGCGACAACTTTCTTGGCTTGAGTCAACAACTCGGCTTCACTTTTGGCCACGCCGATAATTTTTATTTCGGTTCCGTATGGCGGCAGCTGATAGCGTTGACGCTCCTTAAGTTCTGTCGCGTAAAAGCGGCCGATATTTCCCCCAAAGGCCTGGAAAACCCAGTGATCTGGCTCGTAGGTTTGAATGATGATTTTCGGCGATAGTTCGCCAAGCTCAAAAAGAATAGCCAGAAACTTCCAGGGATCGTCGAGATTTTTGCCACCCAAAAACCTCTCAACATCGGTCATCACAGTTATCTCAAATCGCTGATTGGGAAAGGACAGAATTTTTTCGGTTGCCAGAACCAGCTTGGTATTTCCAGGAACAATGTTGTTTGGTGAAGAAATCTCCGCCGGCTTTTGCGGCAGAGCCGCCCGTAGCCGGGCGAAGGCCTCGTCTTTGTAGGCCGAAAAAATCAGCGCTCGGCCAGCGGTTAGCGCCCGCTTAATTGTTTCAAGCGTTGAAGGTAGCAGCTCGTCTCGGCTGCCGTGACGATTAATAATTGTTAGCGCTGCCGATGGTTTTAAGTGATTAAATAATTTCCAGTCGCGGTTTTTGATTCGCCCAACATCGGCCACCGCTAAAAGTGTCGAACCAAAAACTACCTGTACGCCTTCGATCTCGCCGCGCGTCATGGCGATGGTTTTGGCCGACAAGTATGGCCGATGTTGCTGTCGCAAGCCAAGTTGATCCGGCTGGTCAATTATTAGGTAATCGGCGGGTTTCAGCGGGAAAAATATCGCCGACAGTGTCCCGATGATGATATTTTTGGAAAATTCTGGTGGTTTTTTACGGGAGAGAACATTGTCGTCAATAATCATCGCCTTTTCCCCAACCGCCTCGGCCAAAATGCTGGCATGTTCACCCAGGGCAAAAACAAAAACCAGTCGGTGATGAGCGGAGTGTTTTTTAATCAACGCCAAGTAAAATTCCAGGCGTTTCGGCCAGGTTGCCTGCCAAACAATCGGCTTAAGTCTTTTCGGCGTCAGTTCGCCAACCATTAGTGTTTCCGGCAGTCGCAGTGCCGAAGTAGCCACCTCGCCCAAACTTGAGCCGGAAATTTCCGCCAATCGCTCGATGACCCTCACACGCGCTGGCGAAAACCCCATTCCCATCTTCGAAACTGATTCGACAGGCCGGACTTTGTCGCGAATATCAGCACTAACGCGCCGGCTTAACCCAACCACCACGCCTTGAACCAACTTTTGGCGCAGCGGCACCACGACTAGGCTACCGACCCTTATATAAGGTATAATGTTGGCAGGAACTGAATAGGTCAGCTCTTCAATATTAGTGCGTGACCGAGCAATTATGGTGGCGTAAATCATCGCCCCCAAATAGTAAACCAAAAAGTAAAAAGTAAAAACAAAAATGTCCGAGCAAAAAATAAACAACGAGCTTCCCTTAGTGGCAATTATCGGGCCGACCAATGCCGGTAAATCGACATTATTCAACCGATTAACTGGTTCGTGGCAGGCGGTGACTGCCAAAGAAGAATCAACCACTCGCGACCGAGTTTTTGGCGAAGTCGACTGGCAAAACAAACGTTTTGCCATCGTCGATACCGCCGGTTTGGTCGAGGACGAATCGAACCTCTATAAAGTCATTCACGAGCAAACTGTCGTGGCGATTGAAGAGGCCGACTTAATACTGTTTGTCTACGACGCCACCGACCTTGAGCCGGCCCACAAAGAATATCTCAACACCTTGCGCGGCCGCGACAACATTTGGCTGGTGGCCAACAAAGTCGACAATTTTGACCGAGAGAAAAAAGTCGAACGCCTCGACCACCTTGGCTGGCCGTATTTTGAAGTTTCAGCCGCTACTGGCCGCGGCACCGGCGATTTGCTGGAGGCAATCGTCAACTATTTACCCGTCGAGCAGACCAAAAAAGAAGACTTACCGGTAATTGCCTTGGTCGGTCGACCGAACGTCGGCAAATCCACCCTGCTTAACGCCCTGACCAAGAGCCAGCGGGCGGTCGTCAGCCCGGTTTCCGGCACCACTCGCGATATTGTGACCGCCAAATTAAATCTCAACGGACAAGCATACTTGCTGGCCGACACGGCCGGAGTTCGTCGACGTGGCCAGATTGAAGTCGGCATTGAAAAATTCAGTGTTAAGCGCACCCTGACCGCCATTGCCCAAGCCTCGGCGGTGATTGTTTTAGTTGACGCCACCGAAGGTCTGACTCGCGGCGATTTACACCTAATATATTTTGCCAAGGAAGAACAGAAACCAATTTTGGTTTTGTTCAATAAAACCGATTTGCTCAACGAGAAATCGGATATCTCCCCACGCCGGCTGACCAAGTTCGATCAAATTGCCATTTCGGCGGCCAACAAAACCAACCTCACCCAAGTGACCGACTGGATTACCGAGAACGTGACCGCAAAAGCAGAAAATTCTAATTCCTAAACTCTAAATCCTAAACAAATACAAAACTTAAAATTCTAAATTCAAAACGTACCTGCTTTTTTGGATTTTGTGCTTAGTGCTTAGGATTTAATTTGTGGCCGTCGCCGTTGAGGTCGGGCCGTTGTACAAAACCAGTTCCGATTTACCGATAATCAGATTTTTTGGCACCATCCAGCCGGTTCGGGAATCGGATGAGTGCTCTCGATTATCGCCCATTACGAAATACTCGTTCGAGCCGACCGTCACCTGGTACGGAACATCAGGGCTGCCAAGAATGTCGGTTTTTACTCCGGTTTGCAGATACGGTTCGCTCAACTGCGCTCCGTTAACGTAGACAAAACCGTTCTCAATTTTAATGGTGTCGCCCGGCAAGCCAATAACTCTTTTAATATAATTTACTCGGGTGTCGTTGGGGTATTTAAAGACAATCACGTCATCACGTTTCGGCTGGTAGAAATGGTACGAAAGTTTTTCGACCAAGAGATATTCGTTGTTGTGGTAGTTTGGCTCCATGCTCGAACCATCAACCACAAACGGTTGAAAAAGAAAATTGCGGATAATGACAGCGCAGATAATGACAGCTAGAACAATTTTGCCTATTTCGACTAGGCCTTTGAACTTGGACATATTTAGATGCTAACAAAATCCCCGTTTGGAAACAATGTCAAAAACTTCCAGTGGACGATGCTGGGCTCGAACCAGCGACCCCCGCAATGTGAATGCGATGCTCTACCGCTGAGCTAATCGTCCGGATAACACTTATTTTAGCAATTTTCACCTTGAAAAACGAGAGTTTTGGTTGACGGTGGCCTTGATTTTGGGCAATACTAACTACATGACACCGATATTGCTGCAGGTAGGGAGTGTAAAGTTGTATTCGTTTGGTACCTTCATCGCCTTGGGAGCTTTGCTTGGAGGTTTGGTAATGTATCGTTTGGCCAAAATCCGTCGCCTGAAAACTCATCATTTTTTT
This sequence comes from Saccharimonadales bacterium (SeqCode), assembly GCA_035510775.1. Taxonomy (GTDB): domain Bacteria; phylum Patescibacteriota; class UBA1384; order 2-12-FULL-50-11; family 2-12-FULL-50-11; genus DATKGP01. Next base: position 10,808 of record DATKGP010000041.1, read on the forward strand.
GACACCGTCCTATATAGCCTGTTGGCTGGCCTAATCGGCAGCCGGTTGGTCTATTATTTTCTTTACCAAAATCAGTTTCAGAACGCCTGGCAGGCGCTACTGTTTTGGCAGGGCGGTTTGGTGGCTCTGGGCGGCTTGAGCATCGGTTTCTTGGTCTTTTTATATTTCATAAAAAAAGAAAAGGACCCGATTTGGCAGGTGCTAGACATCAGCGCCATTGCCTTGCTTCTAGCTTGGGCGGTTGGGAAGTTTGGTTGCCATTTATCGGCCTGCTCTGTAGGTAGAACCGCCGACAATTTTTTAACCATTAACGGCAGCTATCCGGTGGATTTGTTTAGCGCCGTTTGGGCACTATTAGGCTTTGTGGTCTTTACTTTTATATGGTTCAAAAACCGGCTAAGCGACGGGGTAATTTTCTTCTTGGCTTTGGAGGGTTTGTTTTTGGGCGAGTTATTAATTAAAACCCTGGAGGTTGATTTTGGTGAAGGAATGGCTCGAGCCGAAGCGGTGGTGCTTTTGGCTCTAATCGTTATGCTTTACCTAATTTTCTGGCGTTTGCACGGCCCGAAGTTCGAAAAAAATCGTTTCGGTCTGGCCATCAAAAACTTCGTCTTCCGCAAGTGGCCAAAGCGAGGGTAAGACAAATTTTCAATTACCAGTTTTCAATTTTCAACTAATTTCCAGTTATCAATTTTCAGTCAGAGCAACAGTTGATAACTGCTGGATTGAAAATTAATTGATAAATGATAATTGAAACTTGAAAATTGCAGTTACTTGCCTTCAGCAAGTAGCGCTTCTTTGACTTTGCCGACGATGGCGGCGAATTCGTCTGGAGCTTTCATGGTCATTTCGGCCAGGACTCGGCGATCGATTTTTATCTCCGCCTTATTCAACCCGTTGATAAACTGGCCGTAGCTTAGGCCAAACGACCGCGTGGCGGCGTTGAGCTGGACGATCCAGAGTCGGCGAAACAGCCGCTTTTTGTTGCGACGGTCGCGGTAAGCATAAACCCCGGCCTTGAGAGTAGCTTGTTTGGCCTGGCGGAATAAATTATTGCGACCGAGTTTGTAGCCCTTGGTTAGGCTTAAAATCTTCTTGTGACGCTTGCGAACCTGAGTACCACGTTTAACTCGAGCCATTAGATTGCCATCTTTCGTAGTTTACTCGCGGCGCCCTTGGCGACGACAAAATTTTGCGCCGAATTTTGTTTGGCGCGCTTAGATTTAAAACGAGACCTATGGGCAATCGACATATGGCGAGCCACCAGCTTGCCGGAGCCGCTGACTTGGATACGTTTGGTGAGTGATTTGTGGGTTTTTATCTTAGGCATTTTTCTTCTTAGCTTTAATTATCATCTGAATCTTTTTTCCTTCTTGGGTAATTGGCTGTTCCGTTTGGGCGTCGGTCAGTTTTTGAAAGTCGAGCAAGGTCTGTTTGCCCTTTTGGGGGAAAACATTTTCCCGGCCTCGCAAGTTCAAGAACACTCGCACGAAGCTGCCCTCATTCAAGAACTCTCGAGCTCGTTTGGCTTTGGTCTCTAGGTCGTGGCTGTTGATGCCGAAGCTCAATCGAACTTCTTTAAGTTCGTTGCGAGCCTTCGTGACGCCACGAGCCTGTTTCTCTTGCTGATAGCGGTACTTGTTAAAATCTAGCAACCGAACAATTGGCGGGTTCGCCGAGCCGTTCAGTTCAACCAAATCAAGATCGTATTGAGCGGCTAGATACCTTGCCTGATCGAGCGAGACCGTTCCGACCGAACGACCGTCCTCCATAATAAGGTGAACTTGGCGGGCGGTAATCTCTTCGTTAAGGCGTAAGTTGCGTTCTATTTTCTCTCCTACAATCAAAATACCGGAATTGCTTTCGGTTAACGTACATACGTTACGGGTATTTGGAACATTCCCATTTACTCAAGAAATGTACCACGTTTGGTGATAACTTTCAAGGACTCCGGAATTACTCGGAGTTGTAGGGGGGTTTGCTCGACCGGTTCACCGGTAACCGTCAGTGGCAGAATCGGGTCGGTGACGATGCGGATATTTTTACCATGAAAAAGACTTTCCGATTTAACTTCCCTCGGCGCCTGGCCAAAAATGCCGAAAAGTTTCTTGGTTTCCATCTTGTGAGTCGACTCCAGTTTAACCTCTAAAAATCGGTTGACGGTCAGTTTATTAAAATAGGCATGAGCCCGGACTCGGTTATCAACCACCAGGCTGGCCTTGGCCAAAGTAGGCGAGTTTATCTCGCCGTCCAAAAAAAGCAGTGTCTCCGGCTCAACCAAAACGGTGCTCTGCTCGGTCAGGCGGCGGTGCTTTAGAATTTCCGCCGCTTCGCGAACATCGTCGGTGCCGATAATGTCGGTGACTAGTGGCGTAGCACCCATGGGAATAATCCCCAAAGCCGCTCGGCCGACAACGGCGGTGGCAATTTGATTAATGTGGTGATCACCGCCGACCGCGACAATTGTCGAGTAGCCTTTGCTCATTCCCATCATCGCCAGCTCCTCGGGTGTCCGAGCCGGACTGGCCGAGACAACCTCACCAACGATACTCATGTTGGTCAGGATATCACGCAGCTTCTGATAGTTTTGACGAACCGCCCGACTTTGCGGCGACTCGAGGATGTAGTAATACATCTCGAAAAGATATCGCCTTTACTCTTCGTCTGGCTTAAGAGCGTCTTCGGCGTTATTCGTCTCGACTTCTGGCTCGGCTTCGGTCAGCGGTTCTTCGCCGGCGGGCTCTTCGGCGACTTCCGGTTCTTCGGTCTCGTCGCGCATCGTCACCTTGCCGATAATGGTCGCTCCGGAGTGAACAACCAAATCCTTGGTGTGGATGCTGCCGTAAATCTTGCCGGTCTGGATGACTTCGAGCTTTTCACCAGCTTCGATCGAGCCGCGAACAACTCCGGCCACCATTATTAACTGACCCTTAACCGGCCCCTTCACCTGGGCTGTCTGCCCGACGGTGACGGTCTTTTCCGAAACCACCTCACCATCAACCATTCCGTGAACGACGATGTCGTTCTGATCCTTCAAAGTCCCGGTTAAGGCGACGTTAACGCCTACGACGGTGCCGGGTCCGTTCGACTCTTCTCCTGGCATATTCTTCATCCTTTCTCCTCCTCCGTTATTTTTTGTTCTTTTGGGCTACTTCCTTTTTTTAGCCCAAGTTGAATTATTTGCAAGGGGTCGATGACCCTTGCAATGGTTTTTTGCAAGGGGCTTATGACTCTTGCAATGGCTTAATGCAAGGGGTTGATGACCCTTGCATTAGCTAATAATTTCCTGCTATAATTTCGCCGTGAATACTTTAGAAAAAATTCGCGTTGTCGGGGCTCGAACTCATAACCTAAAGAACCTGACGGTGGACATTCCTAAGAACAAGTTCACCGTAATTACTGGTTTGAGTGGCTCGGGAAAATCATCCCTTGCCTTTGACACCATCTTTGCCGAAGGCCAGCGACGTTACGTCGAGAGCCTGTCTTCGTATGTCCGACAATTTTTGAGCGAAATCGAAAAGCCGGATTTTGATTACATCGACGGCCTGGCGCCGGCCATTGCCATCGACCAAAAAACCGCCGCCCGTAACCCGCGCTCAACCGTTGCTACCACCACCGAGATTTATGACTTTTTAAGGTTGCTTTTCTCAAGAATCGGCCAACCGTTCTGCCCAAAGTGCCATATTCCTATCAAACAACAGAGCCACGAGGCGATTGCCGAGCAGATTATGATGGAGTTTTCTGGCGACGACAAACTTCAGGTCAAGATTTACAGCATCGTTCTGCAGAGCCGTAAGGGTGAGCACAAATATCACCTCAAGCAAGGCAAGAAGATGGGAATTTTGAAGGTTCGTTTCGACGGCGTGGAGATGGATATCGACGAGGGCGTGGCTCTGGAAGTCGATAAAAACAAGAAACATACCTTGGAATTTTTCATCGGCAACGTTGATTTTCCAATCGGTGATGATCAGTTTCGCGACGTGGCTTTCGTCGAGCTTTTAAAAACCGTTGAGAAAGGCCTGAAAGTCAGTAACGGCCTAATCGTCGCCACCGGCGCCGACAACAAAGAACGTTTCTATTCTCAAAAATACGCCTGCAACAAATGCGGTTGGCAGTTTCCCTCAATCGAGCCACGACTCTTTTCTTTCAATAACCCAGAAGGCGCCTGTCAAATCTGTCAGGGTCTAGGCGTTCGTTTGGTGGCCGACCCGGAGCTGGTTATCCCCAATCCTCGGCTGACCCTAGCCGAGGGGGCGATTCGCCCGTGGAGCCGCTCGACCTCGCAGACCAGCTGGTACCAAAAGGCCTTGAAAGAAATCTCGGCCAAGTACGAGTTTAGTCTCGATAAACCCATCAGTGAGTTGAGCGAAAAAATTGTCCAAGTGATTTTGTACGGCGAAAAAGAGCCTGAAGGTGAAAAACCGACAAATCCGCCAGTCAGTGGAGGCGAAACCGAACTTTTCGAAGGGGTTATCCCCAATCTGGAACGCCGCTACCAAGAGACCGATTCCGAATATCTCCGCTCGGAAATTGAAAAATATATGATTGAGAAAGTCTGCGACGTCTGCCACGGTCAGCGCCTACGCGCCGAGGTTCTGTCAATTTTGCTAGACAAGAAAAATATCATCGACGTTACCGCCATGACCATCGAGGAGGCGGCCGAATTCTTCAAAAAACTGGCCACTGATAAAGAAATTGCCCAGAACTATCGAGCCATTTCCGAGCCAATTATCAAGGAAATCTCCAGTCGTTTGAACTACCTATTGGAAGTCGGCCTGGAATATCTGACACTCGACCGAACCACCTCGACCTTGGCCGGCGGTGAAGCCCAGCGAATTCGTCTGGCCAACCAGCTTGGATCGGGCTTGACCGGCATTATTTACATTCTTGACGAGCCGTCGATCGGTTTGCATGCCCGCGACCACCGAAAACTTTTAAAAACCATCAAGGAGCTGCGCGACCGCGGCAACACCGTCATTGTTGTTGAGCACGATAAGGAAACAATGCTCGAGGCCGATTACATTATTGATATGGGTCCGGGTGCGGGAGAATTGGGCGGAGAGATTATCGCTCACGGCAACCCAACCGAGATTAAGGCCGATGAGAAATCTATTACCGGCGCCTATTTGAGCAACCGAAAAATCATCGATCGGCCGGATCACCGCCACGAGCACGACCAAGAGTCGATCAAGCTCGTTGGCGCCACCGGGAACAATTTAAAAAATATTACGGCCGAGTTTCCGCTTAATAAGCTCATCTGCGTCACCGGCGTCTCCGGTTCTGGTAAATCGACCCTCGTCGAGGACACTTTCGCTACCGCCCTAGAAAAACATTTTCACGGCTCTTCTACCGATCCGGCCGCCCATAAAGAAATCACCGGTCTGGAAAACATCGACAATATTATCAATATCGACCAGTCGCCAATCGGCCGAACGCCCCGCTCTAACCCGGCCACCTACACTGGCGCCCTGGGACCAATTCGCGAATTCTTCGCCCTGACTAAAGACGCCCAAAACCGCGGCTACGATCCGTCGCGTTTCAGCTTTAACCTGCGCGGCGGACGCTGTGAGAACTGTCGAGGCGACGGCCAGATTAAGATTGAGATGAACTTTTTGCCGGACGTTTACGTGCCTTGTACCGAGTGCCGCGGCAAACGCTACAACGCCGAAACTTTGGAAATTAAGTACAAAGACAAAGACATCAGCGAAATCCTCGATATGACCGTGGCTGAAGCTTTAGAATTCTTTGACACCGAAACCGAAGTTCGAGAAAAACTTTTGATTCTTGACGCTGTCGGCTTGGGCTACGTCCGTTTGGGTCAGCCGGCCACCACTCTCTCTGGCGGCGAGGCTCAACGAATTAAATTAGCCGCTGAGCTGGCCAAGCGGGAGACCGGCAAAACTTTGTATATTCTCGACGAGCCTACCACCGGTCTGCATTTTGAAGATATTCAGCGCCTGCTGTACGTGCTTTTTCAGCTGGTTGATCGCGGCAACACGGTGGTAATTATCGAGCACAACTTGGAAGTTATCCGCTGCGCCGACTGGATTATCGATCTTGGTCCGGACGGCGGAAATCGCGGCGGCGAGCTAATTGTTGCCGGTACCCCCGAGCAAGTGATGGCTTGCGCCAAGTCTGTCACCGGCAAGTATCTCAAAGAACTGGCTACCGAAGTTGCTCCCACCAAGAAAAAGGCCTAAAGATATGGTATGGCGCCGTCTTGGCCGCTCTACCAATCATTAAAGAAACTCGGCTACAGTCGAATTATTGGCGTCGATGAAGTTGGTCGCGGCGCTTTGGCTGGGCCAATGGTGGTCGCCGCGGTAGAAATTGACGAAAGAATTTTCGGCGTTGACGATTCGAAATTACTAACCGCCGTTAAGCGCGAGAGCTTGAACACTGATATTCGCCGGGCTGCCAGACAACTTCAAATTGGCCAAGCCAGTAATCAGGAGATAGACAGTTTGGGCGTCTCGGCGGCCTTAAGACTCGCTTACAACCGAGCTCTGGAAAATATTTACGCCGATTTGGTTCTGACAGATTTTTTTAATTTAGAATCCCTCCCATACATCACCGCCGCCAAGGGCGACCAGCTATTTTATCCGGTTGCCGCCGCTTCAATCGTCGCTAAAGTTTACCGCGACAATTTAATGAAAAAACTGCACCAAAAATTTCCCGATTATGGTTGGGCTGATAACGCTGGTTACGGCACTGTGAGACATCGAGCAAAAATAAAGGAAATCGGCCCGTGCGAGTGGCACCGGCTGACTTGGTTGGGAGGGGAAAAAGCGCGGGAACGTTGAAAGGAGTACAAAGCACGTTCCCGCAAGCCTTTCACCAACACTTGGTTCTTCGTGGGCACCTTCTCGTGCCCTGAGAACGTCTGCGGTTTGATGCTAGCCAAAATTTACGCCGAAAGCATATGCCTTGTCAAGTCTGTTTCTTGACTTTTTAACCATTTACTGATACAATTTTGGCGAAGTCGAATTAGTCGCGCCTTAACAAGTGAGGAAAGTCCGGACATCACAGAGTAGCGCCCCAGCTAACGGCTGGCTGTCGCAAGGCAAGGGAAAGTAGCACAGAGACAAAACATCCCCTGCTGCGCAGTGGAATTTTCAATTAGCAATTTACAATTACCATTTAATTTTCAATCTATAAATTTTTACTGAAAATTGGACAATTGATAATTATTTGAAAACTGAAAATTGAAAAATGATAATTCCCATGCGTAGCATGGGTTAAGGTGAAAAGAGTAGTGTAAGAGACTACAAGCTTGGCAGTAATGTTCAAGCGCAGCGAAACCCGGCGTGATGCAAGATATGCGGATCAAGTGTTTCATGGGAACGTATTTAGACTTCCGAACAGGAAGGACAAAGACCACCCGACAGATACAAGCTCGACTGGAAACATTTGACCATGTCGCAATAGATGTCGCGTTTACGCGACTCAAGTGAAGTCTTTGACTTCACAGATAGATGACTAATCAAACAGAATCCGGCTTACCGATTTCCGAAAAATATCCCTGCAAGGGGATTTTTTCGTAACCGGCTGACAAATACTCCTAAAAAAGGTAAAATTAGCCAGTGCTCGGGGATCGTCTAATGGCAGGACAGCGGCCTTTGGCGCCGCTAATCTAGGTTCGAATCCTAGTCCCCGAACAAAAGCGTGTCGTCTACGACGAGCGAAGCGAGGTGCGAGCGAAGCGAGGTGCGAGCGAACAAAGTGAGCGACCTGGTAGGACAGCGGCCTTTGGCGCCGCTAACCTAGGTTCGAATCCTAGCCCGGGAACAAGGAAGAAACTGATATACTTTAGGTGTGGAAAGATTAGAGTACTCCCTTGAGCGAATCGATAAAGTCGCGCGTCAAATTGCCAAAAACTTGCGACCTGGTGATGTCGTGGCTTTTGAAGGAAATATAGCCACCGGCAAGACGACCCTGATTCAGGCAATTCTCAAGGTTTTAAATTACCCTGGACGAGTCAACAGCCCGACATTTGTGCTCGAGCATCGCTACCCGCTTGAACACAAAAAAATTCGAGCCATTGTTCATTTAGATTTGTATCGTTTAACTGGTAAAGAGCTCGATAACTTCGATTGGTCAGAATATCGCCAGAGCGATCAGTTGGTTTTCGTTGAATGGCCGGCGGTGGCTCAAGAATATTTGCCACCACACACAAAAAAAATTAGCCTAAAGATAATCGATGACAAAATCCGCCGACTCACCTTTTCAGACAATTTTGGTAATTAACTCTACCGAGCGCGATCGCAGCGAAGCGGCGCTGGTAACCGAAAACGAGACTTTTATTGAATCCGAGCCGGTCAGAGCCCAGGAATTGCCGACTCTTATTACTAAACTCCTGGCTCGTTCAGGTTTGAAAATTGAGGACATTAAGGCCTTGGCGGTCTTCAACCAGCCCGGCTCACTGACTGGTACCCGGGTCGGTGTGACCGTCGCCAATACTTTGGCCTGGGACAGAACGTTACCAATCATCGAAGTCTCGGCGCCGAGTTTGGAGGCTGCCTTGAAAGATTTACGCCGTTGGTCCGAACACCAATACGTCAAAATCGCCGCCGTTAAAGCCGTTCCCCTTACCACACAAGAAAAACCTTGCTAGACTGGATAAACATGGGCTTTTTACGACGCAATAAAATCACTATCGTCAACGCCGATATTACCAGACCCAATCCCCAACCAGTCAGCTCAACTCGAAACATCAACCCGGGCGGCCATCGCTGGCTTCGTTGGGTAATTTGGTCGCTGGTGATTATCATCGTCGGTATTTTGGGTTGGGTTGGGACGGCCGGATTCCTCGCCTTTAAAAAAATCGGCTCAACCAACGGGTCCGACGAACCAGCTTTCTTTAAAAACGGCTCAATCTCCTTGAACGACGTCAACTCCGAGGGCGACAGCCGAATTAACGTTTTGCTTCTCGGTGTCGGCGGCGACGCTCATCCCGGTGGCAACCTTACCGACACGATGGAAGTTATCTCTATCGACCCAGTAAATAAGAGCATGGCCATGATGTCGATACCACGCGATCTGTACGTCAAACGCGTCGACGGCACGTGGGGAAAAATCAACGAAGTCTATTCCAACGGCACCGCTTACTGCAAGATCAAGGCCTGTTCTAGCGGTGTCGACCCAGGCGGAGCGGCCGTCAAAGATATGGTCGGCAGTATTATTGGCCTGCCGATACATTATTTTATCAAGATGGACTTCACTGGTTTTGAAAATATCATCAACACCCTGGGCGGCGTCCAGATTAACGTCACTCAAAGACTTTACGACCCGCTTTACCCGGCCGCCAACATGGTTAACTACGCCCCAATCGATATTAAGGCCGGCTTGCAGACGATGGACGGAGCGACCGCTCTTAAGTACGCTCGTTCGCGCGAGACTACCAGCGACTTTGACCGATCACGTCGGCAGCAGCAGGTGTTAAGCGCCGCCCGCCAGAAGGCTCTGACTCTCAATATTTTGACCAACCCCGTTAAAATCACCAGCATCATCACCTCTTTGGGTAACCACCTAAAGACCGACATCTCCACCACCGACATGGCCAAGTTCGCTTTGCTTCTCAAAGACGTCGACGGCAAAGAGACCAAAACCTTGGTGTTAGATACTAGTGACACCGGCCCGCTGAAAAACGGTGTTGCCAGCAACGGCGCCTACATTCTTGTTCCCAAAAAGGGTCTGGGTGATTACAGCGAGATTCAGGACCTGACCCTGACAGTCTTTACCGATCCGAACGTTATCAAAGAAGCGGCCAAAGTTCTAGTCGTCGACGCCACCAGCAAGACCGGTACCGGCACCACTGTCGCCACCTTGCTAAAATCACACGGCTACAACGTCATCGGCAACTTGGTCGCGGCGACAACTCAAGCCACCACTGCCGTTCAGGATAGCGGCAACAAGCCGTACTCGCTAAAACTCCTGGAAAAACGCTTCAAGCTCACCAAGAGCAGCAAGATTCCTAGCTCCAATACTTCCGGCGCCGATATTATCGTTACTCTTGGCAAAGACTACGCAGTAAAGTAAAAGTAAGGTGATGACCCGACCAAGATACTACATAGTGATTTTTTGGCTGGTTGACATTGCCGGCTTGGCGGTGGCCTGGCGATGGTTGCCGACCGTCACCGCCCAAGTCGCCTTAGTTATCGCTTTGGCAATTTTAATTGGTTTTAGCCTAGCTGACATCTACGAGCCGCTTTTTTTCGGTACCTTCGCCTTTACCCTGCTACTTATTAACTACCTTGAAATCGTCCGCCAGTTTAACCCCCTACTAATTTCCCTAATGACCGCCGGCACGGTCTTGATTATCGGCCAGGCGGCCGAGCATTATTTAACCCGGCGAGAAAAAAGCTGGCGACAGATTTCTTACTGGCTTATCTTGGCTTTTCTCATCGCCCAAGCCCAGATGCTGGTTTCGTACTGGCCAGTCTCGATGTTCAACCGGACTTCAATCCTCCTGGTAATTTTCTACGGCCTTTGGCAGATGTTTCGCTTTCAACCAGATTCCAGCCGGCTGGCCTGGGTCGCCCATTTTGTCTATATCGGCGTTGCTGCTATTGTAATAGTAGGAACAATTATATGGGCAAACTACCCGCAGCTACTACCTTTCTAGGCACGGTGAAGAACTTCTTTATGGTTGTTTGGCAGGTAATCGTCGCCCTGTGCCGGTGGATCGGCTATTATCTGAAAAAATTCTGGATTTGGCTGCGGCTGCACGTGCCGTTTTTGGAGGCCTACATTCAGCGCCACGCCATGAACCCGTCGGCAATTTTTGTCGATTTGGCGCTGTTAGTTTTAGTAATTTACGTAATCTTCGGCTCGCTCGGCTACTATTTGGTTTATCACAAAAAAACCGAGGGACGGTTCACTGAAACTTTGAGCATTCTTTATCCGTATCCAGCCGCTCGAGTAAACAATTCCGTGATTTGGAGCCACCGTTTCTTCCAACGGCTACGTTTCCTGGACACATTCAACGGCCAAGTCCCCAGCGACGCTACTTCTAAGCCACCGACCGACGTCGAGCTTCGTTCGCAAATTATGCAGGGTCTAGTCGAGGATCAGGTTTTGCTTTTTGAAGCCAAAAAACTCAACGTAACCGTCAGTACCGACGAGATTAACCAGGCCTACAACGCCCAAAAAGCCAAGACTGACAATTTTGAGCAGAAAATCGAACAACTCTACGGGATGAGCGTCTCGGAATTCAAAGACGTTCTGGCCGAGCGATTGCTTCAAGAAAAAGTCAAAGGCGCCGTTTTAACCCGAGTTAGAGTTCGGCATATTCTAACTTCCGATTTAAGCGCCGCCAATCAAGCTAAGGCCGCCTTGGCTGCCGGCACAGATTTTGCCGCGGTTGCCAAGCAGTACAGTCAAGATGCCCAAACCAAGGACACCGGCGGTGATTTGGGTTACTGGACCAAGGGCGAGCTGGCCGGTCAAATTAACCAAGCTTTTGAGGACGCGGCTTTTTCTCTGCCGGTTAATCAGATTTCTGACCCGATTCAGAGCCAGTTTGGCTATCACATTATTCAGGTGACGGAAAAAACCGGCAGCAATTACGAGACCTACTCCGACTGGCTGACCGGCGTCGAGCACAACTATAAAATTAAGACCTATATTCCAATATAGCGCACCCGACCATGAGCGACGAGCGAGCGAGTCGCGAACGGAAGCCGCGAGAAACGATACAATATTCCTAATCGTTTTGTAGCGGCGAGCGGAGGACTGGCGACCTCCGTGACAGGTATAACGTTGCGCAGCCGACGAGGCTCGAACTCGCGACCTCCGCCGTGACAGGGCGGCGCTCTAACCAACTGAGCTACGGCTGCATACTATTTTAGGCGCTTTAAACCAGTTCTCGTCCCTCGTAAACTCGGGACTCGCTCCTCGCCATCTATCAGTGGCTCGTAGTAAGCTACGGGTGCACAAGGTATATTTTCCCAAAAATAGTCAAAAAAATCTAGAGAGGCGCATTGTGCCAAAACAATTCGCCAGATATTTCCTTGCTGTCGGCTGCGCATATTGTTTCCAAAGCTCTAGTTTAGGTCGGTTAAGCCCTGAATTTTTTATCACATTTGACAAACCGTTTTTTACTCGTCAAGGTATAAGTATGGACGAACCCATTGGCGAGCAATCGCAACAGCCGACCCCCGCTCCATCGCAGCCGGCCGCACCCGCGCCAGCTCCGATGACGATGCCGGAGGAGAAAAAGGGTAGCTGGGTTACCACCCTAGTCTGGATCGTCGTTCTGGCGGTCGTTATCTACGGTGTGATCTGGTATATCTGGCTAAGGTAATTAATTTTAATTACTGGCAAGACAAAGCTCGCCTCGCGGGTGAGCTCTTGCTACTCTGCAAAGATGATGAATCTTGAAGATATTGTTGTGAAGCGTTTTTCGTCGGCTCGAAGTTTGAAACTGCGAGTTTTGCCCGACGGTAAAGTTTCCGTGACCGCTCCCCGCTTTACGCCCGAAAGGGTCATCACAGCCTTCATTGCCAAGCACCAAGACTGGATTGAGGAAAAAACCAACCAAATCTTGGAAAAACGCCGGAATCTAACAGCCAGTCAAGAAAAGCTTTTCTTTCATGGTCGCGAGTATCAGTTTCGCCTCAACGTAACCACAGCCCAAAAAGCCGGGATGGCTTTTTCCGGCGAAAAATTGATTGTGACCTGCGACAGTGAAGATCACCAGAAAGTTCGGCAAATACTGGAAAAGTGGTATCGTGACCAGGCCAAAAAATATTTTCCCGAGCGAGTAAAACTGCTTTGCGATGTCGCCAATCTCGACGTTGCGAAGGTTCGGATTGCCGATCAACGGAGCCGCTGGGGATCGTGTTCTAGCCGCACGACAATTTCGCTCAACTGGCGGTTAATTCAAGCCCCGGATTGGGTTTCGGATTACGTTATCTACCACGAATTGTCGCATTTGGTTCATATGAACCACTCCCAGCATTTTTGGGCGGAATTGGCCAAGTACGTCCCAAAGTACCAAGAAGCCGAAAAGTGGCTCAAAACCAATCACCAACTCTTGAATTTTTAGGGCAAAGAGACGCCCCGCACTAAATGGCACGGGGCTGGGAATCCCTCTGACGTGGTCTAATCTGTTAAAAGATATGCACCTCGAAGAGGGATTGGGAAGACGAACATATACCAGAGAGTGGCAAGCCACCAGAATAGCAAGGTCCGCTTAAAGGGTCGAGACACCCATGACGGAGTGGCTTGTCGCCACAATACAATGAACGTCCCGACAGGGAAGCCAACAGTCGTCCCGTAAGGAAAAATTTCCCAGTCGAAGATTTGTTGGCTTTCGTGCGGCGGCGGATGCCGCCGCACTGATGTTGGATCGACAAGTCACTTGAAGGTTTTCACCAGAGCACCGCTAGTCGATCCGTGGGAGCCGCCACGAGTTGTGTAGTCTTTCGACAACGATATACTCGGCGGCTCAATCGTTGCCCAAGCTTACCGGCCGTTGCCGTTTTTCTCGAGCCTCATCCACTCATCGTAAAGCCAAGTCGCGAACTGGCTAAGCGTCTTCCACGTACCCATCTTGTGAATGTGGCCATCGGTGTAGCGCTT
>DATKGP010000042.1:0-2712 GCA_035510775.1 Saccharimonadales bacterium (SeqCode)
GGGGAGGATTCATTATCGTGGTAGTCGATGGCGTAGTTTTTACGGGAAGCCGCAATGAGGCGTTCGACTTTCTTAACATCTTTGGTGTGATTGATTGGAATGGTTTCGCCGGAGAACGGGCTTTCGGCTTCGATGGCGGCCAGCCTCATATAGAAATGATGGCGGGGCAGATTGCCGATCTCGCCGGGTTTTACGGTCGGTGACATCTGTGAGAGCATCAGCTCCTCGTCGATCGGGCTGGCGGTGCGGAAGCAGACCATAACGCCGGTATTAGCTAGGATGACGTTGACGATCGATCGGTCCGATTGTTGAGCTGTCGATTGCTCGGCAATCGTGATACGAAGACCGAACTTACGTCCGCCCGACAAGAGCTTAGTAAACGACGAAGTAGCGAAGTTCTGGAACTCATCTACGAACAAGTAGAACGGTTTGCGGCTTAAAGCTTCTTTTCGAGCCCGGCGCAAAGCGGCCTGGTGAATCTTGGCGATAACCATCGTACCTAAAAGCTGGGAGGTATCTTCGCCTAGTTTACCTTCGGCTAAGTTGCAAATTAGAATTTTCTCGCCGTCTAGGATGTCATCAAAATTAATTGTCGAGTGTGGCTGTTCAAGGATTCTCTTGGCAATCGGTGATAGCAAAAAGCGGCCGATCTTCGCAGTAACTCCGGAAACCATCTTAACAACTTGGTAATTGCCGGCTTTACCGAATTCGTTTTTCCAAAAGTGCTTAAGATCTTCATTAGTTAGCTGGCTAACAACTTGTTTTTGAAATTTCGGGTGGTTAAGTAGCTCGTAGACCGTAAAAATCGTCGCATTCTCGACGGTAAAGGCGGTGTGAATAGTGTTGCGCAAAATATATTCGATTCGGTGAGCATCGGAATGTTCTTCTTTGTTAAAAACGCGGCGAAATATTGAGACGACGCTTTCGCAGACCAGTTCCTTTTCCAGCTCCAGCTCATCCCCTTCCAGATCGGCTGACAGTTCGAGCAGATTAACGCCGATTGGGTGTCGGATGTCGAACGGGTTAAAGTAAATTAGGTCGTTAATTCGGGTTTGTGGCACGCTTGCCAAAAGATCCTCGGCCAGATCACCGTGCGGATCGATTACGGCTAAGCCCCTGCCCTTTTGGATATCCCCGCTAGCCATGTGATAAATCGCGGTTGATTTGCCGGCACCGGTCTGACCAATTAAATACATATGTCGCGACCGTTCATCATCGGTTAGACCAATCTGCGTCAGGTGGTCGCCGTAATTGTTTAAACCGAAAACTACGTCGAGATCTGATTGATTCTTGAGCACGAGCGGCGCCGGCAGTTCCGGGCTTTTCAAGCCAGCTAAATCTTCCGCTTGGGCCGCGTCGGAATGAGGAAAGTGGTACAGCCCGGCAATTTCGGCCGTGGATAAAATCGGGTTCGGATTAAGGATGCTAGCTGTCAACTGTCGCTGGTTAAAGTGTGTTAGGCGCGTCTTTGAAGACAATGGCTTTCGTGGGATGAGCGATTGCTGGGAGCTAGCAAATGACTGAAAAGCGGCGGTTAGTTCCTTGGCTCGTCCTTCACCTGACTTACCTATTATGAGAACACGTAGGGATGTCTCAAAGAGTTGCTGGTCAATTTTGTGCTTGATGTTTTCGGCCAGCTCTTTTTCGTACGGATTGACCGATCTCTTATTACTAATGTCCTTGTTTTGGAAAACTGGGATGTTTTTATTGCCCGGGTCGAAGATAAGTGAAGGGATGGAAATGATTAGTTTTAAAACGTTGCCTAAAAACTGAAGAACGTTGTTGGCCGCTCCGGCATTCAAAACGGTTGAGAGATTCGCCTCACGATAAATACTGTTCTTTAGTTGGCCGACCCTTCTCGTCGCCCCGCGATGGATTGATGCTACTATCGGCGTAGCGACGATTTGAAATGCAACCAATTCTCCGGGAGCTAACTTCGTCATATGACCGATTAGATGCGCCAGCGGATCGTACTCGTCGAGTGTCTGTTGACTACGAAGCGGCAGAACAAAATCGGACGAAAGTTTTAGCTCGATACACTGAACCATTTTCTCGTTCTTGCCGGCAGCTTCCAAGTAGTCACTGATTTCCTTAACTTTTATGCCCGGGACATAAGACAGCAAGCTTCGATGCATTATTTCCGCTTCCTTTTCTGGTATCACCACAATGTAGCGAATGCCTTCACGGGCGGTCGAAACTAGCTCCAGTGAGTAAAGCTTCTTTACGCCCAACAACCGCTCAATGATGCTTCGTTGTTTTGACCGTGCGTGGAGCAAACTATAAAGATGTTCGGTTGCGACCGCTGACTGGCCGCCAGAAGGGAAGGTTAACTCAAGAAATTTTTTAGCGTATTTTCGTCGGCCGAAGAATAAACCGCTAATTATCGGCACCAGATAAATCAGCACAATTAGTAAAAGCACGAGACCAGCAATCAACATAACTCGCCCCGTCATTAAAACCGTGGCATATGCCTTAAGTCTGTTAACAATCGTATTTAATATCATCTCTATCTGTTAATTACTCTCTTCAGGTTTAGTATCATACAAGAACGGTTTACATAATTTAACAACAGAAGTAAAGCATATGCTCTACCCCCTTGACAGAATCTAATTGCTTGGTATCTTGCTAATGTCGAGCAAAATTAAAAAAATAGAAAGTTATTGAGAGGGGAAGGGATACATATGTATAAATTCCGCTCTCTTTTTAGTTTCA
>DATKGP010000043.1:0-17094 GCA_035510775.1 Saccharimonadales bacterium (SeqCode)
AAAGAAACAACCCAACTCTTGTGCTACGATGAAACTATGAGTTTCATGGACGGTGTTTATAACGTCTTGCTCTGCGCCTGGGACAAACTGCCCCAGCTGATTCTGACACTAATTTTTGGCTACCTGCTCATTGTTATCATCAAGTCGGTCGTCCACGGCTTGATTAAAGTCTCCAGGGCCAACGCCGCCATGAAGGGCATCTTGATGCAGGTCATCGACATTGGCCTGTGGATTTTTTTGCTGGCCGCTCTGTTGCAGCAGGTTGGGCTGACTCAAGTCGCCTTCGCTCTTTCGAGCACCGTCGCCATCGCCGGCATCGCCGTTTCGGTCGGCGGCAGCTCGTTGATTCAGGATCTCTTCTCGGGTATTTTCCTGGCTCAAGACCCAGATTTCAACGTCGGCGATCGGCTTAAAGTCGGCGACATCGAAGGGCTAATCGAGCAAATGGACGCTCGCAAGATTCGGCTTCGAGACGACAAAGGCCGGCTGCATGTTTTTCCCAATTCAAGTTTCGACAAAAACCCGTGGATAGTGCTGGAAAAACGCGGCAAAAATAATCATACTGGAGGGTAGATGGTAGGAAATGTCATTAACGGTTTGATGGTGACGGTTCTGGTCGGCTTCGTGGTGGCGGTAATTTTGTTAATCTCCCTGCTCTACCGAGCCAATCGTTTGGTCTACAAACTCGAGCACCTGCAGGAGACTTTCAAGGCTTTTGTGCGAGATATCGTCCCGGCCATCGTCAATATCGGGACAATCTCAACCGCTTTGCATAGTGTGCTGCGCAGCATGCACGAAGAGCGACATTCAGCTAAATCTCAAGAACACAAAAAATAATAAGAAAGATGCAGAACCCCAAGCGAAGTTGGCCGATTTTGGTGCTCGGAGCCCTAGCGGTTTTTATCGTCGGCATCTTGGCGACTTTCGCCACCCTGTTCTTTCTTTCCGGTACACCGGCCGGGCAGAGCCTGCGCAACCACCTAGGCTTGCAGAACTTACAGACGTTTAATATCTCCACCACCAAGACGGAAAAAGTCGTCGTCGAGGAATCCTCGGCGATTATCAAAGCCTCGAGCGATGTTTCGCCCTCGGTGGTCAGCATTACCAGCGCCACCACAGTCAATACCATTTTTGGCAGCCAAACCGCCCAAACCTCTGGCTCGGGCTTCATTCTCACTTCCGATGGCCTGATTGCCACCAACAAACACGTGGTGACTGGTGGGAGCAATTTTGTGGTGACCACTTCAGACGGCAAAACCTACACTGGCCAAATAGCGGCAACTGACCCGGTGACTGATTTGGCCTTTGTCAAAGTTGACGCCAAAGGTTTGCCAGTGGTTGATTTAGGTGATTCCGACCAAGCCCAAGTCGGTCAGTGGGTAATTGCCATCGGCAACGCCCTGGGCGAGTACCAAAACACCGTCACCGTTGGGGTAATCTCGGCCAAAAATCGCCAAGCCACCCCGAGCGACAGCTCCGGTAACACCGAGACGCTCGACGGCTTGCTTCAAACCGACGCTGCCATTAATTCCGGTAACTCCGGTGGCCCGCTCCTGAACATCCAAGGCCAGGTAATGGGGATAAACACCGCCATCGTCGGCAACGCCCAGAATATCGGCTTCGCTATTCCTTCCAATGAAGTCCAAAAAGACCTCGATTCCTACCGCAAAAACGGCAAAATCATTCGCCCGTACATCGGGGTGCAGTATCAGACTGTTACCGAGCTAATCGCCAAAGACTTGAACCTATCAACCAATCAAGGCGCCTTGGTTTACAACAGCAGCGGTGCGGCGGTAGTTTCCGGTTCGCCCGCCGACAAGGCAGGTCTTAAGCAAGGCGATGTTATCACCAAAATCAACAACGACAGCGTCACTGAAGCCAGCCCCCTGGATCAGATAATTCGCAAATACAACCCGGGTGACAAAATTAGCGTGACTATTAATCGTGGTGGCAAAGAAAGCACTGTTGATCTGACTCTCGGCAGCGTCGGACAGTAAAAATATTTAAAAAAGAGATGCGCCCCGGCGAAGCCGCCGGGGCGCTTTAGTCAGCCAATACCATACTCGATTCTAAGTCTCTGGCCATTCGACACAACTCTGAAGATGCCGTCGTCGACGATGGCCTGGCCCTCCTTAGCAACAAAGAAATTGCCTATGGCACTCGCATAGTAGTACTGGATCGAGACGATGCCTTTAAATAGTTCTTCTCCTCCCCAGAGCGAAAAGACTACGTCCGTCTCACAGAGACACTCTCCGGTTCCGGTTAGGGTTATCGCCGTAAGCTCAAGTTCAGGGGTCTGGCTCCAGCCGAGACCGTGTAATGCTTGGCAGGCGACAAAAAGAGCCAGCCGCTCACGTAGAGTGATATCTTTTGAGTAAGGGTACACCTTAGCGGTTTCCTCCTTCCCGCCTGTCAGCAGGGGTCGTCTGGTCACGTTTGGCCACTAGAAGTATATTTTACTGAGCCGCTGTGTCAACTTTTGCTTAAAGCAATAATTGCGTAACGATCGAAGCCGCAATGTTGGCGTTATGGGTCGTTAAACCTTGAAATTAAGTAGGGAACAGGTACAATCCAGTTAGACTTTCGCAAGAAGGAGGCACTTTATGTCACAAGAATCAGAAAGCTCAAAAGAATGGTCGGCTGATGTCTTAAGAGGACTAACTACAGCAATAAGTAACGATATGCGCGAGGCGGCTAAAACGGCATCTCAAGCAGCTCGACAAGCGCTACTCGATGAATTCAAGAGACTCTATTCGGATGTCGACTTATACGCAGTTCGCATGAAAGACTATGGCGAATACGTTGATATTGGCTGTCTGCGAGCTGTTACGGCTACCTATGCCCAGGCCCTTGAATACGTCGAGAAAGTGGAATGCTACCACTACGTGTCCGAGGCCGATCAGCCGACTGTCTATCGAGAGATAGAAAAAGCTAAGTCCAAACGTCCTCGGGCGAAACATCCAGTGGTGATCAACTGGAAGACTAAGGATCATTTTCCTGGATACCATCACTGGTATTTGATTGAGTCAATCAGCTATCAGGAAACTCTGGAAACCCTGCTTTTTATGGAGCGAGCTAAGAAAAAAGAGGAGGAAGTGAGGTCTAGCGTTCCCGTTTGCTACGAGGGCTAGGTTTAAGTTCGGACGTTCAATCCCCCTGCTACGGCGGGGGATTATTTTACTTCGGCTGGATAATAGCGTAACGATCGAAACCGGCTAGGTCTTTTTCGATTTTCACCCCGTATTCGGACAAATATTTTTCGACCATATCGCAAACCCGGTCGCCGTGGGTGTGCCAGAACTCGAGGGCAATGATGCCGTCTTTTTTCAGAAACTTGGGTGCCTGACGCAGGAAAGGCTCGAGATACTTCAAACCATCCTCGCCAGCCTCGATGGCGACCATCGGCTCCCAGTCGAGGATTTGATCGGAGACGAAATCCAGCTTTTGAGTCGGCACATACGGCAAATTGGCGACGATTAAATCGTATTTATCTTTCGGGACGTTTTGAAACAAGTCGCTTTCGACAAACTTGACGTCAACTTTCAAGCGCTTGGCATTTTCTTCAGCTAGCTCCAGAGCTTCGTCTGAAATATCGGTGGCGGTAATCTCGGCCTCGGGGAAGTGCTTTTTTAAGCAAATAGAAATAATGCCGGCGCCGGTGCCAATTTCCAAAAATTTCCCGCCCTCTAAATGATGAGCCCGAATTAATCGGATGACGGTTTCGGTCAAGGTCTCGGTTTCTGGCCGGGGAATTAGGGCTCGATGGTCGGACAAAAATTCCCAGCTCATAAATTGTTGGGTGCCGACGATGTAGGCGACTGGTTCGCCCTTGAGCCGGCGACTAACCTGCTTCTCGAGAGTTTCTGCCAAAGCCGGACTAACTTCGTTGTCGTAGCGGTTGAAAAGTTCGTTGCTGTCGATGCCGAGTAGTTTACTTAAAATAATTGCCACCTCCCGATCGCCGTGGACGTAACCGGCGTCTTTCAGCCGCTGGCTCTCGGTGGAAATTAGCCGCTGGAGATTCATGAAGAGCCTAGGGCGAGGTTGGCTTCTTGGAGCGAGGCGACGATGTCGTTCAAATCACCGTCCATAATGGCGTCGAGGTTGTGCCAGCTTTTGTTGATTCGGTGGTCGGTAATGCGACTCTGGGGAAAGTTGTAGGTGCGGATTTTGTCTCCTCGGTCGCCGGATTTAATCATATCGCGCCGAGCCGAGCCGGCCGCTTCTTGGGCGCGCTCTTGTTCAAGTTCCCAAAGCCTCGAGCGCAAAACGCCCATGGCCTTGTCTTTGTTTTTGAGTTGGCTTCTTTCGTCTTGGCAGGTGACGACCAAGCCAGTAGGAATATGGGTAATTCGCACCGCCGAGTCGGTGGTATTAACGCCCTGGCCGCCGTGACCACCGGAACGGTAGACGTCAATGCGCAGGTCTTGTGGGTTTATGGCGACGTCGACGTCCTTGGCCTCGGGTAGCACGACCACGCTGGCGGCCGAGGTGTGAATCCGGCCAGATTTTTCGGTTTTCGGCACGCGCTGGACGCGATGGACGCCGCCCTCAAAGCGCAGCTTGGCGTAGACTTGGTTACCCTTGATTATCGCCACCAGCGACTTAATGCCGCCCAGCTCGGACAAGTTATTCTCGACGATCTCAACCTTCCAGCCTTGGCGTTCGGCGTAGCGCGAATACATTCGGTAAAGTTCGCGGGCGAACAACTCGGCTTCGTCACCGCCGGTGCCAGCTCGAATCTCCAAAATTGTGTTGCGCTGATTGAGCGGGTTGGCTTCGTCGAGCTCTTTGGTAAGTTTGGCGACCTCGTCAAGAGCCAGGGCTTTAATCTCCCTGTCGTCGGTACTTTCGGCCAAATGCTCGGCCTCCTGAAGTTGTTTTTCTAATTCCGAACTCATGCTCATATTATACCTGACAAATAGGTTAAAAATCGAGATTACTTTATTTCTTTTTTGCGAGGGCCAGGGGCTTACTTTCCGGAGCTTGCGGAGGAAAGCGAGCCAACTTGTTGGCGACCCTGCGAGGCAGCGCGCTCCAAAGACATCCCTCGGCCAAGAAAATACCTGAAGTAGCATTTTCTTGGCCTTCCGGTTCCGGAGCTAACGCTCCTCATCCTGCACGTTTCGTTGCCGCGGGCATGGAGAAAAACACGCTCGCTGGTCCTGGGGGTCCCAGGTGCTGGGCTCGCGGTTTTTCCTTCAGACAATTTTAAGTTAGAAATGGTCGAAACCGAGCCCGCCACAGCGACTGATTCCGGCAAGGGCGATGGTTTTGTACCTTGGGCTGCTTGCCCGGACGCGCAAGGGTGGGAGATGGTAAGAGGGAGGGAGCGCTTGCACGAGTAGGTCCCTCCCCCTTACAGAGTTTGAAACGAACCTTGATACCAAGGCACTGGTTTGGTATACTAGTCATCAGTCATGAAGAAAGACATTCACCCCCAGTATTATCCAAAAGCCAAAGCCACCTGTTCTTGTGGCAACACTTTTGAAATCGGCGCCACTGTACCAGAGGTTCGCTTGGAAATCTGCTCGGCTTGCCACCCGCTTTACACCGGCAAAATGAAAATGGTAGACACCGCCGGCCGCGTTGATCGCTTCCGGGCAAAACTAGAAAAATCTGCCAGCAAGCAAACCGCCGCCAAAAAAGGAGACAAAGTCTAATGGCGATGCCGACTCTTTTAGAGTTAGCCGATTCTGGCGCCCATTTCGGTCATCATCGTTCGCTGATTTATCCGAAAGCCCGTAAATTTATTTACACCGTTCAGCAAAACGTCGCCATTATTAACCTAGAAGAAACCCAAAAATCTTTGGAGCAGGCACAGAATGTTCTGCACAAATATTTGAACGAAAACAAAGTGGTTTTGTTCGTCGGCACCAAACGAGCGGTTCGTGAGACCATTAAAGAAGTCGCCGAGTCCGTCAACTCGCCGTATATCGTCGAGCGTTGGTTCGGCGGCACCCTGACCAACTTCCAGACTATCATCAGCTCAATTAAACGAATGAAAGACCTGGAAGATTACTTGAATAGCGACAAGGCTGCCAAATTGAGCAAAAAGGATCGCCTCAAGAACCAGGCCAAGCTCGATCACTATCACCGATTTTTGGGTGGTTTAATTAACTTAAAACAAATGCCCGACCTGATTGTTTTGGCCAGCGCCAGCGACGACAAAATCGCCATTGCCGAGGCCAACCAGCTGAATATTCCGATTATCGCCATCACCGATACCGATATGAACCCTGATAAAATTGCCTACCCGATTCCGGCCAACGACGACGCTGCCAAGGCGATGAACCTGATTTTGCGGGCTCTTGTTGAAAAACCGGCTGATAAAGAAAAAACTAAAAACCAAAAACTAAAAACCGAGGTAGCAGAAGAAGCTGCTACCGAAGCCAAGCCAGTCAAAAAAGCTGCCAAGAAGGCGGAAGCCGCCTCGAAGACGAAGTCTTCGGACGAGCTAAAGAAAGGGGATAAAAAATGAATGTCAGCGTTGGGCAAATCAAAGAGCTTCGAGCCAAAACTGGTCTGGGCATTCATGACGTTAAGCATGCTCTGGAAGAAGCTAACGGCGACGAAACCAAGGCTCTAGAAATTCTTAAGGCCAAGGGTATGTCGACGGTGGCCAAAAAAGCCGACCGCTCAACCAATCAAGGTTTAATCGACACCTACGTTCATGCCGGCCGTTTGGGATCTTTGGTTGAGGTTAGTTGCGAAACCGATTTTGTGGCTCGTAACGAGGATTTTCAAAAGTTCGTCCACGACATCGCCATTCAAGTTGCCTCGATGAACCCGGAAACTGTTGACGAGTTGCTCGAGCAGCCATACTTCCGCGAGCAAGACAAAACCATCAAAGAACTTCTGACCGAAGCCATCGCCAAAATAGGCGAAAACATCAAGATTGCTCGTTTTGTCCGTTACGAACTCGGGGAGTAATCATTTGCTAGTTTCTGCTGTGCTGGACAAGATTTTTTCTTGATATATTGTGAGCGTATGAAGGATAAAGAGACGACCCTTCACGAGCTCAAAGAACTAGCCGAACAATTCAGGGTCGAGCGGAATTGGGGAAAGCACCATAGCGCGAAAAATTTGGCCATTTCCATTGCTCTTGAATCGGCCGAATTACTGGAGAAATTTCAGTGGGATGACTACAGGTCCGAGAACGTCGACAGGGAATTGGCTGACGAAATCGCCGACATTATGGTTTATCTTTTGTATTTTTCCAAACAACACAACATTGATATTGCCGCTTCGGTGCAAAGAAAGCTTAAAAAAGCGGCTAAGAAGTATCCAGTAAGTTTATTCAACAAAGACCGCGACAAAGCTTCGGATTATTGGAAGATTAAAAAAGCACACCGCGGCAAATAGGGAATTTTATTCTTTCCATACCCAACCGTAGATTATTAGGGCTAATTATCGTATAATCACTTCAGAGTTTCTCTGGGGTGCATATGAAAATCACAACTGTCGTTGTTGCCGTTGGCCGGCCAGGAGCCGGTAAAACAACTTCTTCCGACAAGACGCAAGCATGGAATGGTGTGAAAACCTTGCCCATACATGCCGAAGACTACCTGAAAGCCAATCACGAACATCTGGTTGACGCCTACAACAACCATTCTCTTCGGGATGACGCCTGGATTCTGTTTTGGCGTCATGTGAAAAACGTAATGTGCCATTACCGTGGTATACCTATCGTTGACATGTGGCTACCGACCCCAAAACGAAGATCGGAGGTTGTAGCTGATTTGCGTAGAATCGGGGTGGAGAAAATTATCTGCTGGCACTTTACTACCCCACCAGATATCTGTCGGGAACGATATGTAAGGCGAGAGAGTAAGAAGCCGGAACAAGATTACCATTATGGGTCACACTGGAACTTTCTGTGTCATTACTCGACGGGATATAAACCTGTGACCTGCGAGGAAGTTGCCCAGCAAGGAGCGTCTGAACTTGATCGGCTGTTCCTATTCGACGAGATTGTAGAGATCTCTACGGAGTGAAACGTCGCTTTTTAGAGCATCCGTGACCCTAGGTTACGGATGCTCTTTCTTATTAAATAGGAAAACTGCCCTTGGTTTGTTGACGAGCTGTTGGAGCATCATTGCTCGTTTTGTCCGTTACGAACTCGGGGAGTAAAAGAAGAAACCGCAGGGCGAACCGTGCGGTTTCATTGGGTTTGGGCTGGCGGCATTAGCCGTCGGTGGCCAAGAGGAGGTCGGGCAACATCGGCCGTGGGCCTTTGATGTACTTGTCGAGCGAAATGCTTGTCCGGCGCTGGAGCTCCTCCATCCCCAGGATGATCAGCGAATCGCCGCAGGTGACCGTAGCGGCTGGCTCGCTGCCGTACTCGTTGCAATATGTGAAGTTGACATCGGGGTTGGCGCTGCTCTCTGTGCTGAAGAAGCACCAAAGATCAACCGCTGGCCGGCCATCATCCAGCCAGAGGATGGCAACGAAGTATCCGAGTTCGCCGATGTTCAGCAGACCGCCGGAGTTAGCTTCTTTGGTTGCCGGTAGGATGAGTTCCTGAATCAGCTGTCGTAGCTTGTCTTGAGATTTTGGGAGATCGTCTTCCGGTGCTCCCAAAACGTAGCAGATTACTGGCTGACCAAGGTTAAAGACGAAAGGTTCGCGAATGATGGGCATAAGGCCCTCCTTTTTCGATCTGGTGAAATACTACTCTTTTTCTTGAGAAAAGTCAAGGCTTGTGTGGTAATGGCTCTTGGTTTGTTGGCAGTTTTTGGTACTCTTATGGCATGGAAACTATTTCTCAAATAAATTGCTAATTGAGCTTAATGGAAACTATCGCTCAAATAAAACAAAAAATGCAGCAGGCCATCTCGGTGTTGGAGGAGGATTTTCGCACCCTTCGCCCGGGTCGGGCCTCGGCCGATTTAGTCGGTTCTTTACCGGTAGCCGCTTACAATGGCAACTTGCCCCTAAATCAAGTTGCTTCGATTTCTGCCAATGATCAGGGGCAGCTGATTATTCAGCCTTGGGACAAACAAGTGATGGCAGCGGCTGAAAAAGCCATCCAAGACAGCCAACTGGGTTTTTCTGTTGTTAACGAAGGCACGGTGCTGCGCTTGAGTTTGCCGCCATTAAGCCAAGAGCGCCGTGGCGAGTTTGTGAAAATCGCCCATCAAAAAGCCGAAGCCACTCGAATTAATTTACGACAAATTCGTACCGACGCACTTCAGCATGCTACTCGTGAAAAGGCTGCCGGTACCGTCCGTGAAGACGAACTGACTCGGCTGACCAAGGAGCTTAATGATATTATCGACCAGTCCAATCAACAAACCAAGACTCTGGCCGACCAAAAAGAAAAAGAACTCTTAAGCGCTTAATGCTGTCTACCCTTATCACCCTACTAGTCCTGGTTATTATTTTAGGGGTGTTGGTTTTTGTCCACGAGCTCGGCCATTTTCTGGCAGCTCGGGCTAACGGCGTCAGGGTTGAAGAGTTTGCCTTCGGTTTTCGGCCAAAAATCTGGAGCAAAAAAATTGGCGAAACAGTCTACGCCATCAATGCCATTCCGCTTGGCGGTTACGTTAAGATGTACGGCGAGACCGACGCCGGTGAAACCGGACCAAAATCTTACCACGACAAAAACCCCTGGCAGAAGTTTAGTATTTTGCTGGCCGGAGCTTTCGCCAATTTGGTTTTGGGTTGGCTAATTCTAACCATACTATTCATGACGGGCTTCGATCCGATTTACCCGGGCATCGCCGCTAATCCGTTTGTTGGCAATCTGCAGCCGGTGGTGGTGCAGGTGGTGGCTAAAGATTCTCCGGCTGCGCAAGCCGGCCTACAAGTTAACGATCAACTTGTTGCGGTCAACGGTAGTAAGGTAGCGACCTCGGCCGAGTTCATCGAGGCGATTGACCAAGACAAGGGCACGTTGACGACGATAGAATACAAACGAGCCGATTCAACCCAAATTGTGACTGTGACACCGAGGGTTAACCCGCCAGAAGGCGAGGGTGCGGTTGGGGTGGAGATTACCGCTGCCGGCAGGGTTAGCACCCAGGCTTATCGGGCGCCAATCGCGGCTTTTTATGAGACCGGCCGGATTATTAAAATCTCGGCCGAAGGTTTTTACGACTTTGTAAAAACCCTCCTGGTACAGCGCCAGGTTAGCCAAAACGTCACTGGAATTATCGGTGTCGGTGAGATGACCGGCGTAGCCAGAACCCTAGGTTTTAGCTATCTGGCTCAACTAGTGGCTCTGGTGACCATCGGTTTAGGAGTAATCAACTTGCTACCAGTTCTGCCGCTGGACGGTGGTCATATAATAGTAGTTGTCTATGAGGGAATTACGAGGCGCAAGGTAACAGAGAAGCAGTTTGGTTGGTTGGCCGCGGTCGGCCTGGCTCTGGTTATTGTTTTATTCTTAATCGTGACTGTCAAAGATATTATCCGCTTTGACATTTTGGGTCGGTTTTTCTAACGTTATTGGTTTTTCGAAGTAGGCAGCTTTGACGATTTAAGAAGATTGTGGTACCATATGCACCATATTGAACCTTAAAGGAGGTTTTCGGCTATGCTAACGCTTTTCGCAATCAGGCGAGCCGAAAGGCCGCCTCAAGATTGGAGCCAAGTGTTTCGGACGCTAGAAAAAGACGGACTAGACCGCTACGCGGTCAAGTGCCAAGTTGTCGGTCGCTTGGGCAACAGGGCGATTGTCCAGATCTACGCCCACTGCCGATACGAGTATCTCGCTGTCGACAGAGCTTGCCTGACTGATGACGGCCAAGCTCTCATCGTCGGCTGTTCGGGACAGGAGGGGAGGTGGCTTCGAGTCGTCTTGCCTAACGCGACCAGACGTGGTCGCGGGGAGATCTGGGTGCAGGACTATTTGGTCACCGAACGACCAGCTGCCCAACATCAAAGACCAAGTGTTGCTTGCTAACCGCCCCAGTTTTCCGACTGGGGCTTTCGTTTTGCTCAATACATACAGTTACTTTTATTAACGCGGGCGATGAGTTACATTTAACTAATGGACAAAATCATTGTTGGCAACTGGAAAATGTACCCGACCCTGTCGGATTCAAGCGTCTTAACTTCAAGCTTACATAATTCGCTGGAGACAATTCACGGCGCCGAGGTGATTATCGCTCCACCGACCGTTTGGCTAATGCATGTGATTGAAAACTGGAAACATCGCGTATCCCACGTCAAGTTTGCCGCTCAAAATATCTGGCCAGACGACCAAGGCGCCTTCACCGGCGAAACTTCGGCATACTTGCTTAAAGACATTGTCAGTCACGTAATTATCGGCCACTCGGAGCGCCGACGCTATCAACTAGAAGATAACGATTTAATTCGGGAAAAAGTCCAGGCTTGTTTGAAATGGCACATCAAGCCGATTCTCTGCGTTGGCGAAACCAAAAAAGTCTTGAACGGCGACAAAGTTGACACCCATCAATGGGAAAAGCTGGCCGAGCAACTGGAAGAAGGCTTGAGCGGGGTCAGCAAGGCCGCTCTGGAAAATGTCCTGATTGCTTATGAACCCGTCTGGGCGATCGGCACTCAAAACCCGGCCACCCCGGAATATACCGTTGAGGTTATCAAGCGTATGCGGGAAATCTTAGCCAAAAAATACAGCCAGGAAGCAGCCGAAACAGTGCCGATTCTCTACGGCGGCTCGGTCTCGGCCGGTAACTGCAGTGATTTTCTGCGCGAAACGGAAATTGCCGGTCTGCTGATTGGTGGCGTCTCGGTCAAGGCCAAAGAGTTTAGCGAAATCTGTCAGATTGCCAGCCGTGTCGGTCGCTAAAATGTTGGACGTGGCGGTGGTAGGGGAAACTGTCGCCGATCTGATTGTCGAGCTGCCGAGGCGTTTCGTTCACGATCCGTTGACGAGAGCGGCAATTACTTTGCCACTCGGTGAAAAAATAGCTGTGGAAAAATATACCCTTGTTCCTGGTGGTTCTGGCGCCAACGTCGCTGTTGCCCTCAAGAAATTGGGTTTGAAAATTCATCTAGCGACCTTTTTCGGTAACGACAAACTGGCGGACAATCTGAAAGAGGAGCTAGAGAAAGCCGCGATTCCGACAGACGCCTTAGAGACCGATCAACCAACACCGATTTCAGTCATCTTAAGCGCCTCGGGAAATCGGACAATTTTAAGTAGCCACCCGCGAGAAGAAAAATTTGGCCAGCTAAAATTGCCAGATAGCCGGTTTATATACCTAGGGCCGGTGAATAGTGAGGAGGTACTTCTGGCAGTAGTAGAACATCAGGCCAAATCCTCGGCCAGACTTTGTTTAAATCCGGGCCGGGAACTAATCGAAGAGCACGACAGGGTTTTAATGCAGGTCGTTCGCTCGGCGAAAATTCTCATACTCAACCGAGAAGAGGCGCTGTCGCTAATTCGGGCGCCGCGGCATCTCGATAACGCCGAGCTAATGAGTAGCCTGCTGCGGCTTGGGCCAAAAATCGTGGTCTTAACTCTCGGTGCCGACGGAGCTCTGCTTGGCACAGAAGACTTGCGGCTCGAAACCCCGGCCCTGCTTGACCGCGATCAAATCGTCAATACCACCGGGGCCGGCGACGCGTTTGCGGCCGCCCTTTTGGCTGGTTATCTTGGGGATGAAGGGAACGACAACAGCCGTGAGGTGCTGGAGCGGGCTCTAAAAATGGCGACGCTCAACTCGGCCGGCGTCATCTCGCATCTAGGAGCTCAAACCGGCCAGCTGGCGGCCGCAGAGATTGAACGAGACTTGGGGAAGGTTAAACTAAAGACAGATGAGTAAAACGATTGTGGTGGTGGGGAACTCGCTACTGGCGACTTTGATTTGCCTGGGGCTAGAAAAAAAGATCGGTGGCCGAGTCGATTTTGAGATAATCTTAATCGCCGAAGGTGATGAATTAGTCAATCCGCATCTAGTCAGCCTGTTTGGCCGTTTCGACGTCATTAAAAAAACCGAATTACTGCGCCATACCCACCTTCACCTGACGAAAATTCGTTCGGTCAATCTTAAAGAACGTCGGCTAATTACCGACGAAGGAGTGATAAATTTCGATTTTTTGATGCTCGACCAAACCCCGCAACCAACTTCTGCCCAACTGGCCGAGTTACGGGAGGAGCTAACAAAATTATTCGCTGCTCTCTCGGCAGGGGAAAATATTGGCAAGGAAAAAACTGCCAAAATCGCCATCTCCGGTCGGTCGGCTCTGTTCTGGCAGATTGCCTTGGCAGTCAAGCGTGACGCCATCGTCCACAAAGTTCGACGTCTAGCGGTTGAGGTTTTTGATTGTGCCAACGAAACAGCCGCCAATTTTCTGAAGGCTAACGGCGTGGAAGTGAAAAATGCTCCGTCCAATCTGCCCGGGCTGATTTTACATGCTGATTGGCCGATGGTTGATTTAGGCAAGGTCAAAGGCTTGCGTTTGGGCGAGACACACCCGCTAGTTGACCAGTTCCACCAGCCGCTGGCGATCTCCCATGCCTTGATTGTTCGTCAGGACGATTTGGCGGCCATTAACCTAATTAGTGTTACCCGGGCTTTGGCCAAACGCTTCGCCTGGAATATCCTGGCCGATCTGGGCGAGGAAAATATTCCCAAGAAAGAAGCCGACCTAACAGAAGCGGTGATGCTAACCGGCATCCACCAATCGCGTAACTGGTTGGACAAGAAAACCTCTCGGCTAATTCGGGCGCGCTTTGTTAGGGTTTGGGAAGATTTTCTGTGGCAAATGCTGACGAAAGTACCTCATAAGGGTACAAATTCTAAATCCTAAGCCCGAAATCCCAAACAAATTCTAAATTCAAATTTCGAAAATCCAAAAAATGCTTTTCCGCGTTTGGAATTTTAGATTTTGAGTTTGTTTCGAATTTAGAGTTTGGTGCTTAGAGTTTTCCCAAGATGGGTTTCGGTCGCCAAAAAATCGCCAGCGCCAGACAGCCAACCCCCACGCCTAGGGTGACAATACTTAAAGTCCCGAAAATAGTCTTCAGCACCTGGACGATTATTGAGACGGTGTTGTTAATTGTCGTTGAGTAGGCGGCGTAGTGAGGGTTTTTCACGAGCAGATCGGTGACGTTACGCCCCAGCCAATCCCAAACAAACAGACTCAAACCAACCTGAATAACACCGACAAACAAGAAAATTATCCCTAGCGGCAGGAAGGCCTTGCGGCGCCGGAAAATCAGGTAAAGTAGCAGCAAGATGCCGGTGGCCAACCAAATACCCTTGACGACTTTTACGGCGATGCTGATAATCTGGCGGTTTCTTTCAGAGGCCGGGCTGGTAGTAGTTAGAGATATTTTATCGGGCAGTGGCTCGACGGCCTTGGTGGCTAGGGCGCTAATTGATCGACTAATATCAGTCTGGGCAATATTTGTATCAGCTAACTTGCAGCTGGGTAGTTGAGTTGCCAGGCTCCAGTCATGAGTTTGATTGGCACCGCAGACCGGCAGGGCGTCGTATTTGGCATTTAAAACCTCGGCGGTTTTGTCACTAGCTCGGCCTTTGATGGCCGTTAAGTCGTAGTTAAAATTCGGTTCAATGCTTTGACCGGTTAGGTAATGAAGTTCGGAGGTTAGATATTGGCCGAGCATATCGTAAAAAGTCGAGCCGTCGATGGCGGCAGTCAGAACGGTCTTAACGTCGTCTTTAGTTAATGAACCGGTCTTGAAACTGTCGGTCGGCAGTAGGGCATCGTACTGGTTCAAAGCCCGGCTGTACAAATTGACTTGCCTGGCCTCGCTAGTTAAAAAATTCGGATCCTGGAGGCGGTAGAGAGTGAAACCGATTGTCGAGAGAAGCAGCAAAACAATCAGCCAAAAGTGAGCAAAACCCTTAAACATCCTGAAAACATTGTAACACTTCCGCTTGGCTGGGGCGGCTGGTAAGGTGGGAGTATGAAGGTACTTGAGGAGGCGGCCGTCGGTGGCAAAAAAGTCTTGGTGCGGGTTGATTTAAACGTCCCGCAAGATGAAAACGGCAAAATCACCGACGATTTTCGTCTGATGGCGATTCTGCCGACGCTGAATTTTTTGCTCAACCGCGGGGCCAAGGTAATTTTAATGGCTCATTTAGGTCAGCCCAAAAAAATCGATAAAAAATACAGTTTCAAGCCCGTCTATATTCATCTCTCGGCCCTGCTTAAAAAACCGATTTTGTTTGCTCCGGAACTGTTTTCACCCCGAACTCGCCAGGCTGTTGACGGACTTGAGAGTGGTCAAGTATTGGGGCTGGAAAATTTACGTTTCGACCCAGGTGAGGACAATGATTCCCGAACTTTCGCTAGGCGCTTGAGTGAGTACGGGGATATTTATGTCAACGACGCTTTCAGTGTCTGCCACCGCCAGGCCGCCTCGATGGTTGCGATTGCCGAATTCTTGCCCGCGTATGCCGGGCTGCTGCTAGAAAAAGAGATTCAGGTTTTGGGAAGCCTACTGAAAGATCCTGCTGAGCCATTCGTCGCTATTATCGGCGGAGCAAAAATCGAGGATAAACTGCCAGCGATTACTCACTTGTTGGAAAAAACCGACCGTGTCTTGGTAGGTGGCGGAGTGGCCAACAACTTTCTCTTGGCTAACGGCGTTGACGTTAAGAAGTCTTTAATCGATAAAGAGCGTCTCTCGATTGCCAAAGAAATTATTAAAAAAGCCAAGGGCAAGCTGATTTTACCGAGCGACTGCGTCTGGAAAGGTGATATCATTGCCGACATAGGCCGACGTTCAACCGACCTCTACCTTTCCTATATAAAATCGGCCAAGACAGTTTTTTGGAACGGTTGTTTGGGTATCACCGAAGAGGCGGCCTACTCGGCCTCGTCTGACCGAGTCGCCAAGGCAATGGCAGAATCGGGGGCGACGACAATTGTCGGCGGTGGTAACACCATCGAAGTAATTCGCCGGCTTCGACTGGAAAATAAAATCAGTTTTATCTCTTCCGGTGGCGGAGCCAGTCTGGAATTCTTGAGCGGCAAAAAGCTGCCAGGAATTGCTGCTCTAGACTAGCTAAAGTCAGACAGTCTTGTCGAGTTTTTCCTTGGATTGACTGATGTCCTGGTTGATTTTTTTACTGACTTCGGTCGGCGGCTTGGTCGAATTTAAGTCTTCAGCCACAGTCTTCTCCAAATGAGCCAGTTCGGCATCGATTTTTGCTTTCAAGGAGGCGTTAGAAGCGTTGGTAGCTGTACCGCCACGTGACGCCAGACGCTTACGTGTTCGCATCCACAAGTAGGCAAACAGCAGTATCAGAAGCAGCAAGAGTAAGAAGAGCACTGGAATGAGAATGATTAGCGAGACGCTGTATTTACCGATCGTAATCATCGTTCCGATGACGTTGAAATAGAGACCGTTGCTCGGGTTGCTTATGGAGCCATCGGATTTAATTTGAATGGCCGTAACCATATGACGACCCGGTGCCAGCAGGACTTTGACGGTATATTGCCACTCGACGACGAGGTTGTCGTCAGCCGCCGCGGCCATACTTTTACGTTGAGCGTCGGTCATATTTTCTTTGACGGCGAATTCGGCAACCTGGTTGCCGTCAATCATCAATCGGGCGGTTGCTCCGTAGTAGGCGGTTCCAGTCACCGTTACTGGCTCGTAGATGCCAACGACTCTGGTGACATCAGTCAGCGTCGGGCCGGCAAACCCGACCACCGTGAACTGACCCTTAGCCTCGGTGACATTACCGGCCTTATCGAACGCTCTGACGGTAAAGTCATGCTCACCCGGATTCTGGTAGACGAGTTTGTAGCTTGTCTCGGTCGTCGAAATTGGAATGGCCGTGCCGACGACGATTTCGTAGTGATCGATTCCCGAAGTTGCGTCACTGGCTGGGTAGGTAAGTACGGGGAACGGATCTTTATCGGAAGTCTGGGCGACGCTGACGGTAAAAGGATTCGGGGCGGTGCTGTCGATTCGGATGGTGAACGACGAACTGGCGGTCTGGCTGCCGATATGGGTGGTCAGGCCAAACGACCAGACCCCGTCGCTAGTGGCGGTGAAGTCCATAGTGTTTTTGGTAGTCGTGCCGCCGCTGGCCGTACCACCGGCGGGGGTTTTAAGGGTGTAATCATACGACTGGGCGCCGGCCGGTTTCGACCAGTTGAGAGTATTCCTCTTCCTCTCCC
>DATKGP010000044.1:0-4193 GCA_035510775.1 Saccharimonadales bacterium (SeqCode)
AAAGAAAACCGCCGGGCGTCCGAAGACGCACGGCGGTGTTAGGAGCTGCTTCTTTGATTCAGCCTCTGGGGCCGTTTTTGCTGCCACCTAGGTGGGTTCCAATTTCCTTGCCAAGGAAACGAAATGAGACGGCCACCAAGACACAGAGCATAATTTCCAAAAGTATCTGTGGAAAGAAGGTCGAGCTATCCACCTCCTTCAGAAGAAGGTTAGTAGTGGCTTCTCCTGACAACAGGATGAAAATGGCGAAAATAACTACTTGCGGCCACGTCACCGATATCGAGAAGGTATCATCACAAGCCTCCTTAATACCCCAGGCGATGTTTGCCGCTGCTAACGCAACCAGAGCTACAAGGGCTGCAGCAACATAGAGCCATCCAAGATTTTCCATTGTGCGCAAACCTCCTCGATTTGTTTAGCCAAATATAACAAAAAATCGCCGGAAAGTAAACCTTCTGACTATTGGCCTTAAAGAAAACCGCCGGGCGTCCGAAGACGCGCGGCGGCCAGTGATTGCTACAGGGCGTCCTTCAACATCTCCCATGTAAATTCCAAGGTGTCGGTCTTAGCCAAGTACTCCGGGCATTGAGCACTGAACGACGACACCACGATCTCATGAGCCAGGCCAACCCCTTTCTTCTTAGGGATTTCACCAGCAGTGACCTGATTATTGAGCATTGCGAGTAGCTCAAGAGCTTTTTCTCGATTCCCGGGCGGCAGACGTCCGTCGCTGACATGTTTGATAGCTTCCTGGTAGACTGCTCGATAGCTACCCTGTCTCCACGACCAACGACGCCCATTGAATGTCTTTACGGCTATTCTCTTGGCCAGTTCCACACCTTCGTCGGCACCGATAGCGCCCCCATAAACATGCGCCTTTACGCGGCCGAGAAGGACTTTGGCTATTAGACGTGAAAAGAAACCAGCCTCGCCGTGCTCCACAACCTCTTGAGCCTGACGGTAGACCGCCTCAAACACTTCCACCTCAACCATAAGGTTCTCCTCCTACACAATTGTGCTAGGAATATACTACGATTTATTCTGGTAAGAATCAATGAGCTCAAACAAAAAAGGATCCTTAAGGGTTCTTTTTTGTTTCTAAATCTTTGTTATTCTTTGGCGGGTTCTTCGGGAGTTTCGGCTGGTCCGCCAACTGGCGGATTCTCGCCTTCTGCTTCGGTTTCCTCGCCCTCTTCGCCGGTCTTGCCCAGTTCCTCAACGGCGGCCTCTTCGGCGGTCTTGTCCTCGGCGAGTTCAGCCTCGAGCTCTTCTTCGGAGATAGGAGCGGCGACTGTCGCGATAACTTCTTCAGAGTCATCAAGCACTTCAATTGTACTCGGCAGTTTCAGGTCACTGACCTTAATCTGGTCATCGAATGTTTTTAGAATCGACAGATCTACTTCGATCGATGGAATCAAATCGCCCGGCAGACATTTGACGTTCAGCTCGTCTTTGTTGGAAATGAAGTTACCTTCCAGCTCGACCACGGCAGCCGATTCACCAATATAATTAATAGGAATAGCGGTCTCGAGCTTCTCGCTCATTTTAATCGCCCGGAAATCGGCATGAACCGGTGTGCTCGTTAGGTAATGTATTTGTGGTTCGGTGAAAAGAACCTTAACTGGTTTCTGATCGTCGATTTTCAAATCCACCAGCGAGCTAGTACCAGCTTTTTTGTAAACTTTTTGAAATAATTTTTGGTCAACGGAAAGGTTCATCGGCTTGTCTACTCCATGACCATAAACCACCGCCGGCATTAAGCCTTTCAGGCGAAGACGTTTAACTTTTTTGCCAGTCACTTCGCGACTGGTCGCAGTTAGTTCGAGTGAGGTCATTAATTTTTTTTGTAGAGGTCTTGGAGATTTTCCAAAGCTTCAATTTTCTTTGAAATGCTTCTAACTTCCTTGCCAGTAATCGGCCCGGCCTTGACCAGCTCGCGCAAGGTCACCGGCACCAATAGAATCACCGGAAAGTGGTTTCTGTCGCAGCCGACCGAGAGCTCGGTCGTGCCAGAAGGCAGAAAAGAACGAATCCGAATGTCTTTAAGTTCAAAACTTCGTCCGCAAATCGGACAGGTCAGATCGCGTTGAACCTGGACAATTTCGTCTTGAAGAGAACGCATTACTAATCGATTTTACCCGATGCTTGCCTGAAGTGTCAACCAGTCCCGATCTCAAAATTAACACCCCACCTTATCGGAGGTCTAGTTTGGTTACCGTATCACACTAGTGTGATACGGTGTGGTTTACTGCGTAGTTACTGAATCCGTGTTTGTTGTTCTTTTCGCCACTTGGCAATTTCCGCGTGATGTCCGTTTTTCAGAACTTCGGGCACAGCGTCCCCCTTGAAATCATCAGGGCGAGTGTACTGCGGATAGTCGGTGACTCCGTTTTCGTGCGTTTCGTTAATTAGAGATTCTTCGTTACCTAAAACACCGGGGATTAAACGCGCCACGGCATCGGCAACGGTCATAGCCGGTAGCTCGCCACCGCTCAAAACATACGGCCCGGTGGAAATTTTTTCGTCCACCAATTTTTCAATTCGGGCATCAAAGCCTTCGTAGCGGCCGCACAAAATTACCAAATGATCTTTTTGGCTGTAGCTCTTAGCTTTTTCTTGAGTAAAGTTTTCTCCGTCTGGCGACATCATAATTCGCCAGGCCTTGTGGCCGGGGTCGACGGATTCCAAGGCTTTGTCGGCCACATCAACCCGTAAAATCATTCCCGGGCCGCCGCCGTACGGCGTGTCGTCGACGTTGCCGTGCTTATCGATGCCGAAATCGCGCAAACTCACGGCCTTGAAATCAACAATTCCCGCTTTTTGGGCGCGTGACGGAATGGACCAAGACAGACCCTGTTCAATCATTTCTGGAAATATCGACAAAATCGTAATTCGCATATCAATATTTTACCAGAAAAACGGCCTTTATCTCGTCCCGCGAAGCGGAGACGGAGCCGTTTTTCTTGGTTTGTTGGATTTTAGATCAAATCACACTGGTGGCTTTTTCGGTCTCTTCGGCCTTCTCGGCCGGCTTTTCGTCAGCTGGCGAAGCTTTTTCTTCCTTCACCGCGACCGCTCCGTCTTCAGGAACAGAAACTTCCTGACCATCGGGCTCGACAATTTTCAGATTGATTCGAGAATCGTTGCGAGCGCCAAAAACACGAAGTAGGGCGCGAATCGCCTTGGCGGTTTTGCCTTCACGACCGATGACCTTGCCCATATCGGCTTGGTTGACGGTCAGCTGAATTAACACGCCTCGCTCATCGAGAGTACGGGTCGTAATAACGTCTTCAGGGTTGTCTACTAACGCCTTAACGATGTTTTCTACGAACTCCTGATCACTGATTTCAAGATTTGCCATTTTCTCTCCGGATTTATTCCAACAGTTCGACCTACTCTCTGCGTTACCTTATATTTGTAGGCCTTTCTTGGGCACTTGTAAAGCGCGCAATACTCATATTAACGAAGTTGGCTCGCCCCAGATGAGGCGAGCCGGAAATTGGTTGGGCCCCACCCACAGTCTCTCTCGCGAACCGGCGTGCGACGTCTCACGCCAATGATGTACATCGTGGAACCCACTGAAAAAATACACCACAATAACTATTGGGTCAAGCCCTAGATAGAGTTGATTGTCAGCGTGGTGCCGGGTTGCGGCTGTTGGGCGATGATTTCCTTGGCGATGACGGTTTCCAAATCTTCTTTAATGACTCGCTCCAAGGCCCGGGCGCCAAAAACCGGATCGTAGCCGCGCTTGGCCAGTTCTTGAACCACCGCCGGCGCGACTTCCAGGTTTAGTCCTTTATCTTTCTTTAGCTGCGCTTCCAGAATGGCTAGTTGCATGCCGACTACTTTAACAATTTCTTCAGCCGTCAGCGGACGGTAGACAATCACCGCATCGAAACGGTTGAGAAATTCCGGTAGGAATATTTTTTCGCTGATAAGCTGGTCAATGAGTTGTTTCTCAAAATTGGCGACGTCGATGCCGGCGGCCACTTGCCGACGAATTAAATCGCTGCCGGCGTTGCTGGTGGCAATGATAATGGCGTTGGTAAAATCAAGAACCTTGCCGTAATTGGCTGTCAGTTTGCCTTCGTCGAGAACCTGCAGCAAGACATTCTTAACAAACTGGTGAGATTTCTCGACCTCATCGAACAAAACCACCGTTGAGGGATTTTTTTGGATCGCCAGAGCCA
>DATKGP010000045.1:0-3488 GCA_035510775.1 Saccharimonadales bacterium (SeqCode)
GGTGATTGTCGATTACGCCCACACCCCCGACGCCTTGCAAAAGGTTTACGAAACGGTCAAGCCGACCGTTCGAGGAAAATTGATTTCAGTTTTGGGGGCGACCGGACGGCGCGACAAAACCAAGCGGCCGCTTCTTGGGGCGTTGGCCGGTAAATACGCCGACTATGTATTTCTAACCAACGAAGATCCGTACGACGAGGATCCGCAGTTGATTATCGACGCTGTAGCCGAGGGCGTGCCGCGCGGCCGACCGAAACGCGGCCGGTACAAAATCAACAAAGAATCCGAAATCCCTTTCAAGTACAAAGACAACGGCGAGGACATCTGGTGGTGGCGAGTAATTGATCGGCGCGAGGCGATTGAGCGCGCCTTGGCGATGGCTAGGGCGCAAGACGTCGTGCTGGTAACTGGCAAAGGTGCCGAGAACGTCATGGCCGTCGGCGATAAACTCGTTCCCTGGAGCGACCGGCGGATTCTTGAAGAAAGTCTGCAAAAGTACCAAGTTAATTAATGGCCAATCAAGAAAAAATCTTACTACTCGATGCCAACGCCCTGGTTCACCGATCGTTCCACGCCCTGCCGCCGCTGACTAGCCCCAAGGGTGTCCAGGTCAACGCCGTTTATGGTTTCGCCAACGCCCTGCTCAAGGCCATCAAAGATGAAAAGCCCAATTACGTCGTCGCCTGTTTCGACGCCGGCAAGATTACCTTCCGCAACGATATATATAAGGAATACAAAGCCCAGCGCAAGGAAACCGACAGCGAGCTGGCCGCCCAATTTCCTCTTGTTAAAAAACTGGTTGAGGCGATGGGCGTGCCGGTTTATGCTGAGAAAGGTTTGGAGGCCGACGATTTAATCGGCTCGCTGACCCAGGTCGCCAAGAAGAAAAATATCAAGGTGACGATTGTCACCGGCGATAACGACGCCTTGCAGCTGGTGGGCGACGGGGTTTGCGTTTACAGCCTGCGCCGCGGAGTGACCGATACTTGGGAGTACGACCGAGCCGCCGTCAAGGAAAAGCTCGGTGTTTATCCCGAGCAGATTGTCGATTACAAAGCTTTGGCCGGCGATTCTTCCGATAATATCCCCGGCGCGCCGGGTATCGGTCCGAAAACCGCCGTCGAGTGGCTGGTAAAGTACCAAAACCTCGAAGGAGTGTATGAGCATCTGGGCGAACTCTCGCCGCGCCAGCAAGAAATTTTAAAAGAGAATAAAAAGCTCGTTGAAACCTCCCGACAGCTAGCCGAAATTAAAAAAGACCTCGATATGGAGTTGGATTTGGATAGCGCCAAGATAGGGAACTTTGATTTTAAAGCCTGCGAGGCCTTCTTTCACGAGTTCGGCTTCGTATCTTTACTCTCAAAATTGCCCGCAGCCGAGACTAAAGTTCAGGGCGGTCTGTTTGAGGGGGGTGCAAAAAATCCGGCCGTAGCCGAAGAAATAGTCGCTAATGCTCGTATCTCTGACGAGATAAAGCCAACACTTCCGTTCAAGGCTATCGAGACGACAGAAGAGTGGGAAAAAGTTCTGCCAGCAATCAAGGCGGCGCCGTATTTGATCATCGACACGGAAACAGTTGATTTGGGCGGCGACTTGGTTGGCATCTCGTTTGCCTGGTCCGATAAAGACACGGCGTATCTGCCTCTGGCTCCAGCTTATCCGGGTGGCGTTTCAATCGAGGAAGTCCGTGCTAGCGTCCAAGAGATAATGGGCAACGTCCAAATCCGCAAAATCGGCCACAACTTCAAGTACGACTTGGGTGTTCTGCGCCGAGCCGGATTCGAGGTTGAGGGCATTTGGTTCGACACCATGCTAGCCTCGGGCTTGGTCAACACCCAACTTTTCACCCACAAGCTCGACGACATCGCCTTCACCCTACTCAACTTCAAAAAAATCCCCTTGACCCAACTCATCGGGGTGAAGAAAGACGCTTCTATGGCAACCGTGCCGCTGGAAAAACTAGCCGCCTACTCCTGCGAGGACGCGCTCGTTACCTGGAAGCTTTGGGATCGATTCAAGGGCGATATCGAAGCTAAATCCTTAAAGAAGATTTTTTACGAAATCGAGATGCCGCTCCTGCCAGTGCTGGAAAAAATGGAGAGTCTCGGCATTAAAATTGACAGCGATTACCTGTTTAAACTCGGCCAGAAGCTAGGCGAACGGCTACAAACGCTCGAAGCGGAGATTAAGAAATTGGCCGGCACCGATTTCAATGTTAATTCGCCCAGCCAACTTAAGGTGGTACTGTTTGACGTTTTGAAGCTTTCGGCCGCCGGCTTGAAAAAAGTTAAGAGCGGCTACTCGACCGACGCCGAAACCCTAGGGAAGTTGCGCGGCCGCCATCCGATTATCGACAAAATCCTCGATTACCGCGAGCTGGCCAAGCTTTTGAATACCTATATCGAAACCCTGCCCAAGCTGGCCGACAAGAATGGCCGAGTCCACACCAGTTTCCAGCAGCTCGGCGCCGCTACCGGCCGGCTATCGTCGCAAAATCCTAATCTGCAAAACATTCCGATTCGTACCGATTTGGGCAACGAAGTCCGCCGGGCTTTTGTGGCCGATTCCGGAAAATTACTGCTTGGCGCCGATTATTCCCAGGCCGAGCTGCGGATTCTGGCCCATATGAGCGAGGATCCGGTTTTAATAGAGGCTTTCCGTAACAAGTCCGACTTTCACGCCGCCGTGGCAGAGGAGCTGAAAGTCGATCGGCGGACGGCCAAGGCCATCAACTTTGGGATTGTTTATGGTTTGGGCGCTAATGGCCTGGCCAACGACCTCGGCATCACCCCAATCGAGGCCAAGGGTTTTATCGACCGCTACTTCCACACTTTCCCGGGCGTCACCAAATATCTCGAGCGGATGAAGCAGTTTGCCCGCGACAACGGCTACGTCGAGACGCTTTTTGGCCGTCGCCGGTATCTGCCGGATATTCATTCGCCCAATCCGATGCTCCGCGCTAGTGCCGAGCGGATGGCGATTAATATGCCAAGCCAAGGGGCGGTCGCTGATTTGATGGAGCTGGCCATGGTTAAAATCGCTGCCAAACTGCCCGATGGGGCGAATATGCTCCTACAAATTCACGATGAATTGCTGTTTGAAGTTGATAAAGACAAAGTCGACGAACTGGTCAAACTAATCCACGAAATTATGGGACATTTGATTGAACTGAAAGTCCCAATGATTGTTGATATCAAAACCGGCCCGAACTGGGCCGATATGCGGAAGAACTAGCGGCGGGCTAGCTGATTGCTCGCTACCGCAGGATATTCTCTCTGAAACACAGCCTCTTCGACGCCAGCGTCGTCTCAGGGCTTCTCACTCCTGCTCGCTCGTCCGCCAAATGGCGGACACCGTGCCCGCTCGCAGTCCGTGACGGTTTCAGAAAGAACATCCTGCCACTCGCTAGAGTTGATATGATATATCATATCAACTAACCTGATGCATTCACCAAAAAATGCGGGCTTGGTTTCGATGATCTCCTCCTC
>DATKGP010000046.1:0-8592 GCA_035510775.1 Saccharimonadales bacterium (SeqCode)
GGGAGAGCTGGAGTAAACTTCGAACAAGCCAAAAGTTTTATTCTGCCGCTTAAAACCTATCAATATCTCGAGGCCGATCCGCTCTCGTCAATCACCAACTCGCTAACGAAGTTGCCTGAAGGCCAAAACGCCGTCGTCCAAATTTTGCTCAAACCCATCAGCGATTCTTGGCGCACGCATGTTCACATTGCCAGCGGTCAGGTTGCCCAGAACAAGGCTCATTTGGTCAACCGCAGCAAAACCGGCCGAATTATCGGCAATATCGCCGAAGCTATTAAACCAACTCCGCCGAGCGTCAAGCCAATGACCCCGGCCCAAGAGGAGCTGACCAAAGCCTTGCAAGAAAAAGGCAGCAAGGCCGGCTTCGAAGTTGTCATTCGAGTGATTGTGGCCGGCAAAGACAGCGGCGCGGTTGAGCAGAGCCTGTCGGCTCTAGTGGCTGCCTTCAGCCAATACTACTCACCGGAGCGAAATAGTTTGAAATATCGCTCGGTCGAGGGCAAGAAAATCGCTCGCGATTATTTATTGCGACAGTTCGGCCGCTCACCACGGATGATTCTAAACTCCGAGGAGCTGACGTCTTTTTATCATTTGCCAATCCGCTCGCTGGAAACCCCAGGCGTTAAATGGGTCTTGTCGCGGACTCTGCCGGCTCCGTCGACCTTACCCAAAGAAGGCATTGTTATCGGCGAATCGGTTCACCGCAACGTCAAACAGCTCGTTCGGCTTCAAGAAAAAGACCGGCTTCGCCATTTGTTTATGATTGGCAAAACCGGCACCGGCAAGACGACGCTTTTCGAGACGATGATCGAGCAGGATATGCACGACGGTCGCGGACTGTGTTTTATCGATCCGCTCGGCGATGCCTACGAAACTTTGCTGAAAAAAGTCCCAACTCACCGAGCCAAGGACGTAATAATTTTCGACCCTTCCGATACTAAAAACCCGGTTGGCCTCAACCTTCTGGAGTACCAAAAACCAGAAGAAAAAGACTTCTTAATTCAGGAAGTTATCGAAATTTTTTACAAACTTTTTGATCCGGCTCGTACCGGTATCGTCGGTCCGCAGTGGGAACACTGGGCGCGTAACGC
This sequence comes from Saccharimonadales bacterium (SeqCode), assembly GCA_035510775.1. Taxonomy (GTDB): domain Bacteria; phylum Patescibacteriota; class UBA1384; order 2-12-FULL-50-11; family 2-12-FULL-50-11; genus DATKGP01. The sequence goes on from DATKGP010000046.1 coordinate 1,092, forward strand.
CGCTCTAACGGTCATGAACAATCCTGGCGGCGGCTCACTAATCGATATTCCGCGGCTCTTCACCGACGACGGTTTTCGTGACCAATCGGTGGCTAATCTGACTGATCCAGTCGTCAAAGCCTTCTGGCAACAGCAGCTGGCCAAGACCGCCGATTTCCACAAATCGGAGATGTACAACTACTTCATCTCCAAATTCGGCCGGTTTATGACCAACGACTTAATGCGCAACATCATCGGCCAGAAACAATCGTCGTTTAATCTGCGAGAAGTTATGGATTCCGGCAAGATTTTGTTTGTCAATCTAGCCAAAGGTAAAATCGGTGATATTAACTCCAACTTGCTGGGCCTAGTTTTAGTCTCAAAAATTCAAGTGGCCGCCTTTGGTCGAGCCGACGTGCCAGAGGAAAAACGTCGCCCCTTCTATTTATATGTCGACGAGTTTCAAAATTTCACCACCGACACCTTTGCCACCATTTTAGCCGAAGCCCGCAAGTACGGCCTGGGCTTGAATATTACCAATCAATACTTTGCCCAGCTGACTGAACATATTCGTAACGCCGTCGTCGGCAACGTCGGCACCCTGATTTCATACAGAATTGGCGCCGAAGACGCCGAGTACCTGACTCACGAGATGGCCGGCCTGACCCAGGAAGATTTGACCAACCTCGACCGATTCCAAGCCTATGTCAGATTACTGGTTGATTTAACGCCCACAAAGGTGTTTAGTATGCGAGGAATCAAACTAGATAATCAAGGAACAGAAGAGATGGCCAATTGGATTCGCTTAGCCAACCACAAACAGTACAGCCGATCGGCAGTTAACTCGGTCGTTGGTGTGCCAGCAGCCGAGGTGTCAAGCTAATGCTGGCAATCATGTTGACGCAACGAAGTGGAGTCAAGCTATGAGCTTAGCGATTATCAATTATAGTTTCGCGGCGGTTTTACTGGGTGGGGCGATTTATTTTTGGCGCAAAACCTCTCAACTTAAAATCGACAAACCAGCCGCCAACCCCAGCGTTACCCGAACCTTGTTGTCCGTCCAGGTACCAAAAAATAACGACCGAACGCCGATTGCCGCCGAGCAGATGTTTGCCGCCCTGCACGGCATTTTTCGTTCCGGATCCGACATCCAGTCTTCGGTTAGCTTTGAAATCGTCGCCAAAAACCAGCAAATTAATTTCTATATTTATACACCAACCGAGCTGAAAGATTTTGTCCTTAGCCAGGTTTATGCCCAATATCCGAACGTGGAGATGACTGAAGTTCCGCTTGACCAAGATTACGCCGACCCGACCGACAGCCAACATTTGGCTATGACCGAACTGACGATGAAAAAACCGACCGCTTACCCAATTAAGACCTTCCAAAACTTTGAGGTTGATCCGCTGTCAGCCCTGACTGGCGTTTTAAGTTCGGCCGGTACTTCGGAAGAACTTTGGACCCAGCTTATTGTCCGGCCGATTGATGACGACTGGCAGGAGCAGGGCGACAAGGAAATCAAAAACATCAAAGAGCCACCGAAAAAGATGGATAGCTTTGTTTCCGCTGTCGGCGGCGAGCTGAAAAAGTTCATCACTCACGGCGTGCCATATGCTATTACTCACCAAATTCCTGAAGAAAAGAAAGAAGAGAAGAAGGATGCCAAAGAGCTGACCGGCCCTGTTCAACAAGCCGTCAAGGGCATCGAGGAAAAAATTACCAAGCTTGGGTTCGAAGTGACGATTCGGCTGGTGGCCGTCTCCACCGATCCGTATGCTGCCAAGGCCAAACTCGAGCAACTCATCGGCGCCTACAAACAATATAACGCTCTTAATATTAACTCGTTTATTTCTAAAGATATTGTTACCGATCGACAAGTTTTAAATCTGTACCAATCTAGGGAAATTGGTAACCCGGAAATAATTTTTAATATTACCGAGCTGGCCTCGCTGTATCACTTTCCGAGCGAAACTGTTGCCACCCCAACAATTAATTGGGCCGGATCCCGGAAAGGGGAGCCGCCGGGCAATTTGCCCGTTCTTGGCACCGTGCCGTCCGACGAACTGACGGTTTTTGCCCAAACCAATTTCCGCAACCAAATTCAAAAATTCGGCATCAAGAAAGGGGATCGACGGCTGCATACCTATATTATCGGCAAGACCGGTACAGGCAAATCGACCCTGATTGAAAATATGATTTACGACGACATCCGCGAAGGCCGGGGAGTGGCCGTTGTCGATCCGCACGGACAGCTCATCGATCATGTCCTAGATTTCATTCCGGACGCGCGAGTTAAAGACGTGGTCTACTTCAACCCAGCCGATTCCGATAATCCAATTGGTTTCAACTTGTTGGAAAATGTCTCGCCGGATTTGAAAAACGTCGTCGCTTCCGGTGTCGTCGGCATTTTCAAAAAAATCTTCGGCGAATCCTGGGGTCCTCGTTTGGAGTATATTTTGCGTAACGCCATTTTGGGCTTGCTCGATTATCCGAGCTCGACTTTGCTCGGCGTGATGCGAATCCTGACCGATAACAGTTTTCGCCGGTTGGTCGTCAACACAATTAAAGACCCGGTTATTCGTGATTTCTTCGTCAACGAATACGAAAAATACGAGCCGAAGTTTAGAAACGAAGCCATTGCTCCGATTCAAAACAAAGTCGGCCAGTTCTTGTCGTCTTCAACCATTCGTAATATCGTCGGCCAGCCGACCTCGACGATGAACATTAACGAAATCATGGATCACGGCAAAATTCTGCTGGCCGATTTATCGACCGGCAAAATTGGCGAGGACAACTCGGCCTTGCTCGGCTCGATGCTGATTACCAAAATCCAGTTGGCGGCCATGGATAGGGTGAATATTAAAGAAGACGATCGCCGCGACTTCTATCTTTACGTCGACGAGTTTCAAAACTTTGCCACCGAATCATTCGCCGTCATCCTCTCCGAAGCTCGCAAGTATCACCTGAACTTAGTAATGATTAACCAATACATCACCCAGATGCCGGAAACGGTCGCCAACGCGGTTTTTGGCAATGTCGGGACGATGATTGCCTTCCGGGTCGGAGCGGCCGATGCCGAGGTTCTTAAGCGTGAGTTTGAGCCTATTTTTGACGTCAACGACCTGGTTAACTTGCCAAACTGGCAGATTTATCTAAAAATGGCCATCGACGGCGTGACAGTCCCGGCCTTCTCGGCCAACACCCTGGCGCCGCCGAGCGATAAATCTAATCTGGCCGCCGAAGTTGTGGCCGCCAGCCGCGAGCAATTCTCCCGACCGCGTAGCGATGTTGAGGAGTATATTGCCGATTGGTCAGCGCCGGTTAATTTGGCCGAGATGGAGGCGCGAAAAAATGTCGAGGTAGGGGAGAGCAAGGAAAAAATCGAGGCCAAACCCGCTGAACAACCGGCCGCGGCCGAAGTCCAAAGCGGGGGAGAGGTGCCGGAAAAAAATGGCGAGGAGGCCGCACCAAAAGACATAGAACAGGGGAGAAAGATTGAAATTCTTAAAGACCGGTTCGATCGTCAGTGGTACGCGGTTTCGTCGAAAGGTGAAGGGGAGAGTCAGCCAAATCCTGAAGTTTCCGAAGTTGCTCAACACATCGAGGAACCCGCGACGCAAAACGAACCAGTTGTGCAAGAAGAAAATGTTCCAGAAAATACCGGCACAAACCTTCAGAGTGGGGGAGTAGGGTCGGAAGAAGAGCCACTAATTTCGTGGGACAAGGCCGACGAGCTGGGGTTGAGCCTAGGCCAAACAGTCAAAACAGACACCAAAGCTAGCGATGAGTTCGAGCCAATCGACGAGCTGTAATTACATCTGTTAATTTTCTTTTTTGTTAATTCTCCCCCGCCGGTGGCGGGGAGGTGTCGAAAATTTTTTGAAATTTTCCTAATTGCCCAGGAGGGCTGGGGGAAGGTCGACACTGCCACAACCTGCGTTTTCACTCTTTTTAGCTAGGTCTCTCAAGGTTCGTTTAAGAACCTAAAAGTGCCTATTCATCACCGTCACGTCGCACAAGCTACATTGTGCGACAAGGTTTCTAGGATTGATCCTTGTCTTTTTCGGGCTATTCCCCTATGCTGAACCTATCTCAATCCAATGGAGGTGGATTGTGCTCTCTCCGTACCTTCTCTTCGTGGTTTCGGCTCTTGGTATGTGTCTCTGTCAATTTGTCCCGCTCTGCGGGAATATCGCGTACCAACGTGTCCAGGATTGGCCTCGAGGCGATCGAACGCTGTTGATGGCGGTAACGTTCGCCTCGGTGCTTTGTTTCATTTACACAATGCCAACCGTGTCGCCGCGGATAGTTTTGGTTTGTGTGGCTCTGTTTGTGATTTGCTTCCTGGTTGCCAAGCAACTTATCAGAAACATCGGCCCGCGCTAGCACAGCGCGGGCCTAACCTTACAGCAAAATACCGTTAAAATATGCCCAAATTGGGCAGTTTACAAATTAGACGAGTAATGTATCGTCTGCGTGATAAATATCCACAAAGTTTGGTATCAACTTTTGGTTTTTAGCGCATTAAAAACGCGATTTTGCCACACAACCAAAAGCGGCGTGGCGGTAAATATCGATGAGTAGGTTCCAATTGAAATTCCCACTAGCAGTGTCATCACGAACGGTCGAATGCTGCTGCCACCCATAGCGACTAAGGCGATTAGAGTAAAGATCACGGTCAAGCTGGTGGCCAAGGATCGGTTTAAGGTCTGTTGCAGCGATTCATCAGAGAGCTTTTCAAACTCCTCGGCGTTCTCAACCCGGTTTTTCAATAAGTTTTCTCGAATTCGATCGAAGACCACGATCGTGTCGTGAACTGAAAATCCCATGACGGTCAACATGGCGGTGATGAACGTTACATCTACTTCATACTTCAAGAAATGAGCCAGAATCGAGAAAACTCCCACGGTAATGACTAAGTCGTGAATCAAGGCAGCCAGGGCGGTTGCTCCAAATCGCCAGGACGAGACAGGGAAGGCGACTTTACGAAAAGCGTAGGCCAAGTAAAATAGAATTAAAATCGAGGCCAAAACCACGGCGATGATAGCTTTCCGGGTTAAATCTTGGCTGACACTCGCCCCAACTAACTGATACTGCACCTCGGCGACGCCGCCAAAATCTTTATTTAAATCTGTCGTTAAAGTTTTGTGATCGCTATCCCCTAGCGGCAGCATTGTTAAGAGATAATCCCCGTTGGCTACAGTTGAAATGGTTAAACCTTTCACGCCCGGATAAGTTGCAACTTTATTGGTTAAATCGGTTTGGGAGACTGTCTTGGCAAAATGAACCTCAATTTGTGAGCCACCTTTAAAATCAATGCCCAGCGGCAGTTTCCAGACAAACAAGGAGATAATTCCCGGCACCATCACTAGGCCCGAGAAAATGAACCACCAAATTTTCTTTTTACCTAAAAATGTATACATTAAACTTTCTCCAATCCCCTAGCTAATAATGGATTCATGGCAAATAATCGCAGGAAGTAGCGGCTGACAGTAATTGAGCTAAAGAGCGAGATAACTACGCCCAAGCCGAGTGTTAAGGCAAATCCCCTAACCGAGCCACTGGTGGTGAAATACAAAATTGCGCAGGTGATAATTGTGGCCATGTTAGAGTCGCGAACCGACGGCCAGGCTCGGCGAAAAGCCTCTTCCATCGCGATGTGTAAGTCTTTGCCAGCACGTAACTCTTCCCGCATTCTTTCAAAAATCAAAATATTGGCGTCGACTGCCATGCCTATGGATAAGATAAAGCCAGCAATTCCGGAAAGCGTTAGAGTGACCGGAATTGCCTTAAACAAAGCAAAAGTAATTAAGCCGTAACTGAACAATGCCAGGGTGGCGACGAGGCCAGCCAGCCGGTAGTTGAGTAGCATAAACAGAATGACCAAAGCTAGGCCAATAATGCCGGCGACGATGCTGTTCTTGACCGACTGGACGCCGAGCGTCGCGCCGATGGTGGTCTGGGCGATTTGTTTCAGTGGCACTTGCAAGGCGCCGTCGTTGAGCAGGTTAACGATATCTTTGGCCTGTTGAACGGTAAATTGGCCAGTAATTACCGCCTGTCCCGTGGTAATCGCCTCTTGGACCGTTGGCGCTGAGACTTCCTGATTGTCGAGAAAAATCGCAATCGGCTTGCCGACGTTTTGAGTAGTGATATCACTAAATAGCTTGGTACCGGCGCTATTAAACTGCAGACTAATTTGCGGGGCGTTGGTTGTCGAATCGAAAGTCAGCGTGGCGTTGGTCAGCTGCTTGCCGGTCAGGCCGGTAGAGACCCAGTTGGGGTTGGAACTGTCGGTGGTGGTGCTGCTATCTTCCGAGCGAAAATCCAGTTGGGCGGTGGTGCCAATTAACTTTATCGCCGATTCAACGTCTTTGATTCCCGGCAGCTCGACGATTAAAACTTGCTGATTACCAATTTTGCTAGGCTCAATGACTGGTTCGGACACGCCGGTCGAATTGACCCGTCTCTCAATAACATCTTGGGTCGAACTGATGGCGGTCTGCTGATCGGCTGGGGCGGTTTTGGAAAGATCCAAAGAGTATGTCAGTTCAACCCCACCCTGCAAATCCAGGCCTTGGCGAACCTCAATCTTACGTTTCAGAAAGGTGCTAGCATGGGTGGTTGAGATATATGCCGCCACGCCGATAACCAGTAAAATCGCCACCAGCCCCAACCAAAAGTTTCTTCTCATATGCTCTGGCTAAAAAGTTTTTTGTTTTTAGTTTTTAGTTTTTGGTTTTTGGTCATATGTAATTGTGTTTGTTTTGTTCTTTTAACTTTTCCACTAAATCTTTAACTTTGTGGACACTCTTCTGGTTACATACCAGAATGGCATCGTGGGTGTCAACGATTATCATATCTTTGATCCCAACGGTGGCAATTAATTTGCCGCTGGAGATAACTAAACTATTCTCGGTGTCTACTCCGAGATGGTTCTCCCCTGCCTTTAGTTTACCAGCTTTCTCCAAGATTGCGTGCAGAGTTATCCAGTTGCCCAAGTCGCTCCAGTCTAAATCGGCCGGCATCACGGCGAGTTTATTTAGTTTCTCCGAGATGGCTTTATCGATCGGTTCGGCGTCGATCGCCTCATAATCTTTCGGGTCTGATGTCGTGCGATATTGTTGTAGCTTTTTCAGGGATTCGGGAATGAATTTCTGGTAATAATCCAGCAAAGTTTGGCCGCAAAAAAGATAATAACCGCCGTTCCATAAATACTCCCAGCTCTTGAAAAACCGATTGGCGGTCGCCTGGTCGGGCTTCTCGACGAATTTCTCCACCAGAAAAATTGGATGATTTTCTGATTTAACTAATTGTTCACCGAGTTTAATATAACCCAAGCCGGTGTTCGGCTCGGTTGGTTTGATGCCGATGGTGGCGACGTAGTCTTTTTCTTTACCCAGAAAGTTGAAGGTTTCATCGACGACGGCAGCGAATTCTGCGGGTTTGCCGATGAAATGATCAGACGGCAGAACGGCGATGAGCGCCTCGGTGTCTTGCGTAGCTACGGCCAAAGTTGCCA
>DATKGP010000047.1:0-10209 GCA_035510775.1 Saccharimonadales bacterium (SeqCode)
CTTTAACCACTAAGCTACGGGCACCACGTCCTCATATTTTACCTTAAATAAGTACGTATATTAACTGTGATACGATTAGAGAGTGAAAAAGATTCTTTCCATCGGTGAGGCCAACTTGGATTCGTTCGTCTTTTTGAGTGAGTCCAACGCTCACTTAGACCTCAACAAAACTCGGCGCGAACTCTGCATCCGCTACGCCGACAAGATGCTGGCCGACGACTTGGTTTTTAGTACCGGCGGCAACGCCGCCAACGCCGCGGTGGCTTTCGCTCGACTAGGTTTGGAAAGTCAGCTTTTTTCAGTCCTCGGCGATGATTGGGTCGGCCGGCAGATTGAAGAAACTTTAAAGGATGAAAAAGTCGACCTAGGTTACACTCAAAAAGAGGAAGGCACCACCAGCTACGCCACCGCCCTACTTTTCCATGGAGAACACCAGCTAATTGTTTATCACGTGCCCAGACGCTACCGCCTGCCGAGTTTCGAGCCCGCCGATTGGGTTTACTTAACGAGCATGGGCGAGGATTGGCGGCACGCCTACGAAAGAGTTTTAACGTATGTTAAAAAGACCGGCGCCAAAGTCAGCTTCAACCCCGGGGCTTTCCAGCTCAAGGCTGGCATTGGCAGTTTGCGTCCATATCTACGCGTCAGTGACGTGCTGCTAGTCAATCGTGCCGAGGCCTTGAGTCTGGTTGAGCGATCGGCTTCAACAACGGTTCGTCAGATTACTGAAGATTTGTACGAACTCGGGCCGAAAAATATTGTTATCACCGATGCCGCTGGCGGTGCCTATACCTTCGACGGCCAAGAGCTGCTCCACTGCCAAATTTTCCCTTCAAAAGTCGTTGAGCGAACCGGCTGTGGCGATTCCTTCGGGACGGCTTTCACCGCCGCTTTGCTTCACGGCGAGGATATTATCCAGGCGATGCGCTGGGGCATGGCCAATTCTTCCAGTGTCATCGGCTTTGTCGGCGCCCAAAAAGGGCTACTAACTCGCTCGAAGATGGAGGAAGTCCTAAACGACAACCACCGAATCGTCCCCCGCCGCATACATTGACCCCTAGAAAAATCTTGGAATTTGTGTTACTATCGTGTTTTCCGGGCAAAAATTAAAAACTGTTCGGGGAAGAACATTCATACAAGGAGGTCACATAAAAGGAATGATTGTGACCGAGCGAGAGGTAAATGGCACTGTAGGTTCTGTCGAGGAACTGACGAGAGAGAAGGTTGTTGGTGCCTTACGGCAGTCGGCTGTAAAGCACTTGGCGAGAGCGCGGGACAAGATCGCTGAAAGTCGGGAGAACCTGGCTAATGGCGATGGCTCGACTAAGGAGGAAGACGAACTTCCCCACATCCTCAAGGAAACGGAGGTCAAGAATATCAGCGAGGCACAAGCATATGCCTTGCAGAGATTTATCGACTTTCTCGACAACGTCGCAGGTGAGAAGCCGCGGTTAGTCGACGAAGGTTCGGTGTTTGTCTACCGGCTCCACGACGAGCTAGAGGCAATAATCGTTGCTCCGAGACTACCACACCTGCAGACCCTTGACCTACAAGAGGACGCAGAAAAGCAGCTGGGTATGCCGGCCTTCATCGTTTTCGTCAACTGCACTCTTTTCCGGCAGAGCTTGAAGGGTGCGGTTCTCCGCGAGGGAGCGGAGATCGTGACAAAGGTCACTGGGAACCCCGACGTAAGTAGAGAGGTAATCAGGGTTCTGTAACAAGGTTCGGCAACATGTTCCGGGCGGCGCAACGTAGCGCCGCCCTTCGCATATCTGAAAGGAAGATTTTGCGGTAAAATATGTATAACGCTCGGCGCGGCAAAATGCCCAAGAAAAATTATGGCATTTCTCGCGCCTTCCGTTCGCAACAGCCACCGGCTGTTGCTCATGCCCGTAGCTCAGCGGATATCGTGGCAAAGCCACTCATCCCTTCGCTACGTTCGCCTGTTCATTTCATTCACATGCGCCCGTAGCTCAGCGGATAGAGTATCTGGCTTCGGACCAGAGGGTCGGGGGTTCGATTCCCTCCGGGCGCGCTCACTCAGAACACTCGATTTTCTCATATCTCTGTGATAAAATGATTCCAGCGAGAAGGACTGGTTTCTGACATAAGTTTTCGAGCGCTCTTTTTACTAGTTCAAGCGGAATCGCTTGAACAAGGATGAAGCCACGGGCCGGAGTCCGTGGAGAATCATTGGAGGAAGATATGACGTTTAATCGACACACTAAGGCCGTTCTGGCAACGACGCTCTTCGAAGTCGGAGCGATTAAGTTCGGGGAGTTCAAGCTGAAGCTTCACGAGACTCATCCGGATGCACCGCTTTCGCCAATCTATCTCAACCTTCGGACGCTGGAGAATCCCAAACCCGGCCCGCTGACCCCGGAAGTCGTGCAGCTGATTGGCGCCGAGCTGTTTGAGATTGCGGATCTCAACTGCCTACACTACGATCACGTCCTGGGTATTCCTAATGCTGGTGACCCCCTCGCGGAAGCCTTCGCCCACTGTGCGCCGGTCTGTTGGCCAGTATCACTTCTAAAGATGACCAAGGAGACCGGTGGTGACAAGCGCCACATTGGCGAGATCGCCAGCGGCGTCTACGAGGCAGACGAAAAGGTTTTGCTAATCGACGACCTCATCACCGGGGCTGATTCAAAGCTCGAGGCGATCGACAGGGTCGAGCAAGCCGGCCTAACGGTATCGAACGTCCTGGTGCTGGTTGACCGTCAGCAAGGCGGAGCCAGCCAACTCACCAACATGGGCTATAGCGTCTACGCCGTTTTCGAGATGGCCGAGCTTCTAACAACCTACGTCGCGAAAGGTTTCATCACGCAGGAGAAATCCGATGAAGTGACGACCTATGTCCACGCCAACCGTTACGACGGCTAAACCCGACACACCCGCGCCCGCTCCCCACAGGAGCGGGCGCTTCTTTTTTTGATAGCATTCAATGTATGATGAGTTTATGGAACCGACCGAAGCGGAAAAACAAAAAACCCTGAATCAGCTGGTCAATGCCGTTAATCGGTCATATCAGCCAACCCACAGCGCTATGTGGCGAGGGTTTCTAATTGGTATTGCCGGCGGGTTAGGAACAACGTTGGGCGTAGCTATTGTCTTGTCGTTGATTGGTTTTCTGGTTCGAGAGCTCGGCGGTCTGCCAGTCATTGGCGCATGGTTCAGCGACGTCGGGGCAATTATCCCCAAGCGTTAATTGCTTCGGCTTTTTAGATATTCGCTCCAGATCTTAACTAGAGCTGGAATAATCGAGAGAACAATTATCAGGGCGATAATCGGTAAAATGTATTTATCAATATTTGGCACTATTTGACCGAGGAAATAGCCGGCAAAACTGACCCCAAAGACCCAGAGCAGGGCGCCGATAATGTTGTAAATCATAAAAACCCGGTAGTTCATATGACCGATGCCGGCAAAAATTGGAGCGAAAGTTCGCACAAACGGAGTGAAACGAGCCAGAATAATGGTGAAAGCGCCATATTTTTTATAAAAATCCTCGGCACGCTGAATATTTTTCTTGTGGAAAAAGATTGACTCTTCGCGGTTGAAAATCCGGGGACCGAAGACTTTGCCGAAGTGGTAGCCAACATTAACACCGATAATAGCGGCGATAGTTGAGCCGATGACCAACCCCCAAACGGAAAAGACATGCTGCGAGGCTAGCAATCCGGCGGTAAAGAGCAGGCTGTCGCCCGGAAAAAAGAAGCCGAAAAACAGACCCGACTCAATAAAAATCATCGCGTAAACTAAAATCAGCCCGAATCCCTTTACTAGCCCGATCAAATCGATGCCGAAAGTCATGTTTTTCTAGGATACCGTATTTGTCGGCTCGAAACTAGATTCGCAGCGTTATATACGGTACAATTTACCTGAACGTACGCGCTCGCGACTGTGAAATGCTGGGAATATTATGGCATTTCTCGCCGCTTCCGCCCACAATTGTCCACTGGACAATTGTTCAGGGTCGTTAGTTCAGTGGCAGAACACCGCCCTCTTAAGGCGGGTGTCGCTGGTTCGAATCCAGCACGACCCACACAAAGGCAGGCCAGGTTTACTTGGTCTGCCTTTGTGTTAAAAATGATTTCAAAACTACACACACTGATATGTTTAAACATATCAGTGTGTTCTGCGCGGAATTAATTGCTTCTTATGAATGGTGACTATAATCTTCAGATGAGGCGGTGTGATTTTCTCGGCCAAAACCCTTGATTTTTTGAGGACAAAGGAGTAGTATATGCTCATTCATCTCACCACCACAAAGGAGGTCTATTGAGATGGTGAACTTAGCAGTAGCAACGACCCTGACGAGACTGAAAATCGTCTCTAAAGGGCAGCGCATCATAACCGAGCAAGGCGAGGAAGAGCTCAATCAGCTAACCAAGCTAATCAAGACCTACTTGAAGGATCTGACAGACATCGGCAGCACGGCTGAGGTGTGGGCTCGATCCGAGTGGGACAGGCTTCAGGCTCGGCCGCAGACCGACGCAGTTCTGCCCGCCATCAGACGGTTTGTCGACGACCTGGCACATATGTACGCACACGACCTATACGCCCATATTCTCCGGGTTCTCCCGACCAGGTCGCGCCAGGAACTGCCACAGACATGGCTAGATCTCGACTGCGCCAACGACCTGCTTGTGGCGAGACAGTATTACAGCGCCTTAGGCATCCTTAGACGGCTGAAGGCGCAGATCGACTCCGCTCGATCCAAAAGCTCAAACGGATAGCCGCCGACAACTACAACCGCATTGGGCGGGGAGTACAACTCCCCGCCCTTCTTCTTGCCCAAAAACATATCTGGTATGTTTAATATATGGGTGCACGAAATTGGCCAAAGATAATTTCTATTACCGGGGCGGTGATTTTGCTTTCTTGGCTACTCGGTTGGCAACTTTATCTGGCTCGAGCCGACAGCCAAACCACCGACGAGGCCGTTCACATCTCCGCCGGCTACAGCTACCTAACCACCAACGACTACCGTTTCAACCCCGAGCACCCGCCGCTCGTCAAAAAGCTGGCCGCCCTGCCACTTTTGTTCATAACTATTAACAAACCAGCTGACGGCGATTCGCTCTGGAACAAGGCCGGCAACTTTTTCTACGATTCCTGGCGAGAAAATCGCTCTTACGGTGAAGAATTAATGTATCAGAGCGGCAACGACGCCAGTCTAATACTTTTCCTCTCTCGGATTGGACCGATAATTCTGACTGTTGTTTTGGGTCTGGCGATTTATGGATTGTCGGTTTATTTCTGGGGCTATTGGGGCGGCTTGCTATCGCTTGGGCTATACGTCTTCGATCCGCTCATCAACGGCCACGGACACTTGGTAACCACCGACATTGGCGCCTCACTCGGTCTATTAATAACCCTGGCCAGTTCTTGGTTTTTCCTAAAAAACTCCCATTGGTCTCGGGCTGTCTGGTTCGGCTTGGCTCTGGGAGTCGCCATGCTGATGAAATTTACCTTAATTATCGCCTTGCCTACGTTATTTATTTTGTACGTCTGGCATCTTTATCAAAATCGTTCGCGGTTTGGGGCGGTATTTTTGGGAACCATCGGCAAGCTGGTAGTAGCAGCAATTATCGCTTGGCTAGTGATTTGGGCTGGCTACGGCTTTAATACCTCTTTGGCTCCGAAAGTCAGTTCGTTTTCTCAATCAATCGCTTGCTCATATGGCTGCACTAATCCCTACTCCACAGGGATTAGCAGTTTGGCCGATAAGGGTTACAACATTCTACGCTTGGTTTTAGTACCAAAAGATTTTTACAAAGGCCTGGCCCTGGTTCTAACCCACACTAGCAATGGCAATGGTTCATTTTTGCTCGGCCATACCTCGCAAACCGGCTGGTGGTACTACTTCCCGATTTTATTTTTCACCAAAACGCCGATACCAACACTCTTACTATTTGCCTTGGCGATTACTTGGCTAGCGCGAGGTAAAATCGACCGTAGTAAGGGCGGATTTTTGGCAGTCGGCGCCGCGGTCTGGATGATATTTGCCATGGATTCCAAGGCCGATCTCGGCCTGCGCCATATCTTGCCAATCTATCCACTGCTATTTATTTTGGCTGGCGGGCTGTTGGCTAACGAGACGACAAAAGCCGTTCGAAATGTCGCCTGGATTTTAGCTGCCTTACTTCTTGTAGAGTTTGTTCGTATTCAGCCGTTTGATATGGGCTATTACAACCAGTTTGTCGGCGGCTCGTATCACGGCTACAAAATTGCCACCGACTCCAACCTTGACTGGGGGCAAGACGTTTTTCGCATCCGCGACTTTATCGAGTCTCACAACCTGACCAACGTCACCGTTGACTACGGCTGGGACGGCCAGAGCGCCCTAAACTATTACGGCATTCAGACTCGCTCAAAAGCCGATTTTCTAGCTGACAAAAGCGGCTACCTTATTATTAACGCCTCGGCTCTGCCAAATTCAGAGAACGACTTTTTGGAAAACCTGAAACCAGCCTACCGAATCTCCCCGGCGGTTTTTGTCTACTCGTTCAACTGATGGCCGACTCTCTCGACCTGTCCGTCATCATTCCCGCCTACAACGAAAAACGGCGAATTTTAAGGACTTTGCGGGTTGTGACCGACTACCTGGCCGCCCAAAAATATTCCTGGGAAGTAGTGGTTGTCAACGACGGTAGCACCGACAGTACCGCCGAGGTTGTCGAATCGGCCAAGTTAAAAAACGTCCGGGTGGCTAAATACTCCCCCAATCGCGGCAAGGGTTACGCCGTCAACTACGGATTCTTCCAAAGCCACGGTAAAGTTATTTTGTTTTGTGACGCCGATAACGCCACACCGTTCAAAGAAATTGAAAAGTTTTGGGAGTTTATCGACGACTATCCGGTGGTTATTGGCTCGCGCTACCTTAAGGACAGCCACATAAAAATTAAGCAGCCGCTCGGGCGGCGAATTATCAGCCGCCTAGGTAATTTGCTCGTTCAAGTTCTGCTCTTGCCAGGTTTCCCCGACACCCAGTGCGGCTTTAAGATGTTCCAACGTTCCGGCGGCGAAGAAATTTTTAAGCGCCAGACAATCTGGCGCTGGGGCTTTGATATGGAGATTCTGTTCATCGCCAAAAAAAGACAGCAAAAAATTCGCCAGGTGCCGGTGATGTGGCTGGATCAGCTCGACTCACGTTTGCAATCGTCGCGGGCTTCGCTGACGGTTTTACAGGAGTTAACGACAATCCGCCTCAACGGCTGGCTGGGAAAATACCGCTAGGTGTACAATATTATTATGACTCGCCGATCGGCCTTCACCCTAGTCGAGGTTCTGACCGTCATCGCCATAATTGGAATATTGGTGACCATCACCACCTACGTTTACAGCGCCGCCCTAATAAGATCACGCGACAAGCAGCGTTTAACTGATTTGCAGACAATCCAAAACGGCTTGGAGCAGTACTATCTAGACTATCGGACCTATCCGCCAGTGATCGATACCTCGGATTTGACTGTCCGTTTTCAGCTGGAAACCGGTTGCGCCGGTAAGCAGTGTCTGGCACCAAAATATCTAACAACCACCCCGGTCGATCCAAAATACCCCAGCCCGAGCAACTACGTCTACCTGCCACTGGCCAATGCCGGGGCGAGTTTTGTTGGCGGCTACTATCTGGGCGCCCTAGTCGAAGTCAAAGGTAATGCCTCGACCTCGTCGCCCGCCTCTGTACTGGCCGCCTACGATTATACCAAGGCTCACGGTTATGGATTGCTCAATCTATGCACGCAGGCTAACTGGCCAGTCAGTAGCTGCACCCAGAATTACTACCTCAAGAACAGCCGCGGCAACTAATTCAGGCTTTCCCGAACGACTCCACCAGGAATGGCGGCCTTTTTGGTGACGTTAAAAACAGTGAAGGGTTTGTTGAGCATCATCCGAGTTTGAGAATCAATCGACGGCAGCGAGCCAAAGAGCATTCCCGAGATCGGCAAGACAAGCGGCGCCAAAATCCATTCTTTCAGTAAGGTTAGCCGGTAGCTAATAGTCTTTCCAGGTCTGGGCGGAACCAAGAGCGAGGCAATCAGCATCGTCACTACCGTCCCAATCCAGGCCGAGGAAATAGCGTAATTTAATAAAATTGAAAAGTTGTAGCCAATCATCGTGGAACGCAAGTCGTTGTGCAGTACCACCGGCAGCCAACCGAGCGACAAGAAAAAGGTTTGGGTAGCCAACGTATAGTGCGACTCGGCTAAACGAACAAACTGCAGCCATTTATGAACAAATGGAATATCTTTATTGCCACGTGATTTAGAATAAACATAAGGTATATCCGAGGCGCCCCAATACCAACGACGACGCTGGAGATATTGTTCGCGGAGAGTATCGGTCAGATTATCACCCTGGACAGCGTCCATATAGACCGGCACGAATATCGGCACCACATAATGATTACCCTTGAAAGCAAAATATGACCGCCAATATTGGTGACCATCCTCCACGACTGTCTGCACTGACCAAAAATCGGTTTTTACCAGGGCAGCTAGACCTTGGGCTTGGGCGGAGAAATTACGGGCGTAGTACGGTCGCATCGCCTGGGTCATCTGCCAGAAAGTTGAGCCGATGGTAGTCAGCTTAACTGCCAGGGGCACCTTCCAAATATTATTAAAGAACATCGGGATTGGCTGATAGCTTTTATGAATTGGGTCGGGATCGTTGCAATAGGCCCACGTTAAATTGGCCAAGTAGTCTTTATTGACCCGATTATCGGCGTCCAGGGTTGTGACGATAACATCTTCGTAGCGGTACCCTTTTTGATCGATGAACTCTTTGGCCCGCCGGCCTGCCCAAGTAATGTTCGGCCCTTTGCCCTTAACCTCACCAGGAATGTCACTAGGGTGAGTAGTGGTAAGAAAGTGGCCAAATTTGTGTTCGTATTCGTGAGTTAGAACCCTGGCGTACTCCGGCGCCATCAGCTTGTCACGCCCTTCAAAGGCCACGACGGCGATAATTTTCTGATGATCATAGTTCGAAGTTCGCAAGGCTTCTAGGGTGTGGCGCAGAATAGAAATATCCTCTTTGTAGGTAGGGACAATTACCAAATGGTAAAGATCCGGGTAGTGATCGGAAAAATCGGTTTCCAATCTTTTCAGCCAATCAATTTTTCGCTCTTTGCGATAGCGAGTAAACCCAGCGATGAGAAATGTCGCAATCATTAAGATTTTTATTAGCCAGTAAATTGCGTAGCAAAGAATAATAACGGCGAAGGCAATCGGCTGAAAAAGCGCCAGCCAGATGAGAATAATAATTGTCAGCCAAACCAGCACCCCAGGGACGATTTCCCAAGTCCGGCTATATCTTTCTATCATCAGATAGCCACGGCTCCGTTAGACAAGAGGTAAAACGTCAAGCAACCCAAAAGTAGAATCGTCAGAAAGGCTAGCATTACACCTTTAATCTTAGAGGACTCGGCCGGGGCGGTAAAGAAGAGCAGGCTGTTGATGACAAAAAGTATCATTGTTATGGTGATAACTTTTTTGCTGTCGGGAAAATTGTTAGTAACCACCACCACCACCATGACAATTAGCCCGGCAAGCAAGACCAGCCAGTAGACGGTCATTCGTTTGTGGGCAAATGGTAGTCGGTTCCAAATCTGCTTGATAAAGTCTCGCAAAGAATGCATTAGGTAAGAGTATTGATTAAATCGTTCAGGCGTAATTTTACCAGACCAATACGATAATCGGCAGCCCCGTAGTAGAGCCAAAGCTCATCGCCATGAGTTAGCAGGCCTGTTGGAAAGATGACATTGCTAACCGCGCCCTTTTTCTCCCAGCCGGTTTCGGGAGTTAGAATCGGCTCCTGTGTTCGCTTGATCACAAAGGCCGGATTATTCTTGTCGAGCAGAGCCGCACCAACCGAGTAGGTCTTGCCCTTGCTAACTCCGTGGTACAGAAGCAGCCAGCCCGGCTCAACTTCCAGCGGCGGGCAGGCCGCCCCAACTTTCAAGTTTTCCCAGCCCTTCTCCGTTGGCCCGAGCAGACGCATTCCACCTTCGAAACTGCCGGGGTTTTTCGAGCGTGCCAAGTAAATGTCGGGAACCATTCGGTGCAGCAAAAAATATTGACCCTGAATTTGCCGAGGGAAAAGCACCGCGTCTTTGGATTCCTGATTTTTTAATATCACTCCCCGGTAATCGAAGCTCTGGAAATCGCGGGTGGTTAGTAAACTGACACGAGTCCGCCAAGGAGT
>DATKGP010000048.1:0-17546 GCA_035510775.1 Saccharimonadales bacterium (SeqCode)
GGGAAGAACAAATCAGTTTTCATCACTCACATTGCCGAGTTGGTTAAAGAAAAGAAAATCGAAGGTGTCAGCGACATCCGCGATGAATCCGATCGCAAAGACGGTGTTCGGGTGGTAATAGACCTGAAAAGCGGCGCGCCATCGTCGAAAATTTTGAATCAGCTCTACGAGATGACCGAGCTGCAGACCGTCCAACACTACAACACCGTTGCTCTCATCGACGGTATTCAACCAAAACTTTTAACACTGAACGAGGTTTTGAGCGAATTTTTGGCTCACCGCATTGTTGTGGTCACCCGCCGAACCGAGTTTGAATTAAAGAACGCCAAAGCGCGGGCCCACATTTTGGAAGGTCTAAAGATTGCCCTGGATCATCTTGACGCCATCATTAAATTGATTCGTGAGTCAGCCAACCGCGACGACGCCAAGACCGGTTTGATGAAGACCTACGAGCTGTCAGATCTTCAGGCCAACGCCATTTTGGATATGCGCCTGTCGCAGCTCGCGAACCTGGAGCGCCAGCGAATTTACGATGAGTACGAGGCAATTCTTAAGCTAATCGCTGACTTGGAAGACATTCTGGCTAAACCAGCTCGCGTGGAATCTATAATTAAAGACGAGCTATTAGAAGTTAAAGAAAAATACGGCACACCCCGTAAGACCGAAATCAGACTCGAACCGCTTGGCCAGATGACGGCGCTCGACCTAATTGTTGAAGAAAACGTTCTAATTACTCTAACTGTCAACAACTACGTCAAACGGCTTTCGCCAGATTCTTACCGCAACCAATCACGCGGCGGAAAAGGCGTGACCGGTATGACCACCCGCGAAGACGACACGGTGATGGAGATGATTTACGCCTCAACTCATGACGATATTCTGTTTTTCACCAACAAGGGTCGGGTTTTCCAGGTGAAATCCTATGAGATTCCTGCCTCCAGCCGGCAGAGCAAAGGTGTCGCCCTACCGAATATAATTCGTATTAATCCGGAAGAAAAAGTTACCGCCATTGTCGCTATCAAGCCCGACGACCCATTCAAGAACTTTTTCTTCGCCACCAAAAAAGGCTTGGTTAAACGGGTCGAGAAGGAACAATTCCGATCGGTTCGCAAGTCCGGCGTCATCGCTATCGCCCTAAAACTCGACGACCAGCTTTTGTGGGTTAAGCAGACTTCTGGCGAAGACGAGATTGCTCAAATCTCTCGAGATGCCCAGGTAATTACCTACAACGAAAGCGAGGTTCGCTTAATGGGTCGGGGAGCAGCTGGTGTTAAAGGCATTAAACTACGCAAAGGTGACGAAGTCATCGAAACGGCGATTCTTTCCGAACAATCGAAGGCCGTCTGTGTGATTTCCGAGCACGGCGTCGGTAAGCGAGTTGACGTTAAGGAGTTCCGCAACCAACATCGCGGTGGCTCGGGTGTTCGTATCGCCAAGCTGAATCAGAAGACCGGCGTGCTCGTTGCTGGAACTGTAGTTGAGGCTGATGGCATCGATTTAATTATTGTCACTAAACTTGGCCAAGTAATCCGTATCGGCGTCGACACTGTTCGTCTGCTTTCACGCCAGGCCTCGGGGGTAATTCTTATCCGTCTAGACGAAGACGACAAAGTTATGACCTTGGCGGTGGTTGGCGAGAATACTTCCAAGGAAGAGGAGTAAGATGGCGGAGAAGTTAGTCGTGCAGATACCAGAAGAAATCTCTGTTCGCGCCTTGGCCGCGCTCCTAAAAGTTGATGCCACGGCCGTTATTGGCAAGCTGATTGCCGGTGGGGTGATGGCGACAATTAACCAGTCACTCGATTTTGACACCGCTTGCTTGGTGGCCGAGGAGTTTGGTAATACTGCCGAAGCTCAAAGCGAGCAGACAACGATTAACAAAACTACTGACTCCAAAGACGCCGTCACGCGAGCGCCGATTGTGACAATTATGGGTCACGTTGACCACGGCAAAACCAGCCTGCTCGATTTCATTCGTAAATCTAACATTACTGCCGGCGAGTCTGGCGGCATCACCCAGCACATCAGCGCCTACCAGATTGATTTCAAGGGTGAACATGGAGCTCGCAAAATTACTTTTATTGATACTCCTGGCCACGAGGCTTTTTCAGCTCTTCGCGAACACGGAGCGACCATTACTGACATCGTAATTTTGGTCGTGGCGGCCGATGACGGCGTTAAGCCGCAGACGATTGAGGCGATTGAGCATGCCAAAAAGGCCAACGTCCCGATTATTGTCGCCATCAACAAAATTGATTCCCCAGGCGCAAATGTTGAGCGAGTTAAGCAGCAACTCTCCGAACACGACTTAATTCCCGAAGATTGGACAGGTAAAACAGTCATGGTACCAATTTCAGCCAGAACTGGTGAGGGTGTCGACCGCTTGCTGGATATGGTCGTCCTGACGGCCGATATGCAGGAACTCAAAGCCGATCCCAACGGCACGCCCGAGGCGATTGTGATTGAGGCTAACCTAGACAAACAAGTCGGCCCGGTGGCGACGATTTTAGTCTTCAACGGCACGGTTCGCACCGGTCAAGTGCTGGTGGTTGGTAAAACCTACGGTCGTGTTAAGGCAATGGAAGATGATTTAGGCGTGAAAATCTCCCAAGCCGGCCCGGCTAAACCAGCTCGTTTATTCGGCCTTAAAGACGTGCCGAAATTCGGTGAGCGAATCGAAGTTGTCCCGAGTGAAAAAGTCGCCCGCACCATGACCCAGAGTGGTCTAAAAACCAAATCCGCCGGGGGAGATAGCGAGCGTAACTCTATTAAAATTGTGATTAAGGCCGATGTCGGCGGTTCGCTGGCGGCTTTAGAAGAGAGTATTAAAAAACTTACCTATAAAGATGCCTCTGTCGAGATCGTCACCAGCGGTATCGGGCCGGTCAACGAGAACGACGTTAACCTAGCCAAGGCTTCAGCCGCCCGAATACTCGCCTTCCGCGTACCAATCAACAAAAGAATAACTGAATTAGCTGGCAAAGAGGGCGTTGATTTGAATGAATATTGGGTGATTTACGAGCTGACCGAAATGCTGGAAAAAGAACTGAAATCCATCGCCACCACGACTTTTGTTAATGTCCAGCTTGGTCGCCTGAGGCTTTTGGCGGTTTTTTCCTGGAATAAGGGTGCTGGTATTGTTGGCGGCGAGGTTCTCGACGGCGTTGTTAAGCCCAACGTTTCGGTAGAGATTTTCCGAGAGAAAGAGCAAATCGGGACGGCCAAAGCCGGGGCAATGAAAATCGGCAAACTGGAAGTCGACCAAGCCGAAAAAGGTACCCAATGCGGCATCTCGCTTTCAGATTCCACTACCGACCCAGCCGTCGGCGACGTCCTGAACTTCTTTGAAACCAAAGAAGAAAAGTAAAGCTTGATGAAAATCAGAGTGGCGGTTAGGCCGAATAGCGCTAAAACCGAGGTGGTTTTTGTGCGTGAGGGCCAGTACCGCGTGTCGGTCAGCGAGCCACCGACACAGAACAAAGCCAACGTCGCCGTAGTCGAAGCCTTAGCCGAATACCTAAGAGTACCTAAAAGCCTGATTTCCATCGTCCGCGGCCAACGTTCTAAATCGAAAACCATAGAAATCCAAACAACCCAAACGCTGCTCTAGTTAGCGTGCTTGTGAAAAATTGAAGGTGGAAGTAGGATTGGTGTAAGGAGGAAGATCGATTTTATCAAAAATATTTGGTTCGGTTACGCCCAAATCGGCACCGGCGGCGTCAGCCATCTGGCATTTTTGATTCTGGATTTTGTCTTGGTGGCAGTCTTGGTTTGGTTCGTTTTGCGCTGCATAAATAATGAGAAAGGCTTGAGGTTTCTGGCCTTGTTTGTTGGTCTGCTACTACTATTGACGGCCTCGGCTTACCTGCCGCTGTCAGGAACGCACTTGGTCACCCAAATTTTGATAATTATGGCGGTTGTGGCTTTGCCGGTTCTGTTCCATCAGGAATGGATTGGCCTATTGAAGGGTAGCCGCCAGGCCATAACGCCGCTACTTAATACTCCGACGACGATTCTCTGGGCAATTCTTATTGCCATCTTCGCTACTATTATAAGCATCGGCATCACCGTCAAAACTGGTCGGTTGCCGGTCAGTATTCCGGTGACGGCGGTTAATCTGGGCACGGGTCTAACGGCCAATTTAGGTAGCCAAACCTCGGTAGATATCATCGTCTCAGCCAATCGCGACCAGTGGCAGAGCCTGACCGACAAGGCCTTTTCCGCGACCGTCGATTTGAACGGCCAAGGTGAAGGTACCTACAACACGACAGTAAACGTCACCGCCAAAATCAAAGACGTCACTGTTCGATCGGTTCAGCCAGGCCAGTTGGTGGTGACGGTCGAGCCGATTATCAAAAAAACCGTCCCAATTGTGGCTAAGTTTGCTGGCACGGCTGGCAATGACTTAGTTCCAGACGTCCCGACGCTGGTTCCCGATAAGGTCGAGGTATCGGGTGCCAAGTCGATAATTAGTACGTTAACCGAAGCCACCGCCGAGGTTAAGCTCAACGGCGAGACGGCGACGGTGATACAAAAAGTCACGTTGCAAGCTGAAGATGCCAGCGGCAGTGTCATCGCCGGGGTAACTTTCGACCCGGCCGAAGTCGATGTCAGTGTGCCCTTGGTCAAGGCCGGCAAGCTCAAGACTCTCGGCGTTCGGCCGATTATTACCGGCACGCCTAAGGCTGGCTACTGGATAGACACGATTCAAGTTACGCCGGCGGCCGTGGCGGTTACTGGTTCGATGGACGCTCTGAACGCCGCTACCGAAGTCACAACCGCCAGCTTTGATGTTTCTAACCTTTCCGACAACGCCCAAACTCAAGTCAATTTGGTTTTCCCCAGCGGCCTGACCTCGGCCGACAACACCAGCAAGGTCACCCTGAATATCTCGGTTAAGCCGAGCACCACCACCAAAACAACTACCCCACAATTTGTCTACGCCAATTTAAGTACAGCTCTTACGGTAACCAATCTCTCCCCAACCGGTCTGTCGGCTCTGGTCACTGGTAGCGCTGCCGCCCTGGCTTCGGTTGACGGCCAAGTGAAAGTTGCGCTTGACCTATCGGCTTACAAATCAGCCGGTACCTACGCCATTACTATCACTAATAGCATGTTTACTCTGCCCAGCGGCGTTAGTTTGGTGAGTTTTCTGCCCTCGGCGATTAGCGTAACGATTGAAAACAAGTAGGGGAGCGGATAACCTGAATATAATGAAGCTAAAACTGCCCAAGCGCGAGGTGGTGCTAAAGACCGTCAAGGGCGTTCCGGGGCTTATTATTTTAAGCCTGGCGGTTTTATTACTTGGCACCTACGGTATCTGGCGATTACAGCAGTACTATCTGCCACAATCCGGGCAGCACTATGCCCAGGGTGTTTATGCCGGTCTTAACATCAGCGACCACCACTGTCTTGATAATGGCGGGAATGAAGTTGACTGCTCGAGCTCTGCCAAAACAGTTGCCAGCCTCGCCCAAGCTCTTGGTTCTAGCGACACACCCGATTACGCCAGCACCATTAACGATTTTCCTACTCCGCTAACGGCTTCGGGAAGCGGCTTTAATATGTTTCGGATGCAGGCGCAGATGTTCTTCTATTTTGACGAAACCGCTCCGGCCAACCCGAACGTAACTTCTTCGGTAACTTTAAATCTGCCTAGCCATTCGCTGCTGATGCCGTCGCAACTTTGGTTTGCCAGTGAACACCTGCATTTTGTTAAAGCCAGCACTTGTTTTGCGATGGATCCGGTTAGCAATAATACCTGTTCGCCAAATATCGCCGTGCAGAATATTACCACCGACGATCCCAATTCTTCCATGGACGACCGATATTCCATCACTATTAACAACATTGCCCCGACCAACAACTTTAAGGCTGGCGGAGTTGGTATCAACTGGCCACTGATTGGTCGGGCCGAAGCCTACAGCCCGCCACCGGCAACGAATATGCTTTTTCTGCGACATCCGTACAACATTCAACTGAACTTTGACCCGAACGGTGCTACTAACGCCAATGTTACCCAGATGCGTAACTACTTAAACACGCCTGGTTTACCAACAGCAGTCAGTGATCACGAGTTCTTCGGCGACAGCAAATGCGCTGCCGACGTTAACGGATTGCAGCGGTATGTCTGCCTAAAAACCGAGAATGTCGCCAAAGTGCAGAACGAGACGCCGATGTCCTCGCTGTATCTTATGGAGCAAATTGACACTCTGCACGTGCCGGGCGGAATCTTGGTCAACGGCAATGTCGGGGCGCTGACAAACGTCAATGGTCTGACGATTGCCTCGCCAAATGCCATTGTTTATGGCGGCAGCATCGCCGGCGACGTTTCTGGAGGCCACCAGATTAGTAACTATCTGGCCAATTCTAAACTCGGCTGGGCCAATGTTGGGTCACAACTCCAAGCGATTCTGGCGGCTAATCAAGCCAAGGCGGCGGTTATTTCCAAGAGCCCAGGCGGCAGTTGGTACTTGAATTCGCCGAACAACGATCCTACTAATGGTGCCACCTCGACGACCTTTTCCACTCCGCCAGAAGGCAAACTTTGGGCGGTTAACGGCAACCTAACCACTAATAGCCCGATTACTTTCACCGGTAGCGGGACGGTCATCGTCAACGGTAATGTCAGTTTTGGCAGCAGTATTACCTGTCTAGGCAGCAAACGCCTGGGAATTGTCGCCACCGGCTCGATTACTTTTGCTTCAAACAACATCGGCTGCGGCGCCTACTTGGCTCTGGGCGGTGATATTAATCTGTCGGCCGATCGTGACGCGGCTGCTGCCGTCGGTATTTTCATTGCCAAGGGGAGCGTCGATTTACCAACTATGAACGACGGCCAGGCTCTGACGATCGATTACGACGGCGTTTTTGCCTCCCAGCCAACGACTCTCTTCAAGCAGATTCTCCAGGTGGTCAACCTTACGACAATCTCATAATGCTGGTTGATCGAGTTGAAGTTACTTTGAAAGCTGGGCGGGGCGGAGACGGGATTGTTTCTTGGCGCCGAGAAAAATTCGTACCCAAGGGTGGACCGGACGGCGGGGACGGTGGTCGTGGTGGTTCGATAACTCTTCACTCGAGCGACAATCTGGACACTCTAAGCTCTTTCCGTTACCGCGATATTTTTCACGCCGCCGATGGCGGTAGGGGTCAGAGTAAAAAAATGTACGGGGCGGCCGGCGAAGATTTGGAATTGTTGGTGCCGACTGGCACGGTTGTGACTGACATCGAGGGTAAAACTTTGGCAGACTTTACGGCGCCAGATCAAACCGTTTTGATAGCTAAAGGAGGCCGAGGTGGCAAGGGTAATGTTCATTTTGTGAGCGCCACTCATCAGCATCCCGAAGAGTTCACCAAAGGCGAGGCCGGAGCGACGCTGAAAGTTGTCATGGAACTGCGGTTCATCGCCGATTTAGCGCTGATTGGCGAGCCCAACGGCGGCAAGTCGTCTTTAATTGCCGCCCTAACGGGTGTTGACGCTCGTATCGGTGCCTACCCCTTCTCCACGACACAGCCAATTTTGGGGGTGTTGAAACTCGGCGACAGGCGTCTAACTTTGGTCGATTTGCCGGGCTTGCTCGAAGGCGCTCACCAAGGCAAGGGTTTGGGCGACAGTTTTTTGAAGCACCTAAAAAGAGTTAAAGGGCTGATTGAGGTCGTTGACGCTACCGAAACCATCGATGCCGCCGAGAAAATTGTTCTAAGTGAAGTGGAAAAATTTGATCCAGCTCTGACGAAATTGCCGCGACTACTAGTACTAAATAAAATTGATTTGTTGAATAAGACGGAAGTAGCTAATCTCAAAAAAGATTATCCCCAGGCAGTTTTGGTTAGTGCTACCGAGAAAACCCATCTTGACGATCTCAAAACAGCCCTGGCCAAGTTCGTCTCTTGACAAACCGACGCCGAATGTGGTAAATTCGGGAAGAGTTAGTTGAGGAAATAAGAAATAATTTATAAGCAGCAATAGCGGCCGCTTAGAAATTGCTCTGTTGGGAGCAGTTTTGTCGTCTGGTTCTGAAGGTTCTGTCGTCACCTTCAAAAATAGATGACCAAGCCACCGGTATTTGCGGCCTTAAAATATCAAAGCATAGGAGGCTAAACTGCGCAAGTACTTTCGTCCCTTGGACATTAATACAACCTTATCGAACCTGATCGAAGTCCAGTTGAAAAGTTATCACTGGCTGTTTGACGAGGGGATTGGCGAGCTACTAAACGAGATCTCGCCGGTGGAGGATTTTTCGGGCAAGTTGTTTACTTTGGAGTTTGGTAAATATTCCTTAGACAAGCCGAAATACGACGAAGCCACTGCCAAAGAAAAGAATTTAACTTTTAAATCGCCGCTTCGCTGCGAGATTAAGCTTATCAACAAATTAAGCAAAAAAGTTAAGACCGCCGAGGTTTTCCTGGGCGATTACCCGCTAATGACCGATCGCGGCACCTTCATTATTAACGGTGTTGAGCGAGTGGTCGTTTCGCAGATTGTCCGAAGTTTCGGTGCCCTGTTTGTTTCGGAAGAGATTTCTGGCCGACGACTTTTTGGCGCCAAAATTATCCCAAACCGCGGCGCTTGGCTAGAATTTGAAACCAACTCACGCGACGTCTTGAACGTCAAGGTTGATCGTAAACGCCGAATTCCTATCACCACTTTCTTGCGGGCTTTGGGCAAACTCGAGGACAAAAAGATTCTCGAGCTTTTCAAGAGCGTCGATACCAACAAAGACCATTCTTACATCGCCTCAACCTTGGCGCGTGACCCGGCCAAAACCTACGAAGACGCCGTCATCGAAGTTTACAAGCGTATCCGTCCAGGTGACTTGGCGACCGTGGAAACGGCCGAGACCTTCCTGCAAAATATCTTCTTCAACAACAAGCGCTACGATTTAGGTCGAGTTGGCCGCTACAAGATGAACCAGCGTTTGGGAATGAACATCCCCAACACCGTCAAAAACCGGGTCTTACGAATTGAGGATATCGTTGAGACGGTCAAAGAAATTATCATCCTTAACAACACTCCTGGCGCCGAGCCGGACGATGTCGACCATCTGAAAAATCGCCGCGTCCGAGCGGTTGGTGAGCTGGTGCAAAACCGTCTGCGAGTCGGTCTGCTTCGTATGGAACGCATTATTAAAGATCGAATGAGCCAGGTGGCTGAGCCCGACGATGTCAACCCGATTGCCTTAATCAACAGCCGACCGGTGGCGGCCGTATTGCAGGAGTTCTTTGCTTCCTCACAGATGAGCCAATTTATGAACCAAACCAACCCACTGGCCGAGTTGGAACACAAACGAACTCTGTCAGCTACTGGTCCGGGCGGTTTGTCACGTGAACACGCCGGTTTTGAAGTTCGCGATGTTCACCGCTCACACTATGGCCGCATCTGCCCGATTACTACTCCCGAAGGTCAGAACGCCGGCTTGGCCGGCTATTTGGCGACTTCAGCCCGAGTTAACGAGTACGGTTTTATCGAAACACCTTTTCGTAAAGTCGAGGTCAAGGGCAGCAAAGCCAAGGTTACCAGCAAAGTTGAGTATCTAGATGCCTTCGACGAAGAAAAATATGTCCTAGCCCCGTTCTCGGCCGAGAGCGACAGCCAGGGCTACCTCGTCGGTTCTAAAACCATCGCCCGCAAACACGGCGACCCAATTATTGCTCCAGTTACCAGCATCAACTACATCGATGTCTCACCACAGCAAATCGGCTCTATTGCCGTGACTTTGATTCCCTTTATCGAACACGATGATGCCAAACGGGCTTTGATGGGCTCGAACATGCAACGTCAGGCCGTTCCGCTGATTCGTCCGCAATCCCCAGTTATCGGTACTGGCATGGAAGATTCAGTCAAAGACTCTGGCCAGCTAATTGTTTCCGAACACGAAGGCGTGGTTACTTATGCTGATAGCGACAAAATTACCATCAAATCCAAGAACGGCGAGAAATCTTACAACTTATTGAAATTTGTCCGTTCCAACCAGAGCACCTGTATTAACCAGCGACCGACTATCAAGATTGGTGACAAGGTTAAGGCCGGTCAGGTGATCGCCGACTCCTCGGCCTCCGATGAAGGGGAGCTGGCCATCGGTCAGAACGTCACCGTTGCCTATATGAGCTGGGGCGGTTACAACTACGAGGACGCCATTATCGTCTCCGAACGGCTGGTGCGCGATGATCGCTTTACCTCAATTCACATTGAAAAATACTCGGCTGAAGTTCGTGACACTAAGCTTGGTCCCGAGTTAATTACCCGCGACATTCCTAACGTCGGCGATGAAGCTCTGGCCAATCTTGACGAACAGGGAATTATCCGCATTGGCGCCGAAGTCACCTCTGGCGATATTCTGGTGGGTAAAATTACCCCGCGTGGTGAAACCGAACTAACGGCCGAAGAGAAACTTCTTCGAGCTATATTTGGCGAAAAAGCCAAAGATGTTAAAGACACCTCTTTGCGCCTGCCTCACGGCGAGCGTGGCAAAATTGTCGAGGTGAAAATCTTTTCTAAAGACACCGGCGACGAACTACCGGCCGGCGTTTACCAACAAATCGAGGTTTCGGTTGCCCAACTGCGTAAACTTACCGTTGGTGACAAAATGGCTGGCCGACACGGTAACAAAGGTGTTATCTCGATTGTCGTGCCGGAAGCCGACATGCCGTATCAGCCCGACGGCACACCGGTTGATATTATTCTCAACCCGCTCGGTGTTATCTCTCGTATGAACTTGGGTCAGATGTTGGAAACCCACTTAGGCTGGGCGGCTACTAAGCTTAACTACAAAGTTGCTACCCCAGCTTTTTACGGTGTACCAGTAGCCGACATTCAAAAAGAACTCAAAAAAGCCGGTCTACCGGAAGACGGCAAAATTCAGTTGCGTGACGGCCGCACAGGTGACGACTACGATCAAAAAACCACCATTGGTACCAACTATATCCTGAAGCTTATTCATCTTGTCGACGACAAGATGCACGCTCGGTCAACCGGTCCGTACTCGATGGTTACCCAGCAGCCGCTCGGTGGTAAAGCCCAGTTCGGTGGCCAGCGCTTTGGAGAAATGGAAGTTTGGGCGCTCGAGGCTTACGGTGCCGCTCACTCGCTGCAGGAAATGCTGACAATTAAATCCGACGACGTTATTGGCCGAGCCAAGGCCTATGAGGCGATTATTAAGGGTGAAGAAATTCAGAAACCCCAGATTCCAGCCTCGTTCGCGGTTTTGGTGCGGGAGCTGCAAAGCCTATGCTTAAACGTCGAAGTTATCGAAACCGACGCCAAAATGAAAGAAATTGAAGCCGGCCGCAGCCTTTTGGAATCCCAGGCTATCGCTATGGATGAGTCTACCGATGCTCCCAACCTCGATGTCCCAGAAGAAGAGGCGGTCAAAACAAAAGCTACCAAAAACGGAGAGGAGAATTGATGCCTGAACTAAAGATGTCCGTTCGTCCAGAAAAACAAGAGTTTAATCTTCTCAACTTTGAAGGTTTGCGGGTTCGTGTCGCCAGTCCAGACGACATTGAAAAATGGAGCTACGGCGAAGTTTTGAAGCCCGAGACAATTAACTATCGAACCCAAAAACCGGAACGCGACGGTCTTTTTGACGAGCGCATTTTCGGCCCGACTAAAGACTGGGAATGTTACTGCGGCAAATACAAGCGGATTCGCTACAAAGGCGTAATTTGCGACAAATGTGGCGTTGAGGTCACCCGCAGTTCAGTTCGCCGCGAGCGGATGGGTCATATTGATCTAGCCGTGCCGGTTGCCCACATTTGGTATGTCCGAGGCGTGCCTTACACCTTGAGCACTTTGCTCGATGTGCCGGTTGGCGAGCTGGAAAAAGTCGTCTACTTCGCCAGTTTTATTATCATCACCGTCAACGACGACCTTCGACATCAGGCTATTGAACAGCTTGATTTGGAATACAAAGCCGCCAAAGAAACACTCAAAGACTCGCCGGAGCGGCTCGAGCAGCTGGAAGTCAGCTACAAAGCCACCAAGAGCGAGCTTAATAGTTTGCAACCTCGATCAGTCATCGGCGAGGGTAAGTACCACGAGCTGTCGATGCGTTTCGGTAACATTGTCCGAGTCGGTATAGGTGCCGAGGCAATTCTCGAACTCTTGAAACAAGTCAACATCGAGGAAGAAATCTCGATTATTAAGCAGGAATTAGCGACTGTTCAGAGCAACCTGGCTCGCCGACTAACCAAGCGTCTGAAAATCTTGAGCGATTTGAAACAGGCCGGCATTCGGGCTGACTGGTTTATCATCTCTAAATTACCGGTACTGCCGGCTGATTTACGACCGATGGTTCAGCTCGACGGTGGCCGATTCGCCTCCAGCGACTTGAACGATTTGTATCGCCGAGTCATTAACCGCAACAACCGCTTGAAACGGCTAATGAACCAAGGCGCGCCGGACGTGATTGTCCGCAACGAAAAACGCATGCTTCAAGAGGCCGTCGATGCTCTCATCGACAACTCGGCTCGCAAAACCCAAACCACCATCGGCCGCCAGCCGCGCTCCCTCTCTGATATGCTCCGTGGCAAACAGGGTCGTTTCCGCCAAAACCTCTTGGGTAAACGTGTCGACTATTCCGGCCGTTCGGTCATCGTTGTCGGTCCAAACCTGAAGCTTGACCAGTGCGGCCTGCCGAAAGTCATGGCTTTGGAGCTCTTCAAACCGTTTGTTGTCTCCAAGCTCATCAACGAAGGCTACGTCCACAACGTCAAAAATGCCGCCCGTCTTATCGAGCGCGGTACCCCAGAAGTTTGGGAGATTTTGGAAGAAGTTACAAAAGACGCCTACGTTCTCTTGAACCGCGCCCCAACTCTGCACCGTTTGGGCATTCAAGCCTTCCGGCCAATTTTGGTTGAGGGTAAGGCTATCCAGCTTCATCCGCTAGTCTGTGCTGCCTACAACGCCGACTTCGACGGTGACCAAATGGCCGTCCACGTGCCGTTGTCTGATCAGGCAAAATATGAAGCCAAAGAACTAATGTGCTCCAAGAAAAACCTGCTCAAACCGGCCTCCGGCGAACCGTTAACGGCACCGCGTTTGGATATCGTCTTCGGACTGTTTTATCTGTCCAACGAGCGCAAGGGCGTCAAAGGTGAGGGCAAGGCTTTTGCCAACGTCGACGAAGTCGTGACCGCTTTTAACCGCGGCCTAGTTCATCCCCAGGCGGTTATTGAGCTGCGTTCAAACGAAGGACGAATTACCACCACTGCCGGCCGAGCGATGATTAACGCGATTCTGCCGGAAGGTTTCGCCTATGTTAACGAGCCGATGGACACCAAGAAACTCAAAAACATCATGCGCGAGGTCTACAAAACTTACGGCCAAGAGGCAACGGCCAAGTTGGCAGATGATTTAATGGCTCTGGGCTTCAAATTCTCCGAGCAAAGCGGCATGACCATGTCGATGTTCGACATTAACGTGCCAAAAAACAAAAAAGAGCTTATCAAACACGGTGAGGACGCCATCGACGAAATTACCAAGCGCTATCGCCGCGGCTTAATTACCGACGACGAACGCAAAAAACTCTCAATTGAGCAGTGGTCAGAAATCCGCAACAAAATGGAAAAAGAAGTTAAAGATTCTTTCGACCACAACAGCTCGATTTGGACGATGGTCACCTCCGGTGCCCGAGGTTCATCCAACCAGCTCTCACAGCTGGCTGGTATGAAGGGCTTGGTGGTTAACCCAGCCGGTGGCATTATCGAAGTTCCAATTACCTCCAATTACAAAGAAGGTCTGTCGGTACTGGAGTACTTCATTACCACTCACGGTTCTCGAAAAGGTATCTCCGACACCTCGCTCAAAACTGCCGACGCTGGTTATCTAACCCGCCGACTCGTTGATGTCTCGCAAGATTTGGTAATTACCACCAAAGATTGCGGCACCAAAGAAGGCCGAGTGATTAGCGAGGCTGATGCCAAAGGATACGGCGGCAACTATCAAGAACGGCTGGCTGGCCGAGTAGCGATGAGCACTATTAAAGGCAAAGACGGCAAGCCAATCGTCAAAGTCAACCAAGAAATCACTGAAGATATCGCCAAAGAAATTGTCGATAACGAAATCAAAGAAGTCACGGTTCGTTCGGTTCTGCACTGTCAGGCCGATTGGGGTATCTGCCAGCACTGTTATGGTCGCGATTTGGCCACAGGCGAAATCGTCAAGATTGGCACGGCTGTTGGTATTATGGCCGCCCAAGCCATCGGTGAGCCTGGCACCCAGCTGACAATGAAAACCTTCCACTCCGGTGGAGTTTTCTCCGGCGGCGATGTGACGACCGGCTTGCCGCGAGTTGAAGAAATCTTCGAGGCTCGCCCGCCACACACCCCGGCGATTCTTTCTGATATCGACGGCAAGGTTTTGGTCAGCGAATCGAAAGATCGCGTTTATGTCGACGTCGTTTCCGACGAAATCGAAACCGAAACCCTTGAACTAATCGAAGACTACGAGCCGGCTATCAAAGACGGTGATGTAGTCAAGCTCAAACAGGCCGTTGCCACTGCCACCGACAAAAAAGCCATCCGAGCCAACGTCGCCGGCAAGGTTGAGATTAAGGGTAAGAAAATCACCATCACCTCGCAGGAGCCGATTAAGGCCAACTATTATATTCCTGGTGACGCTACTCTCAAGGTTAAAAACGGCGACAAAGTTGTCAAAGGCGATATGCTGACCGAAGGTCATGTTGACCCGAATCAGTCGCTCGACTTACGCGGCCTCAAGCCGACTCAAGACTACATTATTCAAGAGGTTCAGAGCGTCTACGCCGCCAACGGCGCCGATGTCAACGAACGCCACATCGAGATTATTACTCGAAGTATGTTCTCGAAAGTTCGTGTGCTTGAGGGCGGCGACTCGACGTTATTGGCTGGTCAAGTCTTGGGTAAGCTCGAGCTCGATCGTCTTAATAAAGAGTTGGAAAGCCAACACAAGCAGCCTGTTCGCTATGAGCGCATTGTCTTGGGTATCACCCGAGCTTCGCTGCAGACCAACAGCTTCCTCTCCGCCGCTTCGTTCCAGGAAACCACCAGCGTCTTGATTCGCGCCGCCATTCAGGGCGCCGTCGATCCACTCAAGGGTCTCAAAGAAAACGTCATCATCGGTAAGCTAATCCCGGCCGGTACTGGCTATGGAGTCCGAGCCGCCGAGCAGGCTGTCAAAGACGCCGATATCGCCGCGGAGATAGCTGCCAAAGCCCCGAAAGTCCTTCCCCCCGAGGAAAAGAAAGCCGAACCAGTTGAGTTAGAAGTAAAAGAAGGATAAACTATATTAGTTAATGCCAACCATTAATCAGCTAGTTAGACACGGTCGCAGTAAGGTGAAGAGTAAGCCGAAATCACCGGCGCTTCATCGCGCCTATAATTCCCTCAAAAACCGACCGATTGAGCTGACCGGCCGCCCGTTCATTCGCGGCGTCTGCACTAAAGTCACCACCATGACTCCGAAGAAACCGAACTCGGCCTTGCGCAAAATCGCTCGTGTTCGCTTGACTAGCGGCCAAGAAATTACCGCCTATATTCCCGGAATCAAACATAACCTCCAGGAGCACTCACTAGTGCTGGTTCGCGGTGGTCGAGTTAAAGACTTGCCGGGCGTGAAATACCACATTGTCCGAGGCGTCTTAAATGCCGAGGGCGTGGAAAATCGCAAAAAAGCCCGCAGTAAATACGGAGCTAAGAAACCGAAATGAACAAATTATCAATTAGCAATTATCAATTAGCAATTAATTATCAATATAATAATTCTCATTACTTGAAAATTGAAAATTTTAAATTGAAAATTTCGAACGGAGTGAGAGTTTGATGAGAGGCAATCGAAAAATCAAGAAAGTTGCTCTTGAACTCGATCCGAAATATCGAGATCCGGTCTTGACCAAGTTTATAAATAAACTGATGTGGGGTGGTAAAAAAGAAACCGCCCAGACAATTGTCTATGAGGCCTTGGAGCGGCTTGGTAAGGAGACCAATCTGACCGCGCCGCAGGTTCTGCAGGCCGTTATCGACAAAGCCGCACCGATTCTAGAGGTTAAATCTCGCCGTGTTGGTGGGGCAACTTATCAAGTACCGATGGAAGTAAAACCAGCCCGTAAGACCGTTTTGGTTATGCGTTGGCTGTTAGAGGCTAGCCGCGGCGCCAAAGCCAAACCGATGGCCGAAAAACTCTATTTGGATATGAAGGCGATTCTGGAAAACACCGGCCCAGTTATTAAAAAACGCGAAGATTTACACAAAATGGCCGAAGCCAACCGCGCTTTCGCCCACTTCGCTCGTTATTAATAGGGGATAGGGACAATGGCAAGACAATACCCGTTAGAGAAGATTCGAAATATCGGCATTATCGCCCATATCGACGCCGGCAAAACCACCGTTTCCGAACGAATTCTTTACTATACCGGTAAAACTTACAAAATCGGCGAGGTTCATGAAGGCGCGGCCGTCATGGACTGGATGGAGCAGGAAAAAGAACGGGGCATTACTATTACCGCCGCTGCCACCACAGCTTTTTGGAAAGGTTTCAACATCAATATTATCGACACCCCTGGTCACATCGATTTTACCATCGAAGTCCAGCGGTCGCTGCGTGTGCTAGATGGTGCCGTAGTCGTTTTTGACGGCGTGGCCGGCGTGGAAGCCCAGAGCGAAACCGTCTGGCGCCAGGCCGATAAATATCAGGTTCCGCGAATTTGTTTTGTAAATAAACTCGATCGTATCGGGGCTGATTTCAAATTCGTCGTTAAAACTATACAAGACAGATTGGGAGCTAAGACGGCTATTATGCAGTTGCCGATTGGCACCGAGGACCAACTTAAAGGCGTCGTCGACTTGTTAACCAATAAAGCCATCGTTTGGCATACCGAAGATTTGGGCAAAGAAGCCGAAATACAAGATGTTCCGGCTGATATGAAAGAAGACGTCGACAAATATCGACATCAGCTAGTTGAACAGATTGCCGAAACCGACGAAGCCTTAATGGAGAAGTATTTCGGCGACGAAGAGTTGTCGCTTGACGAGCTCAAGGCCGCCATGCGCCGAGCTGTGATTGCCAACAAACTTTTCCCAGTTTTGGCCGGTTCCGCCCTTAAAAACAAAGGCATTCAGCCGCTGCTGGACGCCGTCAACGACTATTTGCCTTCGCCGCTCGACGTCCCACCGCTTATCGCCAAAGACGTTAAAGACGAGGAGAAAGAAATCACCTGCGAGCCGAGCGACAGCGTACCATTTGCAGCCCTGGCCTTTAAAGTTGCTACCGACCCGTTTGTTGGAACCCTAACCTTCTTCCGTGTCTATTCGGGCACTTTGGCCTCCGGCTCCTACGTTTTCAACGCCTCAAAAGGCGAAAAAGAACGCATTGGCCGAATTGTCCGACTGCACGCCAATTCCCGTGAGGACGTGACGGAAGTTTATGCTGGCGACATCGCCGCCGCTGTCGGTTTGAAATACACCACTACTGGCGACACCCTGACCGCCGAGAACGCTCCGTTAATTTTGGAGCGGATTTTCGTGCCGGAACCAGTTATTAAAATGGCCATCGAGCCGAAAACCAAGGC
>DATKGP010000049.1:0-5978 GCA_035510775.1 Saccharimonadales bacterium (SeqCode)
TGAAAAACCGCGAGCCCAGCACCTGGAACCCCCAGGACCAGCGAGCGTGTTTTTCTCCACCCGCCTGGGGCGAGCGTGCGGAGATGGGGGTCGTAGGGGATGAGCAGCGAGGAAGCGAGCCGCGAACGGAAGGCACGAAAAATGCTACTGTACTCCAAGCATTTTGCAGCGCCGAGCGAGTCTTGAAGGCGCCTCGCAACTAGCGCTCCTACCCCCTACAAAAAGACTTGGTGGCCGAAGACTGCCACGTTAATAAATAATTTAGTGACAAGACGGGAGATTAGTGGCAGTATCGAAATTGCTATGCCAACGCTTTATCGTCAGTATCGTCCCAAAACTTTTGCCGAGGTACTTGGCCAAGATCACGTCCGAATTCCCCTGGAAAACTCCTTGAAAACCAACAAAATTAGCCACGCTTATTTGTTCTCCGGCCCGCGGGGCACCGGCAAAACCACCATGGCTCGGCTTCTAGCCAAGGCCGTCAACTGCCCCAACCGCGGCGAGGCAGCCGACCCATGCCAGAAGTGCGATATTTGCCAAGAGATAAACGACGGCCGCTCGGTCGATATCATCGAAATTGACGCCGCCTCCAACCGAGGTATCGACGAAGTGCGAGAACTGCGGGAAAAAATTGCCTTCGCCCCCGGCCGCTCCAAATACCGAGTTTATATTATTGACGAGGTTCATATGCTGACCAAAGAAGCCTTCAACGCCCTGCTGAAAACTCTCGAGGAACCGCCGGAGCACGCCATCTTTGTCTTGGCAACCACCGAGCTTCACAAGGTGCCAGAGACGATTGTCTCTCGCTGCCAGCGCTATCAATTTCACCTAGCGCCAAGCGAGCAGCTAATTGGCCTAATCAAGGCTATCGCCAAAAAAGAGAAATTCCCCATCAGCGATGAGGCAATCGGGCTAATTGCCCGACGAGCCGAAGGCTCATATCGCGACGCCCTGTCCTTGCTTGGCAGCGTCGTCGGCCAGAGCGACGATTTAAGCGCCGAGACCCTCCGGAAACTCCTCGGTCTGCCGCAAGGGGAAGTAGTCGACGGGCTAATCACCTCGCTTCAAACCGGCAACGCCCAGGCGACAATTGCAGTTATTAAGGATTTTTTGGCTCTCGGCGGCGATCTGTCGGTACTGGTCAAATCGGCCAGCGAGGAGCTTAAAGAAATCGTTTTTCAAAATGAATCAGAGGTTGAACGGGCCGAGGCCGCCCGTCTTCTAGAGCAGTTGATGCTGATACTCAACCAAATAAAAACTTCGAGCGACCCGACTGCCCTAATGACCGCCCGGCTGTATTCGCTCGCCAGCGGCAACCAAAAAACAACGCCCAGTGTTGAGCCGGCCATCCAGATTCCAGTTTCTACCGAGCTAAATCAAGTTGCCGATATTCAAAAAGTGCCAACACCCGAAGCCGCCGAGATGTATACGCCAGTCGACGCCGTTACCGCCTCTCCTAATCCAGCGTCGGTTGATCAGGCCGACTTCTGGCAAAATTTGGTGGCCGAGGTTAAAAATCACAACCACGCCCTTTACGCCATCATCCGCTCGGCCGAACTTTTGGAGATGACCGAAGACAACCTGGTGGTCGGGGTGCAATTTCGCTTTTACGTCGACCGTCTTCACGAGCCGAAAAACCGCTCGTTGGTCGAGTCGCTAGCCAGCAAACTTGCCGGGCAGACGCTTCATCTCAAATGCCAGGTCACCGGCAAGGCACCAGCCAGAGCCGAGGCGGCCAGCAATCTGATGGAGACGGTGGTTGAGGTTTTCGAAATTACCGAGTAAAGAGAGGATATGGCTAAAGTCGACCGGGCGAAAATTCCACCCCAAAATATTGAGGCCGAGGCGGCCGTTCTTGGCGCTGCCTTGGTTAATAAAGAGGCGATGGACAAGATCGCCGACGTCTTGGTCGACAGCGATTTTTACCGCACCGACCACCAGATTATTTATCGGGCAATTCTACGCCTTTACGACAAACGCGCCCCGATAGATTTGGTGACCTTAACTAACGAATTGGAATCTTTAAAACAAATCGACCAAGTCGGCGGAGCCGCCTACCTGGCCGAGCTGGTCAACTCGGTGCCGACGGCGATTCACGTGGCCAATTATGCCGAAATCGTCAAACAAAAATCGGTTTTGCGCAAAATCTTGGGTGCTGGCCAAAAAATCAGCGAACTCGGCTATGAGGAAGATAAAGAAGTTAACCAAATTCTGGACGAGGCCGAGAAAGCCCTGTTCGAGGTCAGCCACAAAGAGGTTAAGGACAACTTTATGCCGATTTCCGATATTCTGGCCTCCAGTTTCGACCGCATCGACCGGCTGCACCGCGAAAAGGGGATACTGCGCGGAGTTACTTCTGGCTTTAAAGAGATGGACAACAAACTTTCCGGCCTTCAGCCGTCTGATTTAATTATCTTGGCCGCCCGGCCATCGATGGGCAAAACCACTTTCGCCTTGAATATCGCCCTGAACGCCGCCGTTAAAGGCAAAACGGCGGTTGGTTTCTTCTCGCTGGAGCAGAGCAAGGAGCAGATTGTCGACAAGTTACTCTGTTCGCAGGCGATGGTTGACGGTTGGAAGCTGCGCACTGGCAACCTGAACGAAGACGACTTTCCGGCCATCGGTATGGCTATGGGTACGCTGGCCGAGGCGCCGATTTTCATTGACGACTCGCCGATGTTGACCCCAATCGAAATCCGCACTCGGGCTCGTCGGCTCAAGGCCGATCAAAACTTGGGGCTGATTGTTGTCGACTACTTGCAATTAATTACCAGCAACAGCAGCTTCGGCTCCAGCGAATCGAACCGAGTCCAGCAGGTTTCGGAAATCTCTCGTCAGCTCAAGGCCTTGGCTCGTGAGCTGGATGTGCCGGTGATGGCTCTGTCGCAGCTCTCTCGAGCGGTCGAGGCTCGTGACAAAAAAATTCCCCAACTCTCCGACTTGCGAGAATCCGGCTCGATCGAGCAGGACGCCGACGTGGTAATGTTTTTGTACCGCGAGGATTACTACGAAAAAGACACCGAGCGCAAGGGTATGACTGATGTCCTCATCCGCAAACACCGTAACGGTCCAATCGGCGAATTTGAGTTGCACTTCCGTCCCGAGCAATCGCGCTTCTTCGACGTCGAGCGCAAGGCCAAACCCGTCGCCAAGTAGTAAGTGGTAAAAAGGAAGCCGCCGGCGGGTGCCGACGGCGGGTTTGATACGATACTACCAGAGATAGCGCTTCAGGACTTTGGCTTCAAGCTCCACAATCATGGGCTTAAAACCCCCGACGAGTTGTCGCAGCCACTTCTGCTCTTCCTCGTCGAACTTATCGTAGCCTGGCCCTTGTTTAATGACTTCGTGCTGGAGCTGATCATGAGAGCATTTCGATCTCATGTAGGGTGAGTAGCTCATGACGGGCTCCCAGCGCAGCATGAGGTCGGTCTTCCAATCGTCGTCGAGTCTGAAAGGCACGATCAGGCGCTTCAAAGAGTTGTCAAGCTTCTCGGGCATCTCGAGGGCTCGGAGGCTTTCGTAGGCAACTTGCCACAGGCCGTGCAGGAGCACGGGTCTGTCCATAGTGCAGGCTCGATCGAAATCGATCCCGTGCCCTTGAGCCGCTAGGCCGATTGCCCCGACTGTACAGGTCAGAATCCAGCGGCCGTCTTGCGTCGCTGAGAAACTCTCTTCGAAAGCACCGACTACCAGAGCGGTCAGGACGTTGCCGTCGTAGGAATGTTGTTTCCTGTAGGCTGGATACTCAGGGCTGTTCATCGCCGGGGCGATCCGCATCGGATAGATCTCCTTGGCGGTGGGTAGGTCTTGGTTGAGCGTCGTGGGGATTCTGAGATAGTTCATTTATGTCTCCAAAGTCGTAGGTGCGTCTAACTTCTGGGTTCAGCATATCCGAAATTCGGGGGAATTCAACGCGTTGATATGCGTTAATCAATAAGTTACGCTGCAACGACATGGCGGACGATCAATCGGACAAAATTTTTTCGGGTCTAAACGAAGCGCAAGAACAAGCAGTGCGGGCGACTGAAGGGCCGGTACTGATTCTGGCCGGGGCCGGTTCGGGCAAAACCAAATGTCTAACTCATCGTTTGGCCTACATAGTCGCGCTCAAGCAAGCCGAGCTTAGCCAAATCTTGGCAATTACTTTCACTAACAAAGCCTCCCAAGAACTGGGGGAGCGAATCCTGAAAATTCTCGATTACCCGACGACCGGCTTCAAGACCAATCCGGCCTTCGCTCTGCGGCGAGCTTTGCCGTGGGTCGGGACTTTCCACTCAATTTGTGTCCGGTTACTTCGTAACGAAGCGGTCAATATTGGCTTAAGCCCGAACTTCACCATTTTCGATTCCGACGATTCCTTGTCGCTTATTCGCCAGATTCTTAAAGAGAAAAATCTCGATCCCAAACAGTATGCCCCGCAAGCGGTCTCCTCGATAATTTCCAACGCCAAGAACGAGCTGATGAACCCCGACCAGTACGCCCCATTTGCCCAAGGGCATTTTCAACAGATTGCCCTAGAAGTTTATCGAGCTTACCAAAAACGTCTTGGTGAACTCTCGGCTCTGGATTTTGACGATTTAATCAAAGCCACCGTCGAGATGCTGGAAAAATATCCCGAGATTCGAGCCAAATATAACGAGCAGTTTCGCTACGTAATGGTCGACGAGTACCAAGACACCAACCACAGCCAGTACCGCCTGACCTTCCTGCTGACCAACCCAAAAACCAATAATTTGTGCGTGGTCGGGGACGATTTTCAGTCCATTTACTCCTGGCGTGGGGCGAATTTTCAGAATATTTTAAATTTTCACCGAGATTACGAAGACACCCAAGTTTTCAAGCTGGAAGAAAATTATCGCTCGACCAAGACAATTCTGGCCGGCGCCGACCAAATTATCACCCACGTCAAAAAACGCAGCGAAAAAAAACTCTGGACCCGCAACGAAGATGGAGCCCCGATTACGGTTTTCGAGGCCAGCAACGCCTACGCCGAAGCCGATTTTCTCGTGACTGAAATTCGGACGCTGCACGGTATGGGTTACGACTGGAACGACTTCGCCGTCTTGTACCGCACCAACGCCCAGTCCCGTATTTTGGAGGAAATATTCCTCGGCGAGGGTCTGCCGTACCGACTCATTGGGGCTCTTAGATTCTACGAACGCAAGGAAATTAAAGATTTGCTGGCTTATTTGCGCTTCATTTTGAATCCGGCTGACACCAACGCCTTGGCTCGAGCAATTAACACGCCGCCGCGCGGCATCGGCCCCAAAACTTTAGAAAAAGGCGGGCCGAAAGTTGACGCTTTCCTGGAACAAATGCAGAGTTTGCGCGAGATGGTTGGTCAAGCAGCGCCGAGCGTAATTTTAGAAAAGCTTTTAAGCGTAATTAAGTTTCGCGAATTTCTGCACGACGGTACGCCGGAAGGCGAGAGCCGCTGGGAGAACGTCGAGGAGATGCTCAACCTCTCGACCGAGTTTGAAAACCTTAACGAATTCTTGGAGCACGTTGCCTTGGTGTCTGATGTCGACAACTATGATTCTTCCGCCGAGGCGGTGACCCTGATGACATTGCATTCGTCCAAAGGCTTGGAGTTTACGACGGTTTTCATCACCGGGTTTGAGGAAGGTTTGTGCCCGCACATTCGTTCGCTGGAGGACGAATCGGAAATGGACGAGGAGCGCCGGCTTACTTACGTCGGCATGACTAGAGCCAAGAAACGTTTATATCTAACTTATGCCCGCCAGCGTTTAATTCACGGCGGCCTGACCGTTACTCTCCCCAGCCGATTTCTAAACGAACTCGACGAAGGCCTGCTGGACCGAGTTTAGTGGCGACTGCGTCGCCCAAAGTCTCTGTAAGAGGGAGGGACCTACTCGTGCAAGCGCTCCCTCCCTCTTACCATCTCCCACCCTTGCGCGTCCGGGCAAGCAGCCCAAGGTACAAAACCATCGCCCTTGCCGGAATCAGTCGCTGTGGCG
>DATKGP010000050.1:0-14918 GCA_035510775.1 Saccharimonadales bacterium (SeqCode)
TCCAAACCGGTAGCGTCAGCCTAACGGTCACCGATCCCGATGCTCACACCGCCAGCTCGTCGAACACCGTCAATATTATTCCCGACCACTACGCCTTTGCGGCAATCTCTTCACCGCAAGTTGCCGGAACGGCCTTTTCCGTAACTATCACTGCCCAAGCAACTGATAATTCGGCGATTAACAATTTCTCTGGGACGATTAACCTAGCTGATACCACGACCACCCTAACTCCACCGACTATCAACCTGACTAACGGCACCGTCACAAGTAATATGACAGTAACCAAGACTGCCACCGGTGACCACATTACTGCCTCCAGTAACGGTGGCGTGGTCTCTTCTAATAGCGGCAACTTTGACGTCGGCCCGGGCAATTTGGATCACCTGACTCCATCTGACGTCTCCTTCTCACTGTCGGTACGAACGACGAAGCAGCTGACCGCCCAAGGTTACGATGCCTTTAACAACCAGATTCCCGGTCTCACCTACAATTGGACGGCGACCATTGGTTCGGTTCCGGCCTCTGGAAACCCGGTGACTTATAGTGCCGGAAACCAGAGCGGTAGTGGCTTCGTGACAGCCAGCGCTACTTTCGGAGCAACGAAAAGCGTCGATATCGGGATAACGATTTCTAGCTCGGCGGCCACTCACGTGACCTTTGATACCGTGGCCGATCAAACAGCCGGCGAAGCTTTTAGCATTACCATTCGAGCTCGTGATGATTTGGGCAACTTGGCAACGTCTTACG
Organism: Saccharimonadales bacterium (SeqCode); assembly: GCA_035510775.1. Classification (GTDB taxonomy): domain Bacteria; phylum Patescibacteriota; class UBA1384; order 2-12-FULL-50-11; family 2-12-FULL-50-11; genus DATKGP01. The sequence continues at coordinate 748 of DATKGP010000050.1, forward strand.
CTAGTAATGGAATTCTTGCCTCGCCTGCCGGATCAATTAGCCCGTCCTCAACCACCGACTTTGTCAACGGTGTCTGGGTTGGGTCGATAACCATCACCAACGCCATTACCGGTACAACAATCTCCTACACCGGCGGTGGTATCACCGGTACGAGCAACAGCTTTAATGTCTCACCGAACGTGCTTAACGGGGTTTCTATAAGTCCAAATAGCACGACAGTTCAGGTTCAAGGAACCCAGCCTTTCACCGCCGCGACGGTTGACGCCTGGAACAATCCAATTAGCGCGGGGCTGACGATAACTTGGTCGCTGGCCGGTAGCAGCGGCACCTTGAATCCCGTCAGCGGCAATCTGACGACGACTTACACCGCCGGTACTCTAACGTCTTCTGACACGGTTTCAGTGATGATTGTCCAGGACGCTGTATCTATTGGCGCTGCCGCCGGTATTACGATTAGTTCTGGCCCGCTGGCCAGCTTTAACGTTAGCCAAGTAAACTCACCAGAGGTAATTAATTCGCCGATATACCTTACCATTACCGCCCTAGACTCTTTCGGCAACATCGTGACCGGTTTTACCAACACCATTAATATTTCTGATACTTCCACAACTATTACCCCGCAGGTTTCTGGTAACTTTGCCACCGGCATCTGGCAAGGAGCGATCAGGATAGCCAACACCTTTACTAACGACCAAATTAGCGTGACTGATGGCAGCAAGACCGGTATCTCCAACAGTTTCGACGTTATTTCCAATTTGGAAGACCATGTCATCGTCACGCCCAGCTCTGTTCAAGTGGTGGCCGGCCGGACTCAAGGATTCTCTGCCCAGGCCTACGACGCCTTCGGCAATATCGTCACCGGCGTCATTTACACCTGGCAGGTCATCGGCGGAATCGGCGATCTCGATACGCCCAACGGAATCTCGACAACCTTTACTGCCCGATCAACGGTCGGTACTGGTTGGGTTAGAGTTGCCGCCACCCAAGGCGGACTAACTAAGACGCAGGACGCAACTGTCACTGTTGTGCCAGCCAGTCTCGATCATTTTATTTTCCCAATTATCACCGACAAAACGGCGGGAGAAACGTTCTCGGCGACTATCGCCGCTGCTGATAATTACGGCAACACCATCACCACCTTCACCGGCAACGTCAACCTTAACGATGGCTTCTCCGGTGTTGTGCCTCAAACAATCGGGCCGTTTGTTAGCGGCTCCTGGAGCGGTACTCTCGAGCTAACCCACGCCGGTCAGATTAGAATTGCTGCGACTTACGGTGCGATTACCACCAATTCAGATGTAATTAATGTTTCCCCTTCAACCCTTAGTCGGATTGCCTTTTCTGACAATCCATTTTCCGTGTCAGCCGGTGCCAGCAAAAATATCACTGCCCAAGCCCAGGATAGTTACGCCAACAATATCGCTAGTGATGTTAGCTACACTTGGTCGGTGACGACCAATGTCGGCACCTTTACTGGTGGTAGCACCCAAATTACCGTTACCGCCGCCAGTCACGTTGCCACTGGCTTAATCTCGGTAACAGCGGTTGCCGGCAACCAATCAGTCCAGAGTTCAATTACCGCCACCGTCACCCCATCGACAGTCAGTCAATTTGTGTTTGCCGATATCTCGACTCCGCAGATTGTCGGCTCGAAGTTCCAGATAACCATCACCGCCGAGGATCAATTCGGCAACCCAGTTACCGGCTTTGCTGACACTATGACGCTGTCCGACACTACAGGAACCATCTCTCCGTCGCAGACGACTCCGTTTAACAATGGCTCGTGGAGCGGCTCGGTCACTATTACTATGGCTCAAGACCTGGATAGAATATCCGGCGTCTCGGGCGTTATTCAGTCGGCCAGTAATACTTTCAATGTTATTACTGGCAACGCCCAACTTTTCTTGAATGCCACCTCCGGAAATAATCAAACCGCTGCCGTTGGAACCAGCCTACCAACTCCATTCGCCATTCAGGTAGTTGATCAGTACGGCAATCCGATGGCCGGGCAGGCCGTTTCCTACAGTGTTACCTCGTACCCGACCGACGCCACTGGTTACGCGATGTCGAGCGCGACAGCCACGACCGATGCTTCCGGAAACGCCTTGAGCACTCTGACGTTGGGTAATCGCGTTGGTGCCTACATTGTCTCGGCCAGCTTGAGCCAGAAGAACTCGTCGTCGGTGAATTTCTACACGACCGCGATTCCGGGCGCGGCCTCGGTTCTGCAAATAACTCCGCAGACGACGATAATTCTCACCAACAACTCCCAGCAGTACAGCGTCCAGGGCTTTGATGCCTACAACAACGTGGTGAATTTGAAAGATATTACTTGGTCGGTCGTGGCCGGCGGCGGTACCATCGACCAGAACGGCCTGTTCACGGCCGGACAGACGACGGGTATCTTTAGTAACACTATCCAAGCTTCGGTCGACACAGCCTCAGCTACGGCCACTGTCACCGTTACTACCCTGCCGGGGATTACTAAAGATAGTCGTCCCGAAGCCGGCAACCTAGATCATGTTGTCGTTACCCCGATTAACCCGACTGTCGAGCTTGGTGGGGTGGTGATAATGTCGGTCGGCGCCTACGACAGATACAACGAAGAGATAAAGGACACCTCATTCTCTTGGGCGGTTGACGCCAAAGCCGGAACTCTCGATCCGTCGAATGCCTCGCAGACAACCGTCAAAGCCGCCAGCCAGCCCGGCTCCGGGGCGGTCACGGTGGTGGCCACCCAAAGCTCGACCCACATTACCAAGTCAGGGTCGACAACCGTGACGATTCTGCCGAGTAAAAACGGCTACATTGAATTTAACTTTACCGGTGATTCGATTACTTCCGGCCAAGAGACTGATATTAGTTTGGTGGCTCGTAACTCCAACGGGGAGATTAACGGAGACTTCACCGGGCCGGTCCAGTTGTCCGACACGACGGGAACGGTCACCCCGGCCATCACCGGGCAGTTTGTGAAAGGAATCTGGCAGGGAAAAATCTTGGTGGCTTCGGCCAAAGACACGGCCATCTTCAGCGCCTCCGGTGCCGGACTGTCTGGCTCTAGCAATCTTATTAACATTAATGCCGCCAGCAAAGCGATTGCCGGAGTTTGGGGTGCGGCTGGCAAGGTCGTTACTGCGCTGGGAAACAGCTTGGCGAATTTTATGCATTCGTTCTTGCAGACCTCTAACCACTTCCCCGAAGCCACCAAAAATATTGCCGCGGCTTTTGCCGCCGGCCTTGGACTACTGGGCGCCGGGATTGGCTTTTACTTCGCTGCCACCAGAGGTTTAGAGGCGATTGGTCGTAACCCTTACGCCAAAGGGAAAATTATCGCGGTGCTAATTATTGCCTTTATGGTTTGCCTAGTCTTTGCCGGCCTAGCCTTCTTTGTGGCCGCCTTTATTAAATTTTTCTAAAATGGACAACTACTCAACCAGCCTAAAAAAAATATTACACCGAGACTACTTTGCCAAGAGCCCAAATCTTTTTTGGCGGACATTTTTCCAAAAACGGAAACTCAACAAATTGGCGAAATTCTTTAGCTACCTCTTGTTTGTTCTGGTCATAGCCTCGTTGGTTTGCGATTTTGGACGGTCACGAGCCAGCTCATTGGTTCTGGGGGTTGACGACATTACCGGCGGCTACAGCGAGTTTAATAAAATCGACAATATCAGTGGAACTAGTCTGGCTCTGCAAAAAGGTAACTTAGGCAGCTGGACCAACGGCGACACCTCTGTATTAAACGCGCCGGACACTGCCTACTTGCCGGAGATGCAGTACGGCCCGAATAACACTCTTTATTTGTTACCCGGTTCTGGCGCTGGAACTTTTAAACGCTACTGGATTGAGGAACACCGCTGGGAAGATCTAGCGCCGCTACCCTTCTCGAATTTCCGAAAACTCTCTTTCGATGGCAGTCAATATTTTTACACGATTGCCAGTACCGGCCACAATTTCTATCGTTTTGATTGTTTTAATAACGTCTGGCAGAAATTGCCTGATACGCCGGACGAACTTGGTAACGGCGCCAATGTTGAGTTCGTCAACAAAAATGGTGGCGAAGTTTTTGCCTTTCGTGGCGGCAGCTCTGGCTACTTCTGGCTCTATAACGCCGTGTCAAATTCTTGGACCGTCTTGCCTGGCGGCGGCGTCCCTCTAATTAACACTGGCTCGGGCATGATTTGGGATCGTGGCGACTACTTGTACGTTATCCGCGGTAATAATGCCTATCACTTATATCGCTACCAAATATCAACAGGATCATGGGTCGATCGTGGTTACTTTTCCCCTAGTATAGTCGATGGTGCTGGTTCGAAGATGATATTTCTCGACACCAATGACTTTTTGGTGATGACTGCGGGCGGCAGATTAAGCAAATACTCGGCTTTAAGTAACACGTTTAGCAATATTAGCTACCCTACCGGTCTATCGCCCTCGCAGTACCTAATGGCCGGAGCCTACGACGGTTCGAGTAAATTCTACGCCTATGTTGGCGGCTACCTTTATTCGGAGGCAGGAATGCGAATTTACGACTTTTCAAATGGCAAATGGGACAACGGTCAAATGACGGTGCAAAATCCGTACTCCACTGACACCGCCTGGGCATTCGACGGCACCAACTCGTTATACGAAATAAATAACGACAGCGCCTATCAACTCAATGTGGCGACAGGAGTTGGAGCCGGCATAAGCCCACCGATCGTCGCTCTGGCCACCTATCCGACTGCCGTTTATTCCGGTGGTAAGGTCTATGTCACTCGCGGTAGCGGCTATAACGACTTTTATTCTTACACCGCCGGTTCTGGTACTTGGAATCCAGAGCTCTCTCTCATACCGGCAACGGTGGCTACCGGAAGCAGCCTTGTCGATGGTGGTGATGGCTATCTATATTTAACCCAGGGCGGAAGTACGGCCTTTTACCGCTACCAAATAAGTAGCAACATCTGGAGCACAGTCGCTTCGGTGCCCTTCATGGTTAGCGGCTCTGGCGGAATTGTCAAAGTTGGCAGTACTATCTATGCTATTTCTGGCTCTAGTAACTCCGGTCGCATTGCCATATTTAATTTGGGCGCCCAAACCTGGGCCGAGGATTTAGCAGCTGTTGGTCCTGATGGTTGGCCGAGCGGCGCAAGGCTGGCTTCTGACGGAACGTCAACAGTTTATTTTGTGCCCGGACAGAACGCTACCCTCACTGATTACCAGCGAAGATTCTATAGCTACAACGTCGTCTCAAAAGCCTGGACTCGTCTAGTCGATGTTCCAGATTATGCCCGTGGCCAGTCCATTCCCTACCTTTTCTACCGCCAGGGCTCATTATTTCTTAATGTCGGCTACGCCGACAACCGGATTTATCGGTGGGATCCGACTACGGCCGTCTACCAAACGGATGGCACGTGGTTCTCTAAGCACTATGACTTGACCCAAGTCTCGGCCTTTAGTCAGTTTACCTACTCGTCAGGTGGCACTGGCACAGCGACAGTCTCAACGCGCACTTCGGACAACGGTGCTGCTTGGGACGCTTGGACGCCGATAAGCGGTAACGTAGTTATGTCAACACCTCGGCGGTATTTTCAATTCAAAGTTCGTCTTCAGGGTGATGGCACGGCGACACCGACGGCTGCCAACTTTTCCTTAACCTACAGTCAGGAAACTACTCCACCGAGTTTGCCATCGGAGTTTCACGCCTACGACCAGTCGGGTGGGCAAGAGTTGGTCTCCGGAGCCACCTATACTTATCATCATCCTTACTTTACCTGGAATGGCGCCAGCGATGGTATCGGCGGTTCGGGCGTTGCTGGGTATTATGTCTATTTTGGAACCGACAGTAACGCCGATCCAGCCGTTTCTGGTAATTACCAGACCGCCACCAATTATACAGCCGATACTCCAATGACGGCCGGAGACATCGACTATTTGAAAATAAAAGTTAAAGACAAGTTGGGCAATATCTCCAGCTCGGGGGCACCGTTTTTCTCTTATCGTTATTGGTTCGTCTCACCACCGACTAGTATTTCCGTCTCAAGTAACGCCGACTTTAACCAAGGTACTGGCCAGGCAATTGATATGACCAATGGTAGCGGCGGGGCGACCTTAATTACCCAACCAACTGGATCGTGGGCCAACGGCGATTTGGCTAAACTCCCGGCGGTATTCAAAGGCGGAGCGGCCGCCTACGCCAACGGCAGTATTTACGTGTTGATGGGTAACGGCACCTCGCTGTTTTATCGCTACGATCTCGACGCCAACCAATGGGCAAGCCTGCTTGGCGCGCCAACGGCCTCATCTGGTAGTACTTCGGGTAGCCTCTTGAGCTATGACGGCTCCGATACAATTTATTACATCACCGGCTCCGGGAGCACTGCCTTTGCCAAGTATTCTATTAGCAGAAACACCTGGACATCTCTTGGCATGCTGCCGACCCCGGCCAATCAAGAAGTGTCGATGACTAGGATTACTGGGGGACAATTTTTGGTAACCCTGGCCTATTCGACCATTAACTATATCTACGATCCGCAAACCGACTCGTTCACCGAGAATGTCCCCTGCCCGGGAAATTTTGCTGGCGCCTCGAGTCTCTACTACGACGGTAGCGACACCGTGTATACCGTCACCGAATCAAACTGGCTAAGAAAGTTTGTCATCTCTGAAAATCGTTGGTACACCTTAATGCAGGCACCGTTCGACATTAACGATAGCCAGAACATCAGTTTTGATGGCATAGGTAGTAACCTTTACTTTTTCTACGGACGAAACTCCCAGGGCTACACCGCCCTAAAGTATTCCATTGCCGACAATCGTTTTTATCCGTTGACCCCTCCAAGCCTGGAAACCACCTCGGGCGACTACGTTGTTTCTGATCAGAATCGATATATTTACATCTTCCACAATTCAATCGACTCTGCTCGCCAGGACAACTTTTTTGTCAAGTACGACACTGAAACGGGTCGCTACACCCCAGATTTATACAACCCCCAAAAAGGCTATTTCTTTGACGGGGGATCCGGTTATTACACGACACCGCCGGCTTTCGCAACTGAAGATTCTTGGGAGTTTACTTCATCCGATTGGTCGTCGGGGACTTTCGACGGCAATGATTCGATTTACTATAAATCCTACAACTACCTCATCCAGTACTCGGTCTCGCAGCAGAAGATGATTCGGGAAGGGCGCTTGAGCGTCCCAGATTACGGCAGCATCGTCTATGCCAACGGCTATATTTACTATGCCAGAAGTTCGACGACCAAAGGATTCTATCGCATGAACGTCAATACCTGGGAATGGCAAGAGCTGACTCAAGCGCCGGGAAACATTTATGCCCTGACGTCAAATAATATGGTCGCCGACGGACAAGGCCGGATATACGTAGCGGCCGGCAACAACTCCAAGTCGGTGTATCGCTACACTCCAGGAACTAGCACCTGGGACACCTTAACCGCAGCGCCGGTGGCTATCAACAGCGGTCTGTCGATGACCTACGACGGCGACAATGGCAACATCTACTTTACTTTTTCCTCGTCGTCGAGCGCCTTTTATGCCTACTCGACCACCGGCAATACTTGGTCGGCAATTCTAGCCAATATCCCCGACGACCAACCAAATGCTGGAGCAACCGGCACCTACCATGCCGGAAAAATCTACCTACTTAAGGGCGGTAATCTCAAGGTTCTGGCAATCTATGATATCGTTGGCAACTCTTGGAGCTACGGGCCGGACGCCCCAACCGAAGTAAATCGTGGGGCAATTTTGCTGGCGCCCAACAGTACCTTCGCCCTGCTCTCGCCAGGCGGCAATAAGGCTGCGGTTTGGCGCTACAACTTCGCTGGCAGCGGCGTCGATAGTAACGCCTATGGCGTTTATACTTCGAAGAATTTCCTAATCCCCGGCATTTTTGATTACGTCAATATTACCGCCACGGTCAACCAACCGGCCGGCACTTCAATTGAATTTCAAACCAGAACAACTGACGATGGCCAGACGTGGACAAATTGGCAGGATACGACCCAAGTGAAAACTATCGGCAATCAAATTGTCAGCCAGATTAATTCGCCGGTGAAGAAAAATATTCAGGTCAAGGCAATTTTGCAGTCGTTCGATAGCTACGCCATACCGACGTTGCAAAACTTTACTATCAACGTCTACGCCGACACCTCACCGCCGAATAATCCGACAACCGTCAAATTTTATACCGATGGCAGCAAAAATAGTGAGCTAACAAATAATACTTGGTACAACGACGTGACGCCGTTCATCGACTGGCCCGATCCTGGTCAGTCTGGTGGTGCTACTGATGGCAATATCGGTTCCAACATCAAGGGCTACTATGTTTACCTCGGTTCTGACAACACCGCCGTTCCCCAAACTGCCGGCGTCCTGGTGACCGATAGTCAGTACCAGCCGACCCTTACTACACCCGGACTCTATTATCTACGGATGCAGGCAGTTGATGGCTCGAACAATGTTGCCACCGATGTCTACGGTGGGTTTCTTTACAAATTTGATAACCAGACTCCCGACAGCCCCTCGGTCATTAGCGTTGATCCCAGTGGCTATACGCTTAACAATAATTTCTCCTTCAGCTGGCCGCAAGTCACCAGCCAATACTCCGGTATTAAAGAATATTGCTACAAAACGGCTGGAGATAGCGGGCCGTACGCTACCGAGCAATGTCAACCGGGCATCTCAATTGCCAACATTCCGGCCGCCTACCAAAATGGAGCTAATAAGATTATCGCGCGTAGCCACAGCTTCGCTGGTAACTATTCCGTTCCTAGCGAGGCAACTTTCTATTGGGAAGACACCAGTGTTACGCAAAGTACCGAAGTGACCAACTTGCATGCCACCGCCCAAGGCGCTAGCCTCTTTACCTTCGCTTGGGATTTGCCCTTGGTTTACGTCGGTAACGCCGACAAGATGTCGTACTACTACAGCATCAATAGTGTGCCGAACGCCACTAACACTACCCGAGTTGAGGGCCGGAGCGTCGGGCCGTTTAGGGCCGCCACCCAACCAGGAACCAACGTCTTCTACGTTGTTGCCCGCGACGAAGCGACTGATTTTGCCCATATTAACTGGAGCAAACTAGCTTCGGTCAGCTTCTTCTCTAGCACCGTTGCTCCGGGTATTCCTTTGAATCTGGCCGTCGACGACATCTCTGCTCAAGCCTATAACCGTTGGGGGTTGGCTCTGACTTGGAGCTCGCCCAACGACGTTGGTAGCGGCATCGACCACTATGTCGTTGAGCGATCAACCGACAATTATCACTTCGACTTAATGAGCTCCCCGACCAGCCCATCCTATATCGACAATAACGTCAGCCAGGGTCAGCTGTATTATTACCGCGTCAAAGCGGCTGATGAGACCAATAATGCCGGCGGAACGTCGACGGTTGTTAGTAATACGCCTCTTGGTAAGTACCTATCGCCACCAAAAGTTACCGCCGGTCCGAGCGTCAGCACCGGCTCTAACCAAGCGACCGTCACTTGGTCGACCGAACGACCAGCCATCGGCTACGTCGTCTACGGCTCTGTCCACGACAACCTAAACTTTAGTAGCGGCTCACAAAGCGAAGTTGCCGATCACACCGTCGCCCTAACTGGACTGTCGCCAAACACCGTCTACTACTACGAGCTCCAGAACTTTGATACCAACAAAGATTACAGTGTTGGCCAGACCTTCTCGACCTTGCAGGCCTTCAGGACTTTGGAGGCTCCAACAATTCAAGGCGTTCAAATCAGCGACATAACTCTAACCTCGGCCAAGATAACCTTCAATTCAATTGGGGTAACGAGAATCAATGTTCTATATGGTAAGACCAGCACTTACGGCTTAAGCAAGGAAAACGATACTCCAAGTACTGGGACACAGACGGTTGTTCTAACCGACCTAGACAACTCATCAACCTATCACTTTAAGATTGACTGCAAGACAGTCAACGGTGACGATATTTTTTCCGACGATTATTTCTTTGCCACTGTCCCCTACCCGGTGATTGCTAACGTTCGTTTCCAGCCAATAAACAATAATAACGTCGGAGTTATTGTTACCTGGACGACTAACGTCGAAACAACCACGGGGATTTCTTATCAGTATGGCGGGCAGATTAGGAATTCCTCTAACGGTGACATGGTTACAAACCACAAGATTGAGATCGATAACCTGGTCGATAACCAGGACTATACAGTTATTGCCTCGGGGACGGATATTTATGGCAACACTACCAATAGCCAGCCACAGATTTGGCGAAGTGGCCTAGACACCCAAGCTCCCAACATTACCAGCATCCAGACTGAATCGTCTGTTGGCTCTGACACGAATTTAGCGCAAATTGTCGTGACTTGGGAAACCGATGAGCCCGCCACCTCGCAGGTTGAGTACGACACGACCGCCGGTAAGTACAATAACAAAACCACCGCCGATGCCAGTCTAGAGAAAAAACACGTGGTGGTTCTGACCAACCTAGATCCGACAAAAATCTACCACGTCAGACCGGCTTCGGTTGATCGAGCCGGCAATGCCGCCTACGGCGAAGATACGATCGTTACCATTAACCAACCAAGCCGATCGGTCGTCCAGGTCATTCTCAATGTCTTCAAAAAAGTTTTTGGCTGGATTAAGTGATGGAACACGATATTCAACACAATCGACAGGGACCACTAATTGAGACACTCGGTGTCACCAAGGTTTTTAATAGCGGCAAGCAAATTATTACCGCCATCAGCGATATTTCCATAAAAATATTCGCCGGAGATTTTCTGATTATTTTTGGCTCGTCAACCTCTGGCAAGACGACCTTGCTTTCGGTTCTCTCTGGTATGGAAAAGCCCGATTTAGGCGAGGTCTTAATTAAGAACGAGCCATTTTATGAGCTTAGCGAGGACGAGCGAAGCTTCATCCGCAACAAGAAATTTGGCTTCATTCCTCAATCAAAACGGTGGGTCAGCCATTTGAATTTACTGGAAAATGTCGCCCTGCCTCTAATTATTAGCGGTGAAAAAGCAGCGGTGGCCAAAAAAGCGGCCTTAGAAATTTTAGGCCAGTATGGTCTGCAAGACCTAAGCCAACATAACCCGACGACCTTATCTAACGTCGAACAGCAGATCGCCTCAATTGCCAGAGCCGTGATAAATCAGCCGTGGCTAATTTTGGTCGATGAGCCCTACGTCTCGCTAACCGCCGAAGCCGTCGACAAAATTCTCGGTCTTCTAAAAAAGATTAACGAGGAAACCGGCTGCACAATATTAATGAGTACCAATAACGCCAGCCTCTTAAAACACTCGAACAAATGGCTGTTTATGGACGAAGGTAAGCTCGAGGACATTAGTTCGGAGAAGAATTCCATAAAGCGCCTTAAGGAGGTCATTGAGATTGTCGAGAAACAAGAGCAAGAACTAAAAAACAAAAATGTCTTTGACCTATCTTTTTAAATTTACTCTCATCAACATTTACCAGACCAAGTGGAGAAATCTGCTGGGGGTAAGCGGGCTAGCGGTGAGCGTTATTCTGCTGGTGTATCTAATTTCAATCGGCAACGGTTTTAATAACCTCATTGTTTCCCAGCTTAATAATCCTACCGCTCAAAAAACCATCACCGTCACGCCGGGAAATACCGGCATGCTAAAAATCACCCAGGATCAAATTAGTAGCTTTAAAGACTATAGCGGAGTCGAAAAAATCGACGAAGAAATTGACTTTGGTGGCAAGTTGTCGTTTAACGGCTCGACGTCTGACGCCATGGCTCTAGCGGTTGAACCAGACTATTTCGATCAAAACAGCATTTCTTTGCCAAAGGATGTTACCCTGCAAGCTACCACCGCCGCTGAACCACAACCGATTGTTGTCAGCAATTCCCTAGCCAAACTCTTCGGCTTCAATAAACCCAGTAATTTCGTCGGCCAGGCGGTACTGCTCGACTACACCCAAACGAAAGCCACTTCTAAGGATTTGTTCGAAAATGATGTCGACAGTAAAGTCATTCAGGCCAAGCAGTTTCGGGTCGTGGCTGCCATTCCCGGCACAAATCAACCGACCGTCTACTTCCCCTATTCAATTGCCGTTGCTGATGGCGCTACCTTTGATTCCCAAATTACCGTCAGTGCCGCCAACACCGATGTTGTCCCGGGCATTCGAGCCAAAATAGAAAGCGAGGGTTACACGACCTCGAATGTCAACGACTCGATTAATAACGTCAACAGCTTCTTTAGCTTTCTGAACTTCCTGCTGTTTGTAATTGGGCTAATCGGCATCGTCGCTACCACTTTGGGCTTGCTGAACCTGGGCGCTGCCTCGTTCAATTCAAGAATCAAGGAGTTTGCATGGCTCAAAGTTCTCGGCATGAAGAATTTCCAAATTCGCCTAACCTTGGTTTTTGAACAAGCTATTCTATCCTTTGCCGCTACAATCGGCGGAATACTTATTAGTATCGCTTTCGGCCTAATCACCAATATAATAGTTAAGATGATGGCTCAAAAAAATGGTTACACGTACGCGGCGGTTTATCAAACACCGATTGGCGCTACCGTTGCCCTACTACTGGCCTCGCTGTTATTCGGCGTAATTGTTGGCCTAATATCGTCGAGAAACATTTACGCGACTAATCCAAAGTTAGGATTAAAACATGACTAGCCAAAACGTTATCGCCATCTTTGGTCTGATACTAGCAGTAGCAGTTATTATTTTGATTTTGCGTCTGATTCTACTCTATAAGAGATTGGATAATTCTTTCTCTAAAATCGGTTATGTTATCCGCGAAGATGCCAAAAAATTCTTTACCGACGCTGAAGAAAAGCACCTAGAGCTGCAGAAAAATTATCTGTCTTCAAATAAAGAAACCGTCAAGGCGGCCGTTGAAGAGATCCTTGAAGAGCAAAAGAAGCAAACCAGCCAGGCTTATTTGGAAGCGCAAAAGCTAACCGAGAAGATGCTGGGTGAGGCTCGCGAGAAGGCCGATCGAATTGTTTCGCTGGCCGAGACCGAAAGCCAAAATATTTCCCAGCGGACCATGGAAAAAAGCGCCTACGTCATCGAAAGCGTTCTAGCCGAATTTGTTAAAGAGAGTTTCACCGCCAAAGACCACGATAAAGTTATCAAGCGAATCCTGGCCGATATCACCAAAGATGAACGATAAAGTGCTCGCAATCGTCTTTGATTCGTTCAACACCAAACCCGCCAAAGAGTTTTTTTCTGATTTAGAATTCTTAAAATCTCGCCTCTCAATAGTTAGGGCCGAAGAAATATCCAAGCTAAAAGGCGAGGAGATATGGCAGTATTTGCATGGTCTTTTGGCTGGGCAGACCGACGAATCAACAGATGGATTCTTGAAAAATCTTATCGACGCTGATTTGCTTGAGGATTTCTTAAAAAACCCGACGGCCTTTATCGACCAACTTCGTCAAGCCTTTGATGGCCGAAGTGAGATTCTGTTTTATTCCGCTATAAAGCTAGATCCGGAGTTTCAAGAGTCGATTTCTCGGTCTTTACTGACGAGACTCCCCCAGGCTTTGCGAGTAGTTTTTCTTCAAGATCCCGAACTCATCACCGGTTTTATTCTGGATTTTGAAGGGAAAACCTACGATTACTCTCTCAAATACAACGGCTCAAAACTAATCGCCCAGCAACTAGAGAGCTTGAGTTAATGGAGGAGGCAGTGGAAAATATCGGCAAAGTTGAGTCGATTTTCGACGGTATTTGCGTCATTTCCGGTATCACCGAGGTAGCCATCGACTCGGTAGTGGTTTTTCCGTCCGGCAGCAAAGGGTTGGTAATCGACTTCGATGACCGTTTTTGCAGCGCCATAGTTTTTGGGGACTTTACCAGCATAAAGAAGGGCGACTATGTTAAGGTCGTTGACGAGCAGCTAAAAATTCCTGCCGGCGAAGAGTTGCTCGGCCGCATTATCGACCCCCTGGCAAATCCGCTCGACGACCTCGGCGATTTCTCTAAAGCACCGTGGGTGAATATTAAAAATCATGAAAAGACAGTTTTTGAAAGAAAGGGCATCTCTTCCCAGCTGGAAACCGGTCAGCTTATCATTGACTCCCAAATCCCTATCGGCCTAGGGCAGCGAGAGTTATTTATAGGGGAGAGAAAAATTGGCGCGGAAGATACGGCCATTAATATTCTTGTTAATCAGCAAAGGAACAACAGTAACCTAAAGGTGATTTACGTGGCCATAT
>DATKGP010000051.1:0-21630 GCA_035510775.1 Saccharimonadales bacterium (SeqCode)
CTGTGCAGCTTAGGGTGATTGAATCGCCGAAGAAACCCCAAAAATCTTGGGCTGGCCACGTTTGGGAAACATTTACGCCGCTTCCTCCTGGACACATGAAGGAGTGAAAATACGCCTTGTGATTGACCACATCCTGCGGCGTGTAGACGACCTGAACTCGATACTCGTGCTCGGCCGTTCCATCCAGACCGGTGGCTAGTTGCGTCCAGCCCCAAGTCAAATCGTTGGCGGTCGTTATAGGAGCACTTTGCCAAACCCCATCCACCGCGACTTTGTAGCTTGTAAGGTTGCGATAGGTCCACATATAAATCGAAGTACAAGTTGCTCGAAATTTGACGAAGGCATCCTCGCCGTAGTTCTGATAAGTGACATGTCCCTGCGATGTGGCTTTAATAAACTGATCTGAATTATTTGCCCCGGACGTGAACGGAGGAGAAAGTCTGAATGCTGTGAAATAGCTGTCTATCCACGTTGGAGCGACATAGTTCGGAAACGCCGAAACAGCAGGCGCAGCGCCCATAACGTTCAGGCTATTGTCCTTGTCGATATAAAAAATGTTCGTGCTTGATTTGGTATAAAGCGAAACCGTGTGGAGCGTATCGGACAGGCCCGTGAAGACGGGCACCCAGCAGAAAGCGCTCGTGCCGGAAAATGTGAGCTGGACTTCAGCGCCGCCGTCGACAGAAACATAGGCGTAGTTTCCGGCTGCGTAGAGTTGGGCATTGCAAGATGAGCCTGTGACATTTAGATCAAGTCGTGAATATTGCCCGGTAAAGTTGCGCCGGTTGTGACTGGAGGACTTAGCCGGGTAATCATTGAACGTGCCCGCATCATCTGTCATCTGGCCTCCAAAGACCAGCGCCGAATTGGCCGTGCCGAAACTTAAATTGGGTAGGTAGTACTCGACTGTGGCATACACCGCGTCCCAGCGCTGCGTACCAGTGGCCCAGGTCCCACCCACTTCCAAAGAATCCACCAGCGTCTGAGTCCACACCACGTTTCCATTTGGTTCACGCGTGTAGCATTGACCGAGAAACACCATGGCAGCCGGGTCGGTGACAGCCGTTCCAAAAATGGTATTGGACGGACTTGAGCCCGATCGAAGAGTAAGCTTACCACTACCTCCTGGAGACTTCGTGATATGGCCCGCAAGAACTGTAACCGATCCAACGATACAACCCGAGGTCCAGCCACTATTTGCAAGTTCTTGCATAGTTGCGGTGTAAGTGGCAGCGGCCGTTGCGCTAAGGTAATTAGCGTCCGGCTCCGTTCCGGGCGCGTCCTTTATGTCATTCCACTTATTTGGATAGACCAACGCGTCGGATGAGGTGTAGCCCTGGTTCGCTGCCGAGTCGCCAGTTGCCGTAAGAATGCCGACATGCGTGTTCCATGGCGAAAAGGCCGTGTCGTCGACGGTTAGGTCATCGAACCAGATGTTAGTAGTAACGTTTCCAGCGCTGGAAAAGCCAACCCACATTTCCCCGTGATTAGTTACCGTCGTGTTAGCCCCAGATGAACTAGATCCAACTAGCATAGGTGGACTCTCTGCCGACCCGACGTAAAAGCTCCAGGCCGCGCTGGTGCCCGTCCCAATCATCGCTCGTATGCAGTACCACACACCCGCGGTAAGCGAAGAGGTGGTGGTGACAAGTACTGCTCCGGTGGAATCTGATAGGTTCAGCGTACCGTTCGTATTTAGGAATACACTTGCTTTGGCGGAGCCCGTATTTACCCATTCAAGGATTCGGAGCTGTGAGCCGGGGTTGCCGGCGATCTGCACCCAGAATGTTGTGTAGGCCGTAGCGATACTGTATTGAGCCGCCGCGCCCGAAGTCGACGAATAGCCCCTAATAACCTGGTAAGCCGTTCCAGTCCCAGTCTTGGCGCATTTAAGGCTCGCCGCCCCGCTTCGCTTGACGGTTGTGTCAAAAGTTACACCAGTTGGCAGACTAGTTGCGTTTGAGCATTCAGAGTAATGCTGTGCTTCAGCTCCGTAAGCAAGGTGCATGAGCTAACCTCGGTAGATGATCCAACCCGTTGCTGTACCGCCGTTCTGAATAGCTCGCACTAGAAGAGCCACCGTTTGGTTCATATCAAAAACATACGGCGATGAAAGCGCATTGGGTGCAAAGTCGCAGCCATTAGCACCGGCCGTAGCTGTACCGCCGTCGGTTCTAAGAGTGACTGGAGCTGTTCGGATGGTGAACCATATCTGTTTAGTAGTGGCTGGAGCGTTGGCGAATATTTGTGTGCTTGATGAAACCGTCGGCAAGGCTTCGCTGAGCAGAGTAGCGTAAACAAAGCTGCCCGAGGTGGTGGTGAGTGGATTAGTTAAGGTTGCTTGATCTTGGGCAATCACCACCGGCAGACTGCCGCTACTGGCGGTTTGGCCTAGGGGTGGGAGTGGTTGGTAGCTCATGTTTCTTTAAATTCCTTTCTTTAGTTAAACTATATACCAATTAGTGCCGTCACTAGCCAAGTCGATGGAACTGTATTTGGTAATCAGTTGAGCCGAAGTGCCGCCATCGATGGTGTTAGAACCGCTTCGGTTGATGGTCAGAGTATGAGTACCGGTATTCTTCAATCTAAAGATCTTTCCAGTTAGAGTACTAGCTAAAGGTAAAGTTAAAGCAACCGCGCCGCTAGTCGTATCGGCTAGAACAACGGTGTTAGCACTTGAAAGAGTCGCATCAGAAGTTTTAGTAGCAACGTTCTGAATATCAAGATTAGTTCCGTCAGCACCATGAGTAACACCAAGGTAGTCGTTAAGAACTGTTCCCCATGTACCGTCGTCTCCTCCCGGAGTTGGTAAGCGTGACATCTATTTAAGATTACAAAGAGCACTAAAAAATGCAAGTGAAATCGGCACTAAAAAAAGGGCTCCGAGCACCTGCTAGATATATGCTCGTGAGCCCCTTGGATTACCGACCGTAATCGGCGTCACTGATGCGCGGTCTGTCGCGGTATGCCGCTGCACCGCGATCAAGGATGACTGTACCGAGTTCGGATACTTAAATCAATAGAAAATGTTGTAGCAAAAGAAAAGGCCCAGGCTGTCACACGCGGTGACTGCACTGGGCTTTATGGAGACCGGCCGGGCCAAGTGGGCGAACGCCCAAGGCCCTAACCGGTCGAAGGAGCTAAGAGCCGAACCTCCCCTCCGACAGAGCTTGTGCTCTGGCTATGCCGTCCGGGCTATTCGGGCTGACGGACGGCAGAACAACACTTCGGCAACAGGACGCTGCAATGGATCAAGCAGCGGCACAGGACGAAGCGTATGGAGAAATATTACCCCAATTGCGGTAAAATGTCAATACCTAAATGAGTGATTTTGAAAAAGAATTCCAGAAGTTAAACAAGCAGCAAAAGCTGGCTGTCGAGACGATTGAAGGGCCGGTGATGGTTCTAGCCGGGCCGGGTACTGGCAAAACCCAAGTGGTGGCGATGCGCATCGCCCAAATACTTTTAAAAACCCACCTCAAGGCAGCCAATATCTTGGCGCTGACCTTTACCGAAGCCGGCGTCACCGCTCTGCGCAATCGGCTGGTCAAGCTCATTGGTCAAGATGGTTACTTAGTGACGATCGCCACTTTCCATAGTTTTGCCAACGAAGTCATCGGGACTTTTCCGCATATCTTCCCTCAAGTTCAGAGTGGCTCAAACTTGAGCGAGCTGGAGCGGTTGGCGATGATCGAAGAAATTTTAGACAGCGAACATATCGGCAGCGTCCTGCGGCCCTTGCGAAAATCCACTCATTATATTCAAGAAATTGCCCGAACTCTCAAGGAAGCCAAGCAAGAAGCGATTTCGCCGGAGCAGGTCAAAGAGGCGGCCAAAAACATTGACGACCAAAATCCGAAGAGCACCAAAGTTGAGCGCGAGGCGGCGGCTCGGCAGAAACAAGTTTTGGCAGAGTTCGCGGCCGTCTACCAAAATTACCAAGATCGGCTGCTAGCCGACGGCTTTTATGATTACGAAGATATGATTCTATTGGTGCTGGCGGCTCTGAAAGAAAATCCGGAAATTCGGGCGCATTTCCAAGAGAGATACCAATATATTTTGGTTGACGAGTATCAAGATTCCAACACCGCCCAAAATCAGCTCGTCGAAACCTTGGCCAGCTTTTTTGATAATCCTAATCTGTTTGTGGTTGGCGACGACAAGCAGGCTATTTATCGTTTCCAGGGCGCCTCGGTCAGTAATATGCTCCACTTTAATAAAAAATATCCCGAGATGAAGCTGATTCACCTAAAGGAAAACTACCGGAGCTCGCCGGAGATTTTGGACAGTGCCGGCGCATTAATTAAAAATAATAGCCACCAAATTCAAGAATATCTCCAGGGTGATTTCACTGATCTTGTGCCGACGCTCGCTTCGATGGGTCGGCCGGAACTTTTTTCCCTCGCTACTCCCCTATCCGAACAACAGCTGATTATTGAAAAGATTTCCGTCGCTCACAAGAAAGGCATCGATTATAAAGATATGGCGGTGATTTGGCGGCGCAACGCCGAAGCCAACCGCTTCCGGCTAGCCTTGGAAAAAGCCGGCTTGCCGATCAGTGGCGAGAAACAAATTGATTTAATGAGCGAGCCAGTCGCGCGGTTGTTGGTTCTGGCACTGACGGCCGTCAGTGATCCGCTCGACGACCAGGCGGTCTTCGCCCTGGCTAAGCTTTTGGTCCCGCCGCCGCACTTAATTGATCTTTACGCTACCAGCCGAGCTCACGCTCGCAGCCGCTCGAGCCTGCTAGAAATTCTGGCCAAGTCCCCTGTCTCGGCGATTAAAAAAATCGCCACCCAAATTCAAGATTGGAGCTCCCTTTCAGATAAGCAGTCGGTTTTTGAAACGATTGAAGCGATTGTCGAAAAGACGAAATTAATAAGCGCCGTCCGCTCGTCTAAAAATGGCCTGGCCGATTTAGACTTAGTTAAATCTCTTCTCGATTTGGCCTACGATTTTTCCATCCGAAACCAAAACGCCACCCTTAAAGATTGGCTGAAACATCTTTCGCGGACGAGAGATTACGGCTTGGCGCTAAAACTTAACCGCAACGTCGCCCAGAGCGGCGTGACAGTCACGACGGTTCATGGCGTTAAGGGTCTGGAATTTTCCTTGGTAATTATGGCTGGCGTGGACGAGAAACAGTGGTCGAACCGAGCCCAGCATCGGCTGATTCGTTTGCCATCGGAACTAATCGGCCTCAAGCAGTGGCAGGAGGACTTTACCGAAGACGAGCGCCGGCTTTTTTACGTGGGAATCACTCGTGCCAAAACCGAACTGGTTCTGACTTATACCAAGGCCGACAACGAAGGCAAGGAACGTTTGAGCTGTCAGTTTGCCGGCGAAATTAAGGATTCGCTCGAAAGCCTGGAGTATCAAACCGATGCCAAAACGCTCGAAAAGTTTCTCGTCGATTCAATTAAACCATCAAATGTCGAGGCAGCTGGCAAAATGGAGCTGGAATTCATTCGCGAAAAAGTTCGGGAGCAAGGATTTTCTTTTACCGATTTACGCGCCTACACTCTTTGCCCGCGGCAGTACCTACTTAGCCGGATTTTAAAAATTCCCACTCTCCCCTCTTCCGCCCTGGTCTACGGCAACGCTGTTCACAAAGCCCTGGAGATGTTTTTCCGCGAGTACAAAAGCTTCAAGATTCTACCGAGCAAAGATCGTCTCATCGGTCACTATCTTGATGCCCTGACCAAAAGTTTGCCGTTTAATGAGCGCGAACAATTCGTCGGCAAGGGCCAGTTAGTTTTAAGCAGCTACTACGACAAAATGAAAAACGACTGGATTGTGCCAGTTGGCGTCGAGTACACTTTCAGTCCGCACAAAGTAATGTTCGGCGATATCTGGCTGACCGGCAAGTTTGATCGCATTGAACCGTTCGGAGGTCGTGGTCAAGTTCGGGTGACTGATTATAAGACAGCCACCAAAGCTAGAACTCGCAACGACATCGAGGGCAAAACCAAAAGTAGCGACGGCAGCTACAAGCAGCAATTAGTTTTTTACGCTATGCTTGCCAAGCTCGATCGGCTTTTCCCCTACACTGTCGAGGATTTGAAAATTAGCTTTGTCGACGACGAGCTAACCTTCCGCGAGGAAGTATTTGCCGTTACTGGTGAAGAAATTGCGGATATGGAAAAACAAGTTCAAAAAACTTACCGGGAAATTTTGACGGCCAAACACTTCCAACATACACGGGATACTTTCAACCTTGGCTGCGAACTCTGCGAGCTATTTCCGGACGACTAATTTTCCAAAACCTTGTCGAGCGCAGCGCGTAAAACTGACTTGCTCTGGGCGCCGACGAACGACTGGATAACCTCGCCGTCTCGCTCAATGAAAAACGTCGGCATCGCCTGTACTTGATACTTATCCATTAGTGGCTGATTCTCCGGCTGGTCGACGTCGATTTCTTTAAGCTCGAGTTTGCCGTCGTAATCTTTTTTAATTTCTTCGATAATCGGCTTCATTACCCGACATGGCCCGCACCACGCCGCCCAGAAATCCAGTAAGGTAATTTTATTGTCTTTCGGCATCTAGTCAGTTTAGCCAGGCCAAAACCCGCTTGTCAAATATTTGGATGGGCTTAGTTTTGGCCGCCCAATTATAGAGCGCGAAGAAGCCGAGAGTGTAAATTAAGTCGCCGGCAACCATATTTCGCAGAAACGGCAGGCCCATGGTGTAGCTAGATATTAACCCGGCCAGAGTGTGGGGATAGAGCCAACCTTCTTGCCAGACACCGAAATTTGTCACTAGAAAAAATATTAACGAACTTGCCACGGCGGTGATAGTGAGTTTGCCATAACCCGTTCCCTGCCAATGCTCGGCCAAGAAAACGGTCAAGATAAAGCTACCGTAGACGTAAATCATGACGTTATGAAAGCCTAAAAACAAATCAGTCAGAAACAAGATTCCTAACGGCAGCAAATAATTCCATGGTCGGCCGAGTTTTTTGCCGCCGAAAATTGCCGTGGCCCCGAGCGGTGTCATATTGGCTGGGTGAGGGAGCAGTCGAACCATGACGGCGAGGGTGGTAAGAATGAGGGCGGTAGGTTGAATTAAGGACGGGTTTTTTGATTTTGCCATTGTGAAACCTCAAAATACCGAAATTTATCAGCGCTAACAATAGAGAAAGAAGAAGCCCCCCGGTCACTCTTTCGGGACCTAGGGGGCAGGTACGACTCGGAACGAACTGGAGAGGCTTGGGTTCCACACGAGTCTAAGGCGGGGGCGCTCCACCTGTGGGGTGCTCTAAATCGTTAGCATGATGGTGCAGAAAACCACGGGAGGGGATCGATAGTTTTCTACACCAATCACGCCAACGACAGCGTCCCCCAATCTTTTAACACCCATATTTTACCAATTAACCGGTCTATTGTCAAGAAGGATACTCTCCAATCAATCGCGCCAAATCGTCTCGATGACCGACTGGCGAAAATTAGCATAGCAAGCGGCTTGAAAAAAATAGTCAGACAATCGATTGAGGTAAACGGCAATGTCTTTGCATTCACCCGGTTTTTTTAGCCGCTGGTAAGATCTTTCCGTTTGTCTGACTAAAGTCCTAACAAGATGAAGCCAAGCCCCAGCCGTCGAGCCGCCAGGCAAGAGAAAGTTTTTAATCTCCGGCAGCTGCTCGTCCCACAAATCAATCTGTTTCTCCAGCTCTTTCGTCTCTTTTTCGAGATCGGCCACGAGAGTCAACTGATTTTTATTTCTAGCAGCAAGGGTCGCCCCGATTGACAACAGCATCTGCTGGATATGAGTCAGCTGCTTCTTTAAGTCTCGCTCTTTTTTAGGCAAAAAGGTGATGGTTAGGCCGATGACAGAATTTACTAAATCTAAATTACCCAGCATCTCAAAAATCGGCTCGCTTTTAGCTAGTCTCCTCCCGCCCGGCAAGCCGGTTAGACCCTCATCCCCTTGTTTTGTATAAATCGCCATAAATTATCAATTAGCAATTATCAGTTATCAATTAATTCTCAAGAATCAATTATCAAGTTAGGGCCAGGATTTGAAAATTGTAATATTGAATCTTACTTGAAAATTGAAAATTCGAAAATTGTTAATTTGCGTTTTATGAGCATCCACCAGTCGTTGATCCGCAGCTCATACAAGTGTAACAAGTGCCAGTCTTCATCGTCAGCGAACCGCAGTTCGGGCATGGCGGGGCGTCGGAGCTAACCTCTTTGGCTGGCGAATCGGCAGCCAGATCGGCGGCCGGCTGCTCGGCAGTCGCTTCCTCAATTTCTTCAGAAGAAACGGCGACATCAGCCGTCAGACCCAAATCGGCCTGGGTTGGTGAGACGGCTTTTTGGTCGGCTCGGATGCCGATTTCATCTTGCTCTTCGGTCGGCAGAAACTTCAGGCCAAGATACCGACCGATATAGTCGACAATCGACTTGGCGATGCGAATCTGGGGGTTGGTGGTGAAGCCAGACGGCTCGAAGCGGCTGTGGGCGAATTTGCGAATTAAGACCTTGAGCGGCACACCGTACTGCAGGGCGATGGAAACCGAGGTGGCGAAGGCGTCCATCAGGCCAGAAATCATACTTCCCTGCTTCGACATAGTAATGAAGATCTCGCCGGGACTGCCATCTTCGAACAGGCCGGTTGTTAGATAACCCTTGTGGCCGGCGATGTTGAATTTGTGAGTAACGGCCTGGCGTTCGTCGGGCATGTGGCGACGACGCGGCTGGTAGACAGTGACGACCTTTTCTTTGATGACGGTTTTCTCTTCCGTTTTCTCGTCTTCTTTTTTGGTATTGAGCGGCTGGCTCATCTTCGAACCGTCGCGGTAAAGCGCCAAGGCTTTGAGCCCGAGTTTCCACGACTGAATATAAATGTCCTTTACCTCTTCAACGGTCGACTCGTTGGGCATGTTGACAGTTTTGGAGATGGCGCCAGAAATAAACGGCTGAACGGCCGCCATCATTCGCACATGCGCCATCGGCTCAATAAACCGCGTTCCTCGAACTCCGCAGCGGCTAGCGCAGTCGAAAACCGGATAATCCTCCGCCTTCAAGTGCGGCGCACCCTCAATCGTTTGGGTGCCGCAGATAACTTCGTTGCTTTGGCCAATTTCGGCCGCGGTGAAACCGAGTTTTTTCAGTAGCGAAAAGTCGCTCTTTTGTTCGTCCTCGGCGGTGATTAACAGCCGACTAAAGACGTCGTCGCCGAGAATAAATCGGTTGAAGACGTAATTAATGTCGAAAGCGGCCGGCAGGGCTTTTTCTACCTTGGCGATTTCTTCAGCGGTCAGGCCACGGGCAATCAACGATTCGCGGTTTATGGGCGTACTGCCGTTGAGGCTGGCCGTACCGATGGCATAGGTGATGATGTCGCTAGCTTGAGCCTCGCTGTAGCCGCGATTAATTAGGGCTCGCTTAACGGCCAGATTAACAATTTTTACCGAACCACCGCCGGCCAATTTTTTGAACTTGACTAAAGCAAAGTCTGGCTCGACACCGGTAGTGTCGCAGTCCATCAAAAGGCCGATGGTGCCGGTTGGGGCAATCAGAGTTGCTTGGGCGTTACGATAGCCGAACTGCTCACCCAAGGCGACCGCCTCGTCCCAATCTTGATGAGCAGCCTCGCGCAAATCAGCCGGGCAATCTTTTTCGCTTAAGCTGTAAGCGGCGTCGCGGTGCATCTTCATGACGTTCAGCATTGGGGCTTTGTTGCGAATATATCCTTCGAACGGCTCCTTAACCGCCGCCAGCTCGGCCGAGGTCTTGTAACCGTGGCCAGTCATAATGGCGGTTATGGCGCCGGCGATAGCGGTACCCTCGGAGGAATCATAAGGCACACCGCGAAGCATTAATAAAGTACCGAGGTTGGCATAACCCAAGCCAAGCGGACGATAGTCGTGGCTGTTGGCGGCAATCTCCGGGGTTGGGTAGGCCGACAAATCCACGGCTATTTCTTGGGCGGTGAACATTAGCTTGCAGGCATGTCGAAAGGCGGCGATATCCAATTTGCCAGATTCGTCGGCAAACTTCACTAGGTTAATCGAGGCCAAATTACAGGCCGAATTGTCCAGAAACATATACTCCGAACAGGGGTTGGAGGCGTTGATTCGGTCGGTGTTCGGGCAGGTGTGCCATTTGTTAATGACCGTGTCGAACTGAACGCCTGGGTCGGCGCAGGTCCAAGCGGCCTGGGCGATTTTGCCCATTAAGTCCTTGGCCTTGTAGGTTTTATGCGGCAAACCGTTGACGACGTACCGAGTTGTCCACTCACCGTCGTTTAGATAAGCGTCCATGAATTCGTCGGGAATTCGGATTGAGTTATTGGAATTCTGGCCGGAGACGGTACTGTAAGCCTCGCCGTTAAAATTGGTCTCGTAGCCGGCGGCAATCAGAGCCTGGGCTTTTTTCTCTTCTTTAACTTTCCACTCAATAAAATCTTCAATTTCTGGATGGTCAATATTGACCACGACCATTTTGGCGGCTCGGCGTGTAGTTCCGCCAGATTTAGTCGCTCCAGCGGCTCGATCAAAAACGCGCAAGAAACTCATCATACCGCTCGAAGTCCCACCTCCGGCTAAATGTTCATAGCGGCTGCGAAGTTTGGCGAAGTTACCGCCCGCGCCGGAACCGTACTTGAAGATATGAGATTCAGTTTTGATGAGGTCGTAAATTCCCGGCAGAGTGTCGGTGACGGCAAGAATGAAACAGGCCGAGCACTGCGGATTTCGGTAGGCGTTTTTGGCTCGCAGAACCTTTTTTTCTTTGAAGTCCCAGTAGAACCCGCTATCCGGTCCGGAGATGCCGTATTGATGATAAAGGCCACAGTTGAACCAGACCGGCGAGTTGAAGGCAGCCTTTTGATAGGCTAGCAAATGAGTTAGCTCATCTTCGAAAGCCACCCGATCGTCAGTCGAGGCAAAATAATTAAACTTTTCACCGAAATCGGCCATGGTGTGGGCAATACGAAAGACCGCTTGTTTGAGAGATGTTTCCCGGCCTTCGTTGGTCGGCACGCCGGCCTTACGTAAATATTTGTAGGCCAAAATATCAGTGGCCAGTTGAGTCCAGGATTTCGGGACCTCGACGTCGTTAATTTGCGAAATCACATTGCCCTTTTCATCGGAGATAATTGTCGTCCGTTTTTCCCACTCTTTGATGGTGTCAAAAACGTTTTCACCTTGTTTGGTAAATAATCGGTTTATTTTCAGTCCGTGGCTGGCCTTTTTGTTACCGTTGTTAATCTCGGCGGAGATTTCGACTGGCTTTAGAACGATTTCGTCAAGGTTGTTTTTATCTGGTTGTTTGGCCATTTCTCCTCCTTTATTATTGATATTCTGCCTCTGACTTTCGGCCTCCTCAACCTACCATAGCCTTACGGCGAGCTGTCAAGGGTCGGTTTTTGTTCGGGGGCTACAGCCAATTCTTCTCGCGACCGCTCCTCGACTCCCGCGGTCTCGTCGCTAATTCCTCGGCGATTTTCGTCCGCCGGCTGGCGGCCGAGCCGAGCAAATCGCCTGCGTACGTCGCTACAAAGAAATGGCCTCCGCTTGTATAATGGCAGTATGATTGAAGCGAGTTTATATAGGCATTACAAAGGTGGAATGTACAAAGTTATCGGAGTTGCCAAGCACAGCGAGACGATGGAAGACTTGGTTGTTTACGAGAGTTTAAACCCCGAACACGAATTCAAGCTTTGGGTTCGTCCGGCCAAGATGTTTACGGAAAAAGTGAAAATCGACGGCAAGCTCATTAAGCGTTTCAAAAAAATCGAAGAAAAATGCTGACAACTCCCCACGCGACAACCGGAGCCGTAATTGCCGTCTTGATTCCAATTCCAATTGTGGCAATTCCGTTGGCGATTGCTAGCCATTACGTTTTAGACACAATCCCGCACTGGCAGGAAGTTCTGGGTCCGGATTACAGGCCGACAAAGTGGACGTGCCTAAGATTGCCAGTCGATATTGTTTTGGCATTAAGCCTGGTTTATTGGGCTGCAACGCTACATCCAAATACTGCTCTTGTCATATGGCTTTCGGCAATCGCTGCTAACCTGCCCGATTTGGATTCGCTCGTTCCCCTACTGCCGATTTTTCTAAAAAATAAAATTGTCAAAAAGTACTGGGATTGGCACTGCCGTATCCAAAACGAAACACCGAAACCTTACGGCATTATCACCCAATTCGCATTCGTTCTTATTGGACTCACGCTAGTCTATCTGGTTCGTTGATATGATATATCATATCAACGTGTGTTTCAGGCGCCACTTGGGTGGGAAAAAGTAATCAATCGGCGGTGAGCCCGGTTTATAAGTGGTCTTAATCCGAACGCGATTGCTTTTTAGATCTGGATTGCTGACGCGAGTGTATTTGTCTGTTTCGCAAAACCAACCCTGGCAATCGATCGCCTTCATCGGTCGACCGAAAAGGTTTTGAAAATTCAAACCCAAGCGCTGGAACTCTCTGTCTTGATTCTCGACCATATATTTAATTATGTATTCGCTGCTTTTTCCGTCACTATCCCAGAAACATTTTTCTATCCCCCGTCTCGCGCCCGGACCGGCAATGGTAAAATCGTTTTCGTCAAAATTGAAAAGGGGCGAGTAATTGAGATCTATGGCCAGTTGATAAGCCATAAAATCACCGATCAATGGTAACTGACGTAATCTTTCAAATAATTGTTTAAGGCTTTTCGAAGCAAGCAGCTCTTGTGAGATTTTCGTGTCGAAAGAAACATTCTTGAGCAAAGCCAAGTGATTCTGATGTTTTTTATCAAATCCGAAGGATTTGTTAGCGCACAGAATAAAGGCGTTTCCGTAAATTGGTTGTTGAGTGTGGATGTTCTCAAGAACGTGAGAGTAATGTTCAAAATCGAAATTTTTAAGCAAGTTAATCCCCAATTCCTGCTCCAAAATCTCCCACGTCTCGTTTTTGTTTAGGAGACGGAACAGGAAAATGTTGAAGAGCAGCTCCTCTCCCTCAAGCCTTGAACCATAAATAACGTGCTTAATTAAATATTGCGAAACACGGTCGCAAGCTCGATAGACGTTGCAGAACTTGTACTGCTTAAAAATCGGATCCGCTGTCAGCGGATTATCGCCGCGGAGTTTATTGAAAAAAATACGCTGCCGCTCGGCCGACGTTTGCCAATAAAGATCGTATATTGCCTGTCGCTTCTGCATGTCAAAAGACTAGTTGATATGATATATCATATCAACGTCCACAGGCTGCCTTATTAAGATTACCTTAGCTTGCGTCGAATAAAAGCAGGAACGTCGAGTTCGTCGTCTTTCTCTTCCTTGGTCGGCTGCGGAGCCGGCGGTGGGATCGGTCGCTCGCGGCGTGGCGGGGTGGCTGGGGTGTTGTCGCTGTCGAAATCAAAGGCGGAAAAGTCTGGGGCAGTTGGGTTTGGGGTTGGGCTGTTGGAAGCTCGGCCAAAGAACGGAATAGTCGGCGTCGGATTGGTTGGTTGAGGCTGCTGAACCTGGCCGGTCGGGATGCCAAACGGCGTGTGCTCTTCGCTGGGTCGGCGTTTAGGTGCCGGCTTGGTCATCTCCGATTCAAAACCGGTGGCAATCACAGTAATTTTAATCTCGCCGCTCATGGCGTCGTCAACAATTGCCCCAAAGATTATATTGGCTTCGGGGTGAGCCGCTTCGGTAATAGCTTTGGAGGCTTCTTCAACTTCGTACATGGTCATATCAGGGCCGCCGGTGATGTTGTAAAGAATCCCCATGGCGCCGTCGATGGAAAGCTCCAGTAGCGGCGAGTCGATCGCCTGGCGAGCTGCTTCAATCGCTCGATTTTCGCCCGATGCCCGACCAATGCCCATCAAAGCCGAGCCAGCATCTTGCATAATGGTTCGAACGTCGGCAAAGTCGACGTTGATAATCCCAGGAATGATAATTAAATCAGAAATACCTTGAACGCCCTGTCGCAAAATATCATCGACAATACCGAAGGCATCAGGCAAAGAGGTTTTCTTGTCGATGACCTGCAGCAGTCGGTCGTTGGGAATAGTAATTAAAGTGTCGACTTTGTCGCGCAATTCTTCGATGCCGAGCTCGCCGATTTTTTTGCGGCGCAAACCTTCAAAGCTAAATGGCTTGGTGACAACGCCAACTGTCAGAGCTCCAAGCTCGCGGGCAATTTGGGCGACCAGCGGAGCTGAACCAGTTCCTGTGCCACCACCGGCGCCGTAAGTAACAAAAACCATATCGGCACCCTTGAGCACCTCGTAAATCTCGTCTTTATTTTCTTCGGCCGATTTACGACCGACCTCGATGTCGGCACCAGCCCCAAGACCGCGAGTAGTCTCTTTGCCAATCTGCACCTTGACCGGCGCGGCGTTATTCATCAGAGCCTGGGCGTCAGTATTTATGGCAATAAACTCAACCCCTCTCACGCGAGCGGCAATCATACGGGCGATGGCGTTCCCCCCGGAACCGCCGACCCCACACACCTTAATATTGGCAAAGGTATCCAATGTTTCCCTGTCCATCAAAATTGTTTAGTTTGTGAAGCTTCTAAAGATGCCTCGGAATCGGTCAAATACCCCTCCAATTTTGCCAAAGTCCAAGCGCCAAGGTGCGGTCTGTCCTCCGGATTCTTCGAGCGCCCAGAGGACTAAGCCGATGCTGGTAGCATATATTGGGTTATCTGTTTTGTCAACAACACCGCTAAATGCCGTTGTTGGATACCCGATTGTGGCCGGCAAACGTAACTGTTGCCGAGCCAACTCGGTTATGCCTTCTAAATCGGAGCCGCCACCTGTAAAGATCAAGCCTGCCGGTAGTAAACCATCTTTTCCGACACTACGCAACTCCTCTTTAATTAGCTGGAAAATCTCCGACACGCGAGCCTCGATAATTTCGGCGATATGCTTGCGAGAGACTTTGTCGCTCTCGGCCGGATCTAGAGTGGAAAGATTTATCGACTCGGATTCGCGAACCTTATCAATCATGGCCGTGCCGTAACGAGTCTTAATCGCTTCGGCCACGTCGAGGTTGGTTCGCAGGCCGATGGCGATGTCGTTGGTGATATGCATTGAGCCGGCCGGAATTGAGGCAGCGTGAATCAGCTGACCTTCTTCGAAAATTGCCAAGTCGGTTGAACCAGCGCCGAAATCAACCACCGCTACCCCACTCTCGCGTTGCTGCTTGGTAGTAATAAGTTTGGCGGCGGCAATCGGTCCAAAGACCAGGCCATCAATCTCTAGCCCTGCCTGGTAAACCGATTTTTGTAAGTTGCGAGTGGCAATCGCGGAGGTGGAAATTATTAAGGCGTCGGTTTCTAGGCGGATGCCGTTCATACCGGTTGGTTCGCGGCTGACGTCTTGGCCGTCAACCAGAAAACGTAAGGGAAACAAGTGAATTAGCTCGCGGTTCTGCGGCAAGGTCGCTGTTCGGGCAGCGTCAATGACTCTGGCGACGTCGCTGTGGTCAATCTCACCGTTGGGTTTAGAAATGGCCACCACGCCCTTGGCTGGAATCGCTTCAATCTGGGCGCCGCTGGTGGCGACGTAGGCATGGGTGATGCTGGTGCCGGCCATCCGCTCGGCATCTTCTAAAGTATGAGAAATGGCCGAAACCGTTTCTTCGATGTCGGTAATAACCCCTTTACGCAAACCAGAATGCGAGATTGCCGAAAGGCCGACGATATGGATGCTTTGCTCGGAAACCGCCCCGACAGCAATGGCGACTTTGGATGTGCCGATATCTAGTCCAACGAGAAGTGTGTCTTTTGGCATTACCCTCCGCGTTCTCCCCTACTCCTCGTGATGATAGCCAAGCAGGTGAAGAAAACCGTGATTCACCAGGCTAGAAATTTGTTCGATAACCGGTAGATTGGCTTCCTTGGCTTGCGGGGCGGCCTGATTGTAAGAAATTACAATCGAACCTAATATTTCCTTGTTCGTAGGGTTATCAAAGCTCAAGACGTCAGTCGAACCGGCAGTATTTCGATACTTTTGGTTTAATTTGGTCATTTCGCTATCGTTTACCACGATTAACTCTACTCCTACTTTATCAATCTGACCCAGACGACGCAAGGTAGAATCCAGCCTTTTCTCAATTGGTGCGGAGTCAATTTGGTTTTGGGTGTGATTAAGCAGCTCGACGGAAACCGGCATCACTTGGAGAGCGTTTCGCGGACGATTTTTGAAACCAGGCCCATGTCAGCCTTGCCTTTGAGTTTGCGGCTGATCTTCCCCATGGCTCGGCCGGTGTCGCTGGCCGAGAAACCCTTATCTTTCAGAAAATTAGCCACGAAAGTAATAATTTCTTCCTCGGACATTTGGGTCGGCAGATATTTTTCTAAAACTTTAATCTCCGCTTCTTCATCTTTGGCTAAATCGGCTTTGCCGACCTGATTGAAAGCCTCGATAGATTCGTGGCGGCGTTTAACCTCACGAACAATAATCGGCTGTACGTCTTCATCGGTCAATTCGTCTTTATGGAGTTCGATGGCGGCATTCTGCAGTGAACTTTTGAGCAAACGCAAAGTATCGCGGGTGACCGCGTCATTGGCTTTCATGGCGACGATTAGGTCCTGTTCAATCGTCTGTTGGAGGCTCATTAGTAGCCCTGCTTGATTCGACGGCGGTTGGCCTTGGCGGTGGCGGCGGATCGGCGGGCATTGCGGGTGGGTTTTTTCTCGAAACTCCTTCGGCGCTTAATTTCGGTCATAATGTCCGATTGCTGGACATCGCGAAAGAAGCGGCGCAAGACCACTTCGACGGGAACCGTTCGCTCTTCGTGACGGAATTCTGACATTGGTATCCACATAATATCACGTAATTTAGACTCTGTTAAGAGTTGAACGGATACGAGCGGTGGAAAAAGTAAAAACCAAAAACTAAAAAGAAAAATGTCAAATCATCGGTCACAAAGTGACTTAATAATTGCTGCGCTCATATTCTCGGTGAGAATAATTTTAGTTTTTAGCCCCTAGTTTTTAATTTGGCAACTGCTTGCCTCCAAGCAGGTGCATATGGACGTGGTCAACAACCTGGCCGGCGTGCTCTCCAACGTTGAAAAGCAATCGATAGCCTGTCTCTTTTACTCCTTGAATTTGGGCAATCTCTTCCGAGCCTCGAAACATATCGTAGAGCTCATCTGCGGTTAGCTCCTCCGGCTTCTCGCGATGAACCTTGGGGACAATTAAAATATGCACCGGCGCCTTGGGGTGAATATCTTTAAAGGCCACGTAATGGCTGGTCTCAATTACCTTCTCGCAGGGAATTTCACCTTTAATTATTTTGCAAAACACGCAATCTTCCATGCCCATATGATGCCACTATTATTTTCGAAATGTAATAGAAGTTTGTAATGTCGAGCATTGATGTTAAAATTCGGCTAATTACTCGTAAGGAGTTGCGTATGAGCACATTAGCAGAACGAATCTTCCGACTGGCCGGACCGAAGTGGTACGCCAAAGAGTCAGGTCGGCTGGCGATGAACTGCCTAGCCTTCATCATCAAAAGCGAAAGCTACAACTTTTGCTTTATCTGGTCGCACGGTGTCATGGCGAGGCGAGGCAGCGGCTTGGAAGACGAGGTCGCTGGTCTGCTAGCCGAGAGTCTTGAAGGCGAGTCGCTGCCTGATCCTAACCCCGAGTTCGTACTAGGACTAACGGAGGTCTTTCACATCGAGGACGACCCGGAACACAAGTTGATTAACGCCCATCTCATACTCTTGGCGGCCGATTGCTTCTTCACGAACCGCTGTCAGGGCGAGAAAAAGCTTGAGCCATCGGAGAAGGTTGGACCGTACATCGAGGCATTCACGGCGGTGATGCGGGTTCAAAACGAAAGCACTATCGCCGAGTTCCTTAGCCGGGTCTGCGACGACCTGCGTTCGTTAGCTGCTCGACTCGAGCTTGTCTAGTCGCTCCTGCCTGGGGCGGTCACCACACTGGTGCTCGCCCCTTTTTTAGGCCAAAAAGGGTTGACTAATCGCCAAAATCAGGTATACTGCTCTAGCTTCGATGGGAAGCTTTTTTGTTGCCTAAAACAGGTGATTTGTCGGGTAACCGATTAAAAAAGCGCTAACCAGAAGCCCCAAACGGGAAATTAGAAGGAGTTGAGTTAGAATAAAGAAATTCTACTTGTCGCGTCGCTCTATAGAGCGAGCGATAAGGAGGGCTGGTCGCCTCGGCGATCAGGCAGTTCAATCGCTCGTTAAAAAATCATGGCTACTTCAAGCAATCGTGATAATCACGGTGGTCGCCTACACTAACGTTTCGGTTACCTCGGCAAAAACAATTCAGCCGACTCTAATCGCTAGCGCTAGTACCGACACCCTCTCGACTATCACCACCCCAACAATGACCTCGTTAAACCAGGACGTTGTCTCGGTGGTTCCGTCGCAGATTTCGATTAGCTTGACCGAATCCGAGTATCAAAAACGAGCTGCTGCCAAGGCGCAAGCCGACGCAGCCGCTGCTCAAAAAGCCGCTGCCGCCCTAGCTGTTAAAACAGTCTCTGTCCCGACAGCCAGCGACAGCGAAAAGATTGCTTGGGTTCAAAAAGCCGCCAGTGCCTATGGCATTGACTGGCGAGTTCTGGCAGCCGTCTGGCAGAAGGAATCGGGGCAGCAGTTCTACACTACTACCCGTTCTTACTCCGGGGCTCAAGGACCGTGTCAGTTTATGTCCGGTACTTGGCGTAGTTATGCCCAGGACGGTAACGGCGACGGCCTGGCGAACGTCTACGACGCTCGCGACTGTCTGTTCGGCGCGGCCGAGCTTCTAGCGCGTAACGGTGGTAACACCGGCGACTACACAAGGGCGCTTTTGTCCTACAACCACGCTATGTGGTACGTCAAAAGTGTTCTGCAGTTAGCCGCCAGTTACTAACGATCAAGAAAAACCCACTCACTCGAGTGGGTTTTTCTGTTTTTGTAGCTTCTGTCAAAATTGTTATTTTCTCGATTTAAAAGGTACTATTATTTTTAGATAGCTTTCGTCTATATATAAAAGGAAGGGGAAATGAAATTACAGCTCTCGAAAAGAAAATGGCGGGTTCTCGGTGGTGGGCTGCTGGTGGTTGCGGCTGTCGTGGCTCTAGGGGCGCTGTATCTGGTTAGGCATAACCACTGGGTTAAGGCTGAAGACTACTACAAAACCGGCCAGTACCAAAAAGTTTACGACCTAGTTGGCAATCAGCCACTTCCAACCGATGCCAAAGAACTAAGTATTTACGGCCAGGCAATGATGGCCACCCAACATTACGATAAAGCTCTCAAGGCCTACCAAGAATTAAACAAGCAAAATAGCAGCCTGGACACGGAATTGATTCTGGCCAACATCAAGCAAGAGATGGGCGACAACGCCGCTGCCGAAAGCCAGTATCAAGCAATCGTCAACCAAAACTCCGGTTTCATCCAAGCCTATCTCAACCTAGCCAGTCTCTATCGTATCGAAGGCCAGGCCGACAAGGCCAACGAAATCTTGCTATCTGGCATCAAAAACAATCCTCAATCGGCCAGTCTCTACAGCTATCTCATCTCGATTAACGCCGATAAAAAAGGTGCTAAGGACTATCAAAGTTGGGTCGACAACTTAAAGAAATTAGATCCGGGGGCGCAAATATCGTCATAGCCATGTAACTTGATGAGACAAAAATTCCTAGCATTCGGCGTTGCTTTTGTTATTGCGGCGGTAACGATCGCCTTATTTAACGTCCCATTTTTTGGAAAAACTCTGGCTGTTGGCTCGAGTGGCCAGAATGCTGAAAACCTAATCGGTCAGAACAACTCCGACGGGACGATTAACTACACGTCTAGTACCGTTAATAACCCGGTTAATAAAGGCTTTACCCAGCCGAGCGATTCGGCCATCGATACTATTAATCATCTTTTTTACGCTGTCGATCAGAGCAACAACCGCGTCCTGGTCTTTAGCCTCAACTCCGACAATACTTTTCCCGACTATAACGCCGACTACGTTGTCGGCCAGACTAGTTTTTCTGGTACCTCACCAAACCAAGGCGGCGGTTCTCCCACCTCCACTTCGCTCAACGGCCCCCAGGCAGCGGCGATTGATTCGGCCGGTAAACTTTACGTCGCCGACACCAATAACAACCGCGTTTTAATTTACAACAAAATTACCTCGTCGAATCAGGCGGCGGTCAACGCTATCGGCGCCGCCGATTTTACCTCAACCAACTCCAGCAAGACCGTCAGCAACAAGCGAATGATCTCCCCCGTTGGGATTGATATCACCGGCACCGTCGATAGCAATCTGAAGATTTTCATCTCCGATTCCGACGCCAACCGGGTGCTGATTTTTGCCCAAATAAGCGGTAACGACCAAACAGCCACCAACGTTTTGGGTCAGGCGGATTTTTCGTCCTCGAGCCTAAATACCAATCAAACAGGCTTTGCTAACCCAGGTGGACTGGCTTCAAACTCCAGCGGCAAGCTCTTTGTGGCCGATAAAAGTAATAACCGGGTGATGATTTGGAACAACCCGACCTCCAATAATCAAGCTGCTGATTTGGTTCTGGGGCAGACTTGGTTTAACGCCAACGGTTCTGGTACTTCAGCAACTCAATTTAACCAGCCGATTGATATTACTATTAATGCCGATAGCACGGTTTTCGTCTCCGATTCCAACAACCACCGAGTGCTGATTTTCTCCTCGGCAATTACCGCCAACGGTCAGGCGGCCGATAAAGTTCTGGGGCAGTCTAATTTTACCGACAACAGCTCGGGAATCAGCGCTACTAAGTTCAACCGGCCAGAGGGCTTGTCGTCGTTTAACGGCAATAATTTATATATTGCCGACTCGAACAACAACCGTATTGTCGCCTACAACTCGTCAATTACCTCCAACGGCCAGGCGGCCGGTTTCGTCGTCGGCCAGAGTAATTCTAACGGGACGGTCAACTTTTACGGCAACGCCCCCAACAACCCGATTAATCGCGGCTTAAACGCTCCTTCGGCTTCCAGCTTCGACACGATTAATCACCGGCTCTACGTCGCTGACACCGGCAATAACCGGGTTTTGATTTACAACTTAAATACTGACAACACCTTACCTGACAATATCGCCGATTACGTTCTAGGTCAGCAAAATTTCTCAATCACCAGCCCGAACCGTGGCAACTCGGCCAATGCCAACACTCTAAACGGCCCAAGTGATGTGTTTTATGACAATGTTAACCAGAGGTTATACGTCGCCGACACCGGCAACAACCGCGTCCTAATTTGGACGACGGCCATTACTACCAATGGTCAAGATGCCAGCCGCGTTTTAGGGCAAGCTACAATGAGCGACACGGCACCGGCCCTAGGTGATAACGGTCTAGCTTCGCCATCGGCCGTGACGGTAAACACCACCACTAATAATGTCGCCGTAGCCGACCGCGACAATCACCGGGTACTAATCTGGACGTCGCCAATTGTTTCTAACGACCAATCTGCCAATCACGTTTTAGGGCAGTCAGCCTTCGATAGTGGCAGCTACGGCTTGAGTGACTCCACTCTCCATACACCCAAGGGCGTGGCCTACGACGTCAACCGAAACTATCTTTATGTCGCCGACTCCGATAATAACCGCGTTCTAATCTGGACGCTGACAATAAATACCGACGGCCAGGCCGCTAACTACGTCCTGGGACAGAGCAATTTTACCTCCTCTGGTACGGCCATCTCCCC
>DATKGP010000052.1:0-3363 GCA_035510775.1 Saccharimonadales bacterium (SeqCode)
ACTCAAAAATATAAATTCTAAATTCAAAAAAGTTTCGGATTTTGAATTTTGAGCCTTAGAATTTGTTTAGAATTTCGTGCTTAGAACTTCGAATTTCCCGGCGTATCACCGGGCGGCTGGTTGGCTAGAGAGCGCCAGGGCTTGGGAAAGATATCCGAGGAACGGGAAAATTTGGTTGGCGAATTTGTCGATGGTAGCCACGCCATCAGACACGTACCAGAGCGGCTGGGTAAACGGCAGCTCGTAGAACTTCTTAGTCCACTCGCTTTCCGTGCCAAAAATTATCGCGTACGGCAGGTAGGCCAGGTATTTTTCTTGGCTAGCGGCGGCAAAACTAATCGGCTTGCCGTCAAGCATATAGCGGCGGAAAGCCAGCCACATCGCTAGCTCCCTATCGCCGTGCACCGTGCGAATCGGCAGACCCCTGGCAAAGAAAGTAATTAGAATCGAGACGCCAATCATCCCCGCCCAGAAAAGTAGCAGATACTCGACACCGGTAATCAGTAGCAGATTCATGGCAAAGCCAATTAGGCCAAAAACGAACAACAACAGGCCGATAATTTGGTATCTTCGGTGCAACTTTAACGGGTTGGCGTAGAAATAGCCGAGCTGGTTAATTTTTTGATAAACCAAGATAAAGGCCTGGCTGACTTTTTTGCTGAACAATTCTTGAGCTAGGAAGAAACTAATCTCCTCGCCGTTGGCCGATTCCGAAACCGGCCCGAATATTTGATCAAGCAGAACTTGTTCGTAATCCTCTAGACGATCGCTGCATTTGCGCCGGCGGAAGCGAAAATCGTTGTCGGTCATTCGTCGCATTACCAGGTGTCCACGCCGCGACAAATCCATCAAAGTGGCCGCCAATTCTCGGTTAGTAATTTTACCGTGCAAGAGGATTCCCAAAATTGCCGGCGACAGCCTCGAGGGCGGATCGGTGACCTCGCCGCGATACGGCGTCACTTTGCGGTTGCGGGCCAAGGCGACCAGCACTAAAACCAGCAAGGCCAAGGCCGGCAAACCAATCGAGATGCCAACCCAAACGGCCATCGGCAAGTTGGTCAGAAATTCCTGAAGCGTCAGGAGCATCGACTGCTGAATCATCGACTTGGGCACTTCGAATTCAATCGACATCTGGGCTTGGGTCGAAATACTGTCGGCCGTGTAGACAATCGTCTGCGGGTCGGCCAAATTGGCATTGGCAGTTAGCGCCCCGCCGTTGTTGACGAACAGGTAGCCGATAGTCTGCTCGGTACCCGGCTGGGGCAGGTGAAGGTTAATCACCAGCTGCTCAATCATCTCTTTAGGTTGGTTGACAACTTGGTAACGGTAACGATAGCTGGTGCTGGTGGTAGTGATATCAACCGGCACCTTGGCGCTGCCGACGTACAAACCGCCTTGAGCCGACAAGGTCATATCGAGTGTCTCGGTCGTGTTGCCCGGGCTTAAATCATCAAGCGGACTAGAGGCATGAAGCGGCTGCGAGTAGCTGTAGAGCAGCCAGCCGCCACCGACCAAAACTACCACCGCCAGGAAAAAACCTAGCGACCGCCGATACCAGCCGATCTGCCCGAAGGCTGATTTTACGAAACCTCCCATTGCCATGCTCTTTCCCATACTACCCGTTTAGCGGCCGGTTTGGGTAGATGGGCGACGAGCAAAGCCGTCACCGCCGCGTCGTCAAGCAGGCCGGTTTTCAGGCCGTAATCGAGGTCGGCCATTAGCTCGGTGATGCTCTTGCGTTCTTCGTCGCTAAGTTCCTTGCGCACGGCGGCAAAAAGCATTCCCATCGTCAGCTCAATCGGCACGCCCCGATCCAAATCTCGTCTTAACTCTTTGCCGATGGCCGACCAATTTCGCGAGCGTATTAGACGAAAGTAGATAAATTTTTCTTCTAAATCTTTTTTTGCTTCTTCTAAAGTGCCGCCGAGACTTAAGCGGTGAAGCTCACTACTCAAGGCCCAGAGGTCGTTGCCGAAAGCGGCCAGAAGATTGTCGGCCAGTTCGCTAGTTAATTCCGTTCCCAACTCGCCGGCTTGTTTTTTAATGAAATTTTTTAGCGTCACGCCCTCAAGCGGAGCGACTGGAATGATTTTTTTGGCCGCGGCCAAGACCTCGCCAAGCTTACTCCCGGCCGGCAGAAGTTTGCCGTCCCAGACGACCGCCACCGTCGTCTCGGGTAAATTACCTAAGAAGCTGGCCAAGTTTTCCTGGTCGTTCTTCGCCATCTGCCCGACCTGTTTAATAATTACCAACCGAGTGGTGGCAAAGAGCGGCACCGCCTGCAAATCGGCAAAATTGCCGGTAATTGGCTGATCGCCATTAATTTCGATGAGCTCGGCCCCGGAATTTTTCTGCAAATACTTGGCCTTAATCTCGTCAATCGCTCGTTTAGCCAGAAATGGATCACTGCCCGAAAGAAAAACTAACATACTCTATCTTTAACACTCGCCACCGACTTGTCGAGATTATTATAAAAAGCGGCCTACGCAAAATGCATAGGCCGCCGGTATCTCCAATCCCCCCTAGTCACCCAGGCCGGAGAAGTGGTCGTGAGTCGGCAGATTGGCCTCGGCCGTAATCTTGGAAGCTCCAAGATAGTCGGCCAGCAAGAACTGGAAATGCTCCCTATCTTGCTTCAGCCGAGCCGGACCCAGAACACCTCCGAGCTGCTCAAGCTCCAGAACCTTTTGGCTGATGCTGGCTGCATTAGGAACGACTGATTTGATGATCTCTAGTTGCCCAACAACAGCCGCCGCCGCACGTTCGTACTTCCCTGCCATTTCCTTGTGCTCGCTTAGAACAGCCAGTTTGCACTGAAGCTCTTCTGGTAATCCTCCGGGGCTTAGATGGAGCGTCTCCTCAAGAACGGCATATTCCGTATAATCGTAGCTATAGCCGGGATAAAATCTCCCTTGACGCTTTTCCGCTTTCCACACACCTCGGAAGTCTAGCTCCTTCGGTGGTATCGACAGTCGCGAGATCAATTCATCTTGGAGAGGATCCATCTGGGCCTTTCGAGCTGGCTCCTTGTCAAATTTACTATAGAAATAGCACAACAAGGCACCAATAACCTCAATGGTTCCGTTCCAATTGTTGCGTTTGATCGTCCAATGCATAGTAGGCGTTGCCAGCGCATCGAGCGACTGGGCGACATCAGCGAAGTAGTGAGCCAGTCTTTCAGCCACTAGATTCCCGTCGGTGAGAATGACTAGGCTTGAATTCATTACATCCTCCTGGTTTTCAGGTGCTCTCTCGGGCAGCCCGAAAGCATTGGCTAAATCTTACCCTTTCTTCAGAAGAAAATCAAGACACCGGCTCTAAATTATCTACATGAAAATCTGCGCCGCCCCATTATAGAGATCA
>DATKGP010000053.1:0-5065 GCA_035510775.1 Saccharimonadales bacterium (SeqCode)
AGGAGTTTGGTCGGGGAACTGCGGCAAAGTTGCAGTTGGGTGAACCGAAGCGGCGGTGTAAGTAATAAAAATATCTCGGCCGATTTGGACAGCTCGCGGATCCTCGACGCCCAGACGCTCATACGGATTATCCTCCTCGCCCTCAAAAACCGGTTCTTCTAGGCGGATAAAATCCTCGCCGTTATCGGACATCGCTAGGCCAAAGCGAGAGAGGTGATCCCGACCAACGGCGCGATAAAGTAAGTAGACTCGCCCCTTAATTTCGGTAACGGCAGGGTTAAAAATCCCGTTCTCTTCCCACCACAACTTCCTCGGTTCGAGGATGGCCTTGCGGCTAATTTCCATTATCTCCTTTAG
This sequence comes from Saccharimonadales bacterium (SeqCode), assembly GCA_035510775.1. Taxonomy (GTDB): domain Bacteria; phylum Patescibacteriota; class UBA1384; order 2-12-FULL-50-11; family 2-12-FULL-50-11; genus DATKGP01. The sequence goes on from DATKGP010000053.1 coordinate 358, forward strand.
AATCTTCTAAGCCTGATTAAAAGTAAAGGGCTCTTTACGAAATATTTGCTGGCGGTATATTGGAAATAATGATGAAAAAAATTTTGGTGGTGGCTCTAGCTCTAGTGGCAGTGGCTTGGCCGTTTGGCAGTCTTGTTAAGGCAGCCGATTTCCGAAGCGACAAAAATAACCTGACAATTTCCGACGTCCAAGGCCCCAAGGATCTTTACGCCGCCAGCGACACCGTCATCATCGACTCGCCCGTCAAAGGCGACCTATCGGTGGCCGGCAATTCAATTATTATTAACGGCGATGTCGAGGATAACCTGTTCGTTGCCGGTGGCACCGTCACCATTCGCGGAACGGTCGGCCGGCATCTGCGAGTAGTTGGCTCAACTGTCACTTTAAGTGGCAAGGTCAACGGCGATTTGTTCGTTGCCGCCAACAAAATAAACATTACCTCCGGCGCCGTTATCAGCGGTGGTACCTACCTAGCTGGCAATCTGGCCACTTTGGACGGTAGCTTCAGCGACCTGAAAGCCGTAGTCAATCAACTAACCATCGGCGGAACCGCCAAGTTAAACAACGGCCTGACCTACTGGTCGCCCGACACCGCCTCAATTGACTCACAGGCTAAAGTCACCGGCGCCGTTACCTACCATCAACGCGCCAAAACCAACTACTCCTACAAATTCAGTACCCTCTTCAGCATTTTCGGCCTGTTCTGTCTCATTGGCAGCATGTTGCTGCTACTACTGCTAGCCTATCTTATTCGGCCAATCTTAGACAAAAGCCTGAAACACGTTTCAGAGAATTTCTGGGCTAGCCTTGGGTTAGGATTTCTGGCTCTGATAATTGCTCCAATCGTCCTGGTGCTACTGATGATTACCGTTATCGGCATTCCAATCGCCATGTTCGGTCTGGTCGTCTGGATTTTAGCTCTAGCTCTGGGCTCGCTTCTGGCCAAGCTCGTCATCGGCTCGTGGCTAGTAAAGATGATTAAGAAGCAGGACGGGCTGAAAATCGACTACCAGTCAATTATTCTTGGCGTCTTGGTCTATGCGATAATCGGCTTTATTCCCGTTATCGGACCAACCTTCAACTTCATCATTTTCCTCGTCGCCTTTGGTAGCGTAATCGCTCAACTGAAATTGATTAGAGCCCACTGAAAAGGGCTTTGAACCGGCTCCCCCGCATTACCAGCGCTCCCAAAACAAACGACAGAAACGCCAGGCCGTAGCTGTCGGTTGTGTTTGTTTCGCTTTGGTTGGCAGCTGGAGTTTGGCTGGCCGACAAGACTTGAATCGGCACTGTTTTAACGATTGTCGTTGTCACGACTTTCTCCGGCGACGAACTTTCTGTATTACTGGAAGAGGTGGCCACAGCTAGTGGGGCAGGAACAATTGGAGTGTCGACAAGCTTAAAGTCGTGGCTGTCGTACCAAACTTCCACGCCGTCGCTCGTTTGATCAACCACTCCCGTCACGGCGATGGTATCGCCGGCCTTAAAAAAGTCCGAAGCCTGGGGAAAGTGAAATTTGAGCTCTCCAAGTTTAGCCGAAGTAGCTGTCGTCGAATCGACCTGACTCTGGACTTTGACCAGCTGACCAAAATACTGATTGAGCTCGTCCAATGAACGGCTCGGCCAAGTTAGGGTCGTTTTTGAACCAAGCGGAGTTAGGTCGGTAGAGCTATCTAGGACAATTCTCTTGGCGGTGCTTGAAGAGATTTTCCCATCGGCCGTGAAGGTATAACCCAACCGATTCGGCAGGCTACCTTTACTTGAGCTCAAGTATATTTGAATCCCGCCGGTAGCGTCCTGGAGATAAATGACGTCACTTTCAACCGCTCCCGGCAGAACCGACTGGGCACCGGTAACCTCTACCAAAGTTCCAACTGGTTTTAGCCTGGCCTGATCGATTGTCAGCGCCAGAGTTGGTTCATTAGGCAGAGTCATTTTTTTCCAGGTCAGCGAGTCGGTTGATTGGTAAACGTTAAGATTTTTTGAGGAATTTAGTAGCTCGACAAATATCGTGTTTTGAAAAATTCCGACCGCCTGGAACTTGGCGCTCTTGGCCCAACCGCCATCAACGGCAAAAAAGGTCGAAAAATCGGGAGTAAAGAGTAAGTCAGAGCTGTCCGCTGTCCACAACAACCAGCCGTCGGGGGTTTTGGTTAGCTGATTTGTCGACGAACCAGGCGTTACAAATTGCTGATAGCTAAATGGCAAGGTCGAAAAGTAACAGGCCTCACCGCACAAAATTAGGCCACCGCTCTTCTCATCACCGATAATTTTTAAAGAAGTCAGCGGCAGCGGCTCTCCAAGTTGAACGGTTTTTAAATCGAACTCCCGAACGCCCTGGTTGGTTTGAAGAAAAATCCTGCCGCCAGCTAAGTTTACCTGACTAACGCTAACTCCCAACGGAAACTCCTGCCACTGATTGTTATTCCACAGCCTTAGCAAACTATCGTCGGCGGCGTCGATTCCAATGACCATCTGACTATCGGTTGCCACGAGCTTCAAACCAAACGTAGCGACTACCGGCGCTTGCCAAGTCTGGCCCATTAGCTGATAGGTTTGAACGGCCGAGCCGCTGGCATCAATAAGATTAACCTGGCCGGCAGCCTCAATCAAAATTGATTTGCCATCAAACAGGGCGGCCGGATTTTGGCTAGTAGCGGTGAAATTCGCGCCGTCGATGGTGACGAAGCTCAATTTGTTAGCCATATCAAGCAAAAATAATCGGCCGGCTAGGACAACGACTGTCGGTGCAGCAGTCAAGCCGAGGTTGCCCGCGGCAGCAAACGACAGACCATCGGCAGAAGTTAGCACCGTCCCGTCCTCAAGAAAAACTAGCAAGCGGTTTTGAAATTGAGTTACCTGGTTAATGCTTGATGTCGTCGGTAGTTGAGCCAGTTGCCAAGCCGATGAACTGCTCCGCAACCGGTAAATATTTTGGCCGTCGAGCACCACTTTATTGCCCAGGGGGTTAAAGGCGGCCAAAGCCGTTGACGGCAACCAAAGAATTACCAGTAAGACAAGTAGGCTAGCCTTTCTCATCGGCCACAGCCAAGGCTCGGTGCAGATCGAGTAAGGCCCGGGCAATACGGTTCGGATCAGGAATATCTTCAATGGTAAAGTAACCCTTTAAGCCGGGATGAATGACGTCGCTAGTACCTTCGCCGGCCGTCTCGACAATCAGCAGACCAAAGCCCAGCAAGCTGTGCAAGAAGCCATCAACCTCGGCCGAGACGTTCTGGATTTGCGCCAGGCTCAATTCCGAAGTTTTACGAGCCAGCAGACCTTCTTGATCGATGTTAATCATCCGCTCGCTGGTGATAATAATGATGTCGTAGTAAAAGTTTATCCAGGAACCGAAAAGAAAGGTCAGTAAAAACAGCCAGAAACTCGACATCGACACGATTACTAACAAATGATAAGTGGCCAAAGTTCCGCCGGCGACCAAACTCCAAGCATAGTAGAGCAGGATAGGGAACAAACCCAAAGCAAAAGTTATCCCGAGCGTGCCCAAGAACCCACCCCAGTGATGACGGACAATAAATTTAATCTCCTCGGTCGGCCGAAGATTCAAGTATAGAAACGCCGGATCGTCTTTATTGACGTTGTCGATTATTAAGCCGGCCATTTTACAGACTCCCCAGCATTATCGTTGAACCTATTAGCACGGCGACAATTAAAGCTAGGTGGACAAAGAGGATTTTGATTGAGGCGTCACCCGGCAGGCGGTACTGAAAAACTTGAAAGAAATACAACAGATTTATTGTCAGAATCAGGAGCAAGAAAGCCCCGTAGACAATCAGCACCCAGTCGTTGAGCGAGAGAGAGTTCATCATCCGAAATCGTTTTATGGGTAAATGTAAGTTGGGGAACCGTAGTTGTTGGGACTGACATTAAAGCGCTGGTCGTAAGCATTCGGGTGCGCCCAGTTATACTCTTCAACGTTAATCGTTCCGTTGCCATTGACCGCTGTCACCCAAGCAACGTGACCGTACGGCATAAAGGAGTTTCGCGGCCAAGAGACGACGCTGCCGACCCGTGGCATACTAGAAGTACGATAGCCCTGATCACCGGCTAGAGCTGGCCAGTTCCAGGCGCTGCCATTACCAGGACGAGTGTCGTTAAATGGTCGGCCAAAGACACCGCTAAAACGAAAAGCCGCAAAAGAAGTACACTGACCCGTATAGAAACCCCATGGATCAACCTGGCCAGGCGAGCTGGCCCAGGGATAGCCGCCGGTCCCACCAGAAATGGTTTCACCGAAACAGCCAGAAAGCTGATTGAGGAGATCGGCCAATTGTTGATTGGCGGCAAAATCTTGGTTGCGCAGGTTTTGAATCAGCGACTGATACTGCGCTTCCTGACCCATTGTCTGACTAAGAAGATAGGTTTTTTGATTTTGCTGATTAGTCAAGGTGGCTTTTTCGCTCGTCAGCTGATTTTGCTGGGCTTGCAGGCTGGCTTTTTGAGCTTCGCTGACCTGTTTTTTGTCTTGGAGGTCGGCTTTCAAGCTTTTTTCCTGGGCGATATTCTGCTGCAGGTTAGTCTGCAATGACTGGATGTATTGGGTCTGGTTCAAAATATCGTCAATTGACTTATTCTGAATAATCAACTCAACGGTACTAGTTTGCGAAAGCTCGTAGAGATTGGCGTAGGCGGTGTTAAGCTTGTTCGTCAGATCGGTCAGCTGATTTTCGGTGGTCTGAATGTC
>DATKGP010000054.1:0-7468 GCA_035510775.1 Saccharimonadales bacterium (SeqCode)
TGGCCGACGTCACTGGCCTGGATATTCGCCGCGGGGAAGAGGCGGTAATTCTAGGCCATCAAAAAGGTAGCGACGGGACGGTTGGCCAAATTAGCATCGCCGAGCTTGCCAAACGCGCAGACGTGAGTCACTATGAAATTGTCACCCGCTTGGGTCAAACGATTCCTAGGGTGTACTTCTAGAGAAATAAGGTGGAGGGGATGGCAGACGATACTAAATCAGTGGTGGACAAAAACATGGCAGACGTAACAAAAGCAGCCGAACCAGCTGCCGAACAGCCGGTAAAAATTAATTTACCCAAAGCAGAGACTCTGCCGGTCAATCAGGTGACTCCGACGGCATCAGCATCAGCTCCAGCCACGCCCGAGCTAACCCCGACCCCGCCGGTTAGCCAAAGCCCAGAGGCGCCGCTAGTTGTCAGCGAGGCCGAAATCAAGGAAGCGACCGAGCCCCAGGCCGATCACTACGCCGACGAAGTTGAAACCCTGACGGGCGAAGTCCAAGCGTTAGAGGCCAGAATCGACCGCTTAACCAACAACGTCGAGCCAACAACAGGCGAGACCAAGCCAGCTGGAGCTGTTGCCATACCTCAAAAAGAAACCCCGCCAGCCGAACCATTACCACAACCGACGGAGGCGACTCCACCACCGACAACTGTCGCCCCCAATGCTGCTGTTACCGGGGCTAAACCAGCCGAGACCAAGGGAGTTAATGATATTTATGCCAAGGTCGCCGAGAAGGAGAAAAGCGCGGAGGCAGAGCAGGTTAAGGCCGCTCACGACGATCTCGACGACACAACCTCCATTACCGACGTTATCGGAACAATTTCCGACATTATCTCGGTTTTCGGCGTGGTAGTTTTTATCATCCTCATGGTTTCTCCGTTCATAAAGAGCTACATCGGCACAACGATTTACGACGCCATGCGCTCGGTGGGTTGGCTGGCTGTTGGTGTCTGTATGGCGGTGGCTTTCCTGCTGTCGTTTGCCATCAAGGGCAAGTGGGCGACGAAAATAATGCTCCTGCTTTTCCTGCTGCTGACGGCGCTAATGTGGCTGGGCATCAACCGAAACGCCCTGGTCGCCCCGCTCGAAACCTACCTCGGCCAGTTGTTCAATTACTACCGCTAATAGATAAATTTTCAATTTTCGAATTAGCAATTTTCAATTAATTATCATCCCACCAATTTTCATTTGATAATTGAATATTGAAAATTACTTGATACTTGAAAATTGATACTTGAGAATTATCCCGGTATTATCGTGTTATGGCCGATGAGAAAAAATTTGAGAATTTTGTTTCCTGGGCCAAGCGCCGTGGAGTAATTTGGCCGGACTCGGAGATTTATGGCGGCTTTTCCTCTACTTACGACTACGGCCCGATCGGGGTAGAGATGAAAAATCGGCTCAAGGCCGCTTGGTGGAAATCGATGGTTCAGAGCCGCGACGATATTGTTGGTGTCGATACGGCCATTATTATGAATCCCTTGGTTTGGAAGGCCTCTGGTCATACGGATAATTTTTCCGATCCGTTGGTTGAAGATTTGGTTACCCACAAACGCTATCGGCTAGACGAGCTGGAAGACCCAACTAAAAGCCCGGACGGCAACAAGTTGAGCGAGCCTAGGTTGTTTAACCTTATGTTCAAGACTTTTATCGGCCCGGTCGAGAACTCGGCCTCGACGGCTTTTTTGCGCGGCGAAACCTGCCAGGGGATATTTGTTAATTTTAAAAACGTTCTGGATTCTTCTAGGCAGAAAATTCCCTTTGGCATCGCCCAAATCGGCAAGGCTTTTCGTAACGAAATTACTCCTGGTAACCTGACTTTTCGCACCCGGGAGTTTGAGCAGATGGAACTGGAATTTTTCGTCCACCCTAGCGAGGCAGACAAATGGTTTGAGCACTGGGTTCACGAGAGAATGCAGTGGTATGTGGATTTGGGTGTCGAGGCATCGCACCTGCGGCTGCGCAAACACCCGAAAGCCGATTTGGCTCATTATTCCAAGGCTACTACCGATATCGAATATCTTTTCCCCTGGGGTTGGGGCGAATTAGAGGGCATCGCCAATCGCGGCGATTACGACCTAACCCAGCACCAGAAGTTTTCCGGCAAAGATTTGACGGTTTTTGACGAGGAGAAAAAAGAAAAATTTGTGCCGTTCGTCATCGAGCCTTCCGGCGGAGTTGACCGAGCCTTATTGGCCTTGCTACTCGACGCTTGGCACCTGGACGAAAAAGGCCGCAAGGGCGAAGGCGAGGAGGAGACCACTCTAACCATTAAGCCTAGTCTGGCCGCCTACGACGCCGCCGTTTTACCGCTGGTTAAAAAGGAACCACTTATTAAAAAAGCCTACGAATTGGTTGACAAACTTCGCGCCCAGGGCAAACATGTCTTTTACGACGAAACTGGTTCAATCGGCCGCAGATATCGCCGCCAGGATGAAGTCGGCACACCAATTTGCTACACCATCGATTTTCAGACTCTTGAAGACGACACTGTCACCAGTCGCGACCGCGACACAATGGAGCAGGAACGGGTCTCCTTCTAAACCAGCCTGATTTTTGTTACAATCCAATAAGCACTTGTAGGAGGCATTTCAATGTCGATTCGCACCTTTAAACTCGCGGAAGAAATCGGTGGGTTCGTATCGAACCTCAAGCCAGATATTTCTCACTTGGTCGGTCTGACGGTCACATTCGTGCCCAACAGAGACTCGGAAACCCAGCAGTCTCTTTCGGGGTACGAGCATGTCTCCATGCTTGTAACGGCCGCCGCTATACTCAAAAAGTCGGATAAGGGGTATATCCTAGTTTTGAAGCACGGGCTCGAGAACACTGACCCATTCCGAAACACCTACATCAGCGTTGACGAGGACGGTATCTGGCGACTCTTCACTAACCCCGTCAAACAATGGCCACGCGGAACCATACGCTGGCCGAATGGCCATAACGACAGTGAGTCGGTGCAGGTGTTCGTGTGAACCACAGAGTCCGCTCTACCAGAGCCGCGCGAAGCGCGGCTCTTAAAATAACAGGGAAATCACAATCCAACCCGAAGGACTGTCCTTCAGGTTGGGTAGGATACGTGGTGCGGGGCAGGCAGATTTTTACTGAAGAATTTTGGGGGTATTGACAACATTCCAGCAAGAACGTACTGTAAGACCCAGCATGTGGAGAAAAGTGGAATGAAGTGGGGAAAAGTGGAAAAGTCTGTGGACAACTTCGGTTCAACAGAGCTTGAAATGCCAACCAAGCCACTCGACATCCAAGCGGCTGTCGTCCCGGTTCAAACAGCCTCCTTCATTGATATTAGAAAGGCAGCCAATGTTTCTTGGTGAGTATACCCATAGTCTAGATTCCAAAGGCCGCATCTCGGTGCCGTCGAAATTCCGCGCTGATTTAGGCGCCTCGGCGATCGTCACTAAAGGCTTGGATGGCTGTCTTTTCCTGTACCCCAAGGGGGAGTGGGAAGTTATGGCCAATAAATTAGCTAGTTTGCCGGTCTCTTCTTCTTCGGCTCGAGCTTTTGCTCGGTTAATGCTTTCGGGAGCCATGGAGGTGGAGATCGACAAATTCGGCCGCGTCTTGCTGCCTGGTTATCTACGGACATTCGCCGGTATCAAGAGCGAGGTTGTCGTCACCGGCGTGGCTCAACGCATCGAAATTTGGGACAAAACGGCTTGGGGAACCTTCACGACCGATGCCGAAAGCAAATCTTCCGAGCTCGCCGAAAACCTAACGGAGTGGGAAATCTAAAATGAAATACCAAAAAATTCTTGTAAACCTGGCCAATTCAGTACGGCCAACCAACATTTGTACGACCAGCGGTGGGAGTACCCGCGATTGGGTTGCTCTTGACCTGGGGGAAAATTTATTTTCTGACGAGGAAAAGATGCCCTAAACATATGTCTAGGGAGGGACTGTCGGGTACGTCCAACCTTTGCGAATCGGGAGGACACAAGCCCCGGCAGGACAAACCGTTTTTCGCGTCCTCCTGCCGCCTGGCCAAATATTCGAACCTTAAAAAAGATGAAAACAACTCACCTCAACAATCGTAGAGGCAAGAGCGAAAAATATATATGGAAAGAGTAACAAAAAGTCATCATCAAGGAGTTCTGATCGCTGAAGTAATTCAGCTCATTAGCCCAACCAAAGAAGGCGTCTACTTAGACGCAACCTTCGGCGGTGGCGGACACGGTCGAGCCTTACTTGGAACAGGAGGGCAAGTAATTGGTCTCGATCTCGATCCGACTGCCGAAGAATTTGGTCGTGAGCTTGAGCGAGAGGCAAAAGGGAAATTTACTTTCCGCCGCTTATCGTACGACCGAGCGGCCGAACTCGATGCGATGTTCGATGGAGCAATCCTAGATTTGGGTTTGTCGAGCGACCAGCTCGAGCAGTCTGGGAGGGGATTTAGCTTCCAGAAAGATGAAATTCTGGATTTGCGATTCAACCCTGATTACGGCCAGACGGCTGCCCAACTGCTTGGGCAGGCTAGCCTGCCGAGACTCGACCAGATTTTTCGCGACTACGCCGAGGATCGTTATCACAAGGCCTTGGCTGCCAAGATCGTGGAGACACGTCGGCGTCAACCGATTCGAACGACCAAGGATCTTATCGCTCTCGTTGGTACCGACAATCCCAAAGTCTTGGCGCCAATCTGGCAAGGTTTGCGAATTGCTGTCAACGACGAGCTGGGGACGCTTGAACGAGGTCTGAAGGAGATTAGCGGCTGCCTGAAGAAAGATGCAGTGCTAGCGGTGATTAGTTTTCATTCGTTGGAAGATGCGATCGTCAAAAAGTTTTTCCGTGACAACGTAGATCTAGAAGTTGTCACCAAAAAACCGATTCAACCTTCTAACGAAGAGATTAGAAGCAATCCTCGAGCCAGGAGCGCCAAGCTCCGGGTGGCTCGACGAGTCACCAACTAGTAAGGAGAAAAAATAATGCCACACAACCAGTACCAACGACGCGCCTACAAATCAGGACGAAGCTCCGGCATCGGCCCAGCCACCGCTAAGTTTTTACTACTAGCTCTTTTGGCAGTCTTCTCCTTACTATATTTAGTGCAGTCGGCTCAAGGTTCGGATATGGCGATTCAGTTGAGAAGCCTTGATAAACAGCAGCAAGACCTCGAGCAGGAAAGCTCGACTCTGACAGTTAACGCCAGTCGGCTTCAGTCGCTCGACAAGCTGAATCAGTCAGCCACCCAAGCTGGATTGGTGCCAATTACCCCGCCAACTGATTCCGTTACTTTGCCCGGCAACCCATGAGGCTCGCTAGTCACTCGCGCTCTTTGTCTGAAAATGCGCTCACAAATGTTCGCGAATTTTCTTCCAAATGACCTGGCGGTCGGTTTTTGAGCGATCGAGCCTAATCTTTGCCGTACTTTTCGTAATTTGCGGTTTTTATATTTTTGAGCTGTTTCAAAAACAGGTGTTGGAGCACGATCAATACGCCGAAGCGGCCGCTACTCAATCGACCAGCACCACTACTCAACCGGCCGACCGGGGGAAAATTATCGCCCAGGACAAAGACGGCAACAGCTATTTGCTGGCCGTCAGCGAGTGGCAGTATCAGTTGCTGTTGTCGCCACGCCAAGTGAAAAACCCGGAAAAATTGGTGGCGGCGCTCAAAACTCAACTGCCAAATCTCGATACGGCCGCTGCTCTAGCTGCCATCGCCACCCAAAAAGTCTACGTCCCGCCGGTAATGAAAGGCATCAATGCCGATGACGCCCAGAAAATTAACGATCAAAATTACGCCGGCGTGTCGCTAATTCCCCAGCTGGCCCGAATCTATCCAGAAGCTGACAAGATTGCCGCCCAAGTCCTTGGCTTTGTCGGCGGCGACGGTAGCGGAAAATACGGCGTCGAGGCGACTTACAACGACCAACTGACGGGTAACCCAGGCAGCCAATCGGCCAAGAAAGATTCGCTCGGTCGCCTGATCGATGTCTTGGGCAGCAGCACCCCAACTCCTGGTGCCAACGCCATTCTGACGCTCGATTACAACTTGCAGTACGAGGTTGAAAACGTTCTCAAGGCCGGCATCAGCCAGTATCAGGCCGACTCTGGTTCGATTACCGTAATGGATCCAAATAACGGCGCTGTCCTGGCTATGGCCGGTGAGCCGACCTTCGATCCTAATAATTACGGAGCTTTGACTGGCGATGCCCAGCGAGCCTACCTACCGCCGGCCATTAGTGATGTTTATGAGCCGGGCAGTGTTGTCAAAACTCTGACAATGTCGGCGGCTCTTAATGAAGGCGTAGTGACGCCGGATACCGCTAACAATTTCAACGCCCCGGTGACCATCGACGGCCACACCATCTATAACGCCCTAAACAAGATTTTTGGTCACGAAAATATGACCCAGGTAATGGAAAACTCCGACAACATTGCCATGACTTGGGTTTCGGGACTGCTCGGCAAAGAAAAGCAGCGGGAATATCTAGACAAATTTGGGTTTGGCAAAAAAACCGGCATCGACTTAGTCGGAGAGCAATATTCAACTTTGCCGGAACTAAAAAATTGGCCGGATATTCTGCGAGCCAACGCCGCCTTCGGCCAAGGCGTGGCGACGACTACGGTTAATTTGGCCGCTGACTACTGCGCTGTGGCCGACGGCGGCTACTCGGTAACGCCGCACGTGGTTAGTAAGCTCGATTACGGTGATCATACTGAAACAAAAGATTATCCCAAAGGCGCCCAAATCATCTCATCGCAGACCGCCACCGAAGTTCGAGCGATGCTCCAGGCGGTGGTCGATAACGGTGAAGGTAAACGTGCCCGAGTGGCTGGAATGACCGTCGGCGGCAAAACTGGTACTGCTCAAGTTCCTAATCCTCAAGGCGGTTACTACACCGACCGAAGTATCGGAACTTTCATCGGAATGTTTCCGGTTGATAACCCGAAATACGTCATGGCCGTTCGCGTCAACAATCCGAAAACCGTCCAGTTCGCCGAATCCTCGGCTGCTCCAATTTTTGGAACCATCGCCGACTGGATGGCGACATACTTCCAGCTCCGCTGATATCGTAATTTGTACATTGAGAACCGCTCCTCGATGAGCTTTTTCGTGGCGGCCTCCGGCCGCCCAGTCTTTTTGCGAGGGCCAGGGGCTTACTTTCCGGAGCTTGCGGAGGAAAGCGAGCCAACTTGTTGGCGACCCTGCGAGGCAGCGCGCTCCAGAGACATCCCTCGGCCAAGAAAATACCTGAAGTAGCATTTTCTTGGCCTTCCGGTTCCGGAGCTAACGCTCCTCATCCTGCACGCTTCGTTGCCGTGGGCAAGGAGAAAAACACGCTCGCTGGTCCTGGGGGTCCCAGGTGCTGGGCTCGCGGTTTTTCCTTCAGACAATTTTTAAAAATCATCGAAACCGAGCCCGTTTTTTCCGGAAGTATCAGGTTCGTTGATATGATATATCATATCAAGGTGTTTTTAATTGATATTTCTTGATGGAAAGAA
>DATKGP010000055.1:0-2847 GCA_035510775.1 Saccharimonadales bacterium (SeqCode)
ATCACCGTGAAGGCCTGGCCGGCTTCGACCACTTCCATTCGACCGGGAACAGATGTAACCGAGCGCAGTCCAGTGACGATATCGTCGAGATTGATATTCAAGCCGATACCGACGGTGGCCGCCGCCAAGGCATTGTAAACATTGAACAGGCCGGGGAGCGGTAAATTCAAACTGGCCTGGCGCTGGCCGATGACCAGGACAAAATCAGTGCCGCCCGGTCGGGCGAAAAGTTTCTTGGCCGCCACCAGCGAGGTGTGTTTCAGCCCGTAAGTCAGGACGACGTCGGCCGGATGTTGCAGTAAAAATTCGCTGGCCGGATCGTCGGCGTTAATTACCGAGAGCGCTGGCTCGTTGGCAAAGAGTTTTTCCTTGCTTAAGCGATAATCGGTCATATTGCCGTGGTAATCGAGGTGATCGTGGGTGAGATTAGTGAAAACGACGGTGTGGAACTTCAGCCCCCAGAGGCGGTGCTGGTCGAGAGCAATCGAGGTCGCCTCGATGACCGCGTCCTCGCAACCCCGATCAACCATTTGGCGGAGCATTTTTTGGAGCCGAAACGGGCTGACAGTGGTCATCTTCAAATCATTGGTAATTAGCTCGTCGCCAATCTTGAAATCGATGGTGGTCGTCATTCCGACCTTGCGGCCGGCCGCCTCAAGTATCGAGGTAATCATATGGCAGGTGGTGGTTTTGCCGTTGGTGCCGGTGACGCCGATGAGGCGAAGATTTTTCGAAGGAAAACGAAAGATAATATTGGCCAACACCGCCATGACAAAGTGGTAGCGGTTGATTGTCTTCTGGGAAAATATTTTGCGAAACAGCTTTCTCATTGAGGAATTTTCATTTTTCAATTATCAATTTTAATTTAATTTTCAAAGCTCAATTATCAATCTTTCTAACTTTAGCCGAGAGAGTTGAGTTTATTCTCTGGAAAATGAGAATCAACTCGTGAGCTTCGTTTTTTAACTTGTCCAATTCGGCCGTCGAGACCTCTGCTGCCGAGGAAATCATATTCAGCCAGTGTCGAGTTTCTTGGGCTTCCTTACGACAGATAAAAATCTTGTTACCAAAGTCTCTTTTCGAGCTGCCTCCCAAAGCTTCGGCGTAGTTAGCGCCAATGCTCGTGGCCGAACGGACAATCTGGCTAATAAGTGGCCTTGTAATGGCGTCCTGCGGGATTTTCTTGCAAAGAGAAATCACAGCAACACCAAAATCTGTACATCTTTTCTCTAGGTCGAATTTTCTTGATAATTGTTCCATTGATAATTAGTTGATAATTGAAAATTGGTAATTGTTAATTGATGGCCTTCCTTCTTCTTTTTTCAATCATTCGATACAGTTTATACCAGAGCGGCCGGTTGACCAAGTCCCAACTGCCGAGCAGCCGGATGGTTTCGCCACCGAACTGTTCCTTGAAACGGGTCAGGCCGGCGTGCGGGTGGTTGGGTCCGCCAGCTGGCGGAGGCGGCGCCACGGCTAACAAATCGTAAATCTGGCAGCCGCGTTTTTTGGCTCGCTTCATCGCCTCCGAGTGCATCAGGTACGGCGCCATCAGGCTGCGGTCGCCGCCGCTGCCGCCGTAAAGATAGCTAGCGATTCCCTGATAGTAGAGAAAAATCCCGCCGGCCAGATCTTGGCCGTCTTTGCTAATAATTATAATCTCGCCGACGCCTTCTTTGGCCAAAGTTTTAGTGAGCGCCAAAAAGTAATCCAATCCCCGACCTCGAAACTCGGCTCTGGTGGCAGTTTGTTGGTAGAGAGCGAAGAATCGCTCGGCCTGTTTGATTTCGATGCCAGATTCCACTTTTAATTTGTGCCGCTCGGCAATGCGGATGTTGTACCGGCCTTTGGGTTTCATTTGCTCGAGTATTTTGGCCTCGCTCATATTCAAGCTGACCCACTGGCGGTGCTCCGGCTGGAGCTCCTCGAAAGATTTAATTAGCCCAAAACGAAGCAGGTGGCCAGCGGCGGGTTCGTCCCACGGCTCCAGAAATTCGAACCGGACAAACATTTTCCGGTTAGTTTTTTCCTCTTCGATGATATTTTTAACTTTCTCCAGATTGCTGGCGGAATATTCCAGCTCCGGATAGTAGGAAACTGTCTGGCTCATCGGCAGCTTGATGGTCAATTCCAGCAAACCGTGGCGATTTTTCGCCCGCCAACCGGCCGTCTCCTTAAACTCACCCCAGGCTGCAGTCTGGAAGAATGATTTCACCCATTTAGTATATCCCATTTTAACCTGAAACAGGTAGAACATACCGCCGATGCACATATGATAGACTAGAGAAAATGGGTGAGATTCCTGAGCCGAGTCAAGAATTTGAAAATTGGAAAGCACCGGAAACTGGCGGTGATAACCAGGAAGTCGCCCAGGAGTCTTATGCGTCACACAGTAGCGGTCAATTTGAAGACGATCTTAAGGGTGGTTTGCAGCGAGGGATTGACCAACTGAAGCGCTCTGTCGACAAAACCCTGGATCTCCCGTCATCGAAAAAGTTAAACGAGGAGGAGTGGATCTCCTACGAGAAAGAGCTAGATCGACTTAATGGCAAAGTTAAGCTGGCCGAAAAAGCTCAATACGAAATTGGCCCGCTTCTCGACTCTAGCAAGGGCTATGGTAAGACTGTCAGCGGGGCAATATTTGACAAGATCGCGGAATGGCAGAATAGCCGTGAGTATAATTCTGGCGACGATTACACACGCCAAATAATCGAAGAGGACTCCATTGCTCCATTGAGATACCTAGCCGAGCACCTCGATGATGAAGCACTTAACACAAAAATCGACGACGCCAACCCCCGGACGGAACAATCCGTCGAATCTACGCCAGCCATAATAAGCGCTTCA
>DATKGP010000056.1:0-22371 GCA_035510775.1 Saccharimonadales bacterium (SeqCode)
TCGACCGCTACGGCCGAATGACCGAGGAGACCGGTCCATATGCCGGCTTGAAAGTGGCTGAAGCTCGAGAAAAAATCATCGCTGATTTGGACAAGCTCGGTTTAATTGAGAAAATTACCGACTATGCTCTTCGCCAGCCGGTCAGCGAACGGAGCGGCGCCGTCATCGAGCCGCAGCCTTCAACCCAGTGGTTTATGAAAGTCACTGACCTTAAAGACCAGGCGACTAAGGTCGTCAAGGACGGTCAAATCAAGTTCTACCCCAAATCTTTGGAGAAGATTTACTTCAACTGGATGAAAAACCTCCACGACTGGTGCATCTCGCGCCAGCTCTGGTGGGGGCACGAGATACCCGCTTTTTACTGCGCAAAAAGCGGGCAAACTAAAAACCAAAAACTAGAAACTAAAAACTTCATCGTAGCCATAAAAAAACCAGACAAATGCCCGTTTTGTGGTGAGTGCGAGATGGTTCAAGATGCCGATGTTTTAGATACTTGGTTTTCCTCTGGCCTGTGGCCGTTCTCCACTTTGGGCTGGCCAAATTCTGACGCTCCAGACCTGAAAAAGTTTTTCCCAACAACTCTAATGGAAACCGCCGCCGATATTATCTTCTTCTGGGTCGCCCGAATGATAATGATGAGTTTGGCTTTGACCGAGCAAGTTCCTTTCAAGGAAGTTTACTTCCACGGCCTGGTTCTCGACGAGCAGGGTAAAAAAATGAGCAAGAGCAAAGGCAACGCCGCCGACCCGCTGATTCTAATCGATAAATACGGCGCCGACGCCTTGCGAATGAGTTTAATCGGCGGGACAGCGATGGGTCTGCCGCAGCGTTTCAGCGAGCAAAAAGTTTTAAAGTACCGTAATTTTGTGACCAAAATCTGGAATGCCAGCCGGTTCGTCGCCCTAACCTGCGAGGGCGCCAAGACCGAGATGCCAAAAAAACTCGATAAAACCGAAGTGGCGTTTTTCAAGGCGCTAGACAAACTGGAAGCCGACAACCTAACGCTCTTTACCAAATACCAACTTGGTTTGGCCTTGGAAGAATTGTACGAATTTTCCTGGCACGGGTTTGCCGACAAGTTTTTGGAATACGAGAAGAAAAAGATTAGCGAAGTGTCCGAAGCCGATAAGGCGCAGGACACCAAGTCGGCGTTATTGGTCGCGCTCGACCGCCAGCTAAAATTGCTCTCCGATTTCGCCCCGTTCGTCACCGCCGAGATTGCCAAGGAGATGTTCTAATGCACGGCCGGATTTGGTTTTACTTGGCCGCCATCATTATTATTGCCGGGCTTGTCTGCTACTACGAGGCCGTCAAGAACAGAACCAGCCGCCAGGTGGCGACGTTGGAACGGGCCGGTGTCCAGGACCAAAAAGATCAACTGGCCAGTTACTTACAAAAACAGACCGACGCCTATAAGGTCATCAGCCTGGCCAAACAGATGAAAAATGCCTCACCGGATTTAATCGAGATGATGGCCGACCGAGCCTACCAGCTCGACCCGACCAACCGCGACGTTGTCTTACTCTCCAGCGCCTTCCATCCCGAACTAAAAAGCCAGGTTCTCAAACTCGACCCGCTTTACGGCAGCCCCGCCAGTAACTAGCGATTAGAAAAAGGTCGGCGTTTCCGCCGACCCCGGACAGAGTCCTAGATACCTTCAACCAACTGAACGATCCCGTTCTTCGCCTGCGTCTCGATGGTTCCCAGGTATGGGCCGCCGGACTTGGGACGAGGTCCTACCGTGATAGAGTTGACGTGCCCAACTTTCCAGTCAAACCCTGGATTGGTCTTGAGCGTCTCCTTACGCATCCCGTTTTCATCAATGGATGGCTCGGAGACGAACGGCCAGACCGAGCTGTGGTTCGTAATCGACACATCAACGCCGTTGAGAGTGCCAACGATGTAGTACTCGTTATCACTCTCACAGGATGTTTTGGCGTAGAACTTCCTATCCTTGAGGCTGTCGATCAAGGTCGCGCAGTTGCTCCCAAGAGGAACGAAGTGCGCACCATCGAGATCGGGAAAAAAGGATACAGCCAACTCCCGAACTGAGCGCGACTCTTTGTCGCTGCCGGTTCCAAACTTTGCCGAGAGACTGACTTGGACGTTCTTTTTCCCTGCGATTTGAATATCAACGGACGGCCACTCCCACAGAAGGTCGTTGCCCACCTTTATTGTCTGGGTGGGCACGCCGAACTCCTTCCGCAGTTCGTCACGGTCGACTCCGTGATAGCGCAAGAGCATTGCGCCGTATTGTACGTCTTCCTGTCTCGTTTCTTCCGAAGGCTTTATAGAATCGCTAACAAACTCTTTCTTTTGTGCCTCCGGCACAGTTTTCGTGGACGAGCAGGCAACGACGACAAGTGCGCCGATTGCAAAGGTAATGATGATTCGACTTATTTTCATGTTCACACCCCGAACAGATGACGAGGCAATTGTATCAGTTTTTATTGAGAAAGTCAGTATATCTTGCAACAAAATAGGACGGCTCCTCGGATAGCCGCCCACCAGCAACCAACTTCGGTTTTCGTATACAATATATTGTATACTGGAGTTAGGAGATGAAGGTTAAAAAATATAAATACATTAAAGTCGGCGGATCGAAGTTGGTGAAGAAGCGCACTCTTCGTGTCAAGCTCAAAGAGCCCATTATCACCCAGGATACTCGGCCACTTCCTCAAAAACCTAGCCAAGTTAAATGGTTCGGCGAGTTGGCCGAAAAGTTGCGAGCTACACGGCTGAATAAAGGTTTAACTCAAGCCCAGCTGGCCAAGAGCGTCGGCTCAACGCAGGGGTTTATTTCTAGTCTAGAAAACAAGCGAGCCAACCCATCGGTTGAAACGCTAGATAAAATTGCTAGCAAATTAGGTTTGAAAATTACTGTCTCCATTGGATAACTTGCGACCGTCTACCATCACAACCATATCCTCACTTGATTTCTATTAGGATTCTAAACCACCTTATATAATATATTGTATACGGTGGTTGAAAGGCTTCTTTAAGGTAGGGGCAACGTTCATCCATCTCTCTACGGAAGTATAAAAAATGCGGGTCGGTTGTTAGCCACGGCAACCACCTCCTTTTTTGGTTTGTTAACGTGCGGCCGCATTTTAGCTCCCCCTGACTTCAATATCAATACCCGACGAGCGCAAAGTTGCGCGCCAAGTGAACTGGCCGTAAAGTGATGTTATGAGAGGGGCACGAAAATGGTTGAGCCTTGTGTTTGGTGTGGGGGTGATTTTAGTGTCGGCCTCTTCTTTCTTGCTAACGGCTAGGCCTGTTTATGCCGATACTTATTCCAGAGAACAAGTCGAAGCCTGGTTTGGCATTCAATCGAATTCCACGGGCGAAGGTCCAGACATTGATGGAGTTCGGATTAATGTGCCAGACAAGAAAGGGATCCCACCTACTGCCATTATTCCCGGAGACCCCAACCTCGGCCGACCGCTACTAAACTTTAAGCTTATCGCCGTTGACGCTGAAGGAGATGCGGCACACACCAACAAAACTTGGTACACGTTCCAAGCCTATCAATCCGATGGAACACCAGTTA
Source organism: Saccharimonadales bacterium (SeqCode) (assembly GCA_035510775.1). Lineage (GTDB taxonomy): Bacteria > Patescibacteriota > UBA1384 > 2-12-FULL-50-11 > 2-12-FULL-50-11 > DATKGP01. Next base: position 3,554 of record DATKGP010000056.1, read on the forward strand.
ATAATCTTTACTTTTCCGTCAGCGACAAGGATGACACTAATTTTGTCTACGCTACTAATGCCGGCAGGGTTAAGCGTGGCCAAACCGACATGCTCGATACCACTGGTACTGCCGCAAGCACCTCCGACAGTCTAGAACTCGATAGAGCTACTACGAGTAGCGGTGGCCTCTCTGACGATATCGGTACTTTGGCAGCACATGTCATGAACGTTCCAAAAAACGACACTTTAGACTGCACCGATTCCGGCGGCGTACTTCAAACGGGCCCGTCAGATGTAATAGGCAACGATCAGGTTTCGGCAGACAAAGTTTCTCGATTTAGCAGCGGCGGCAGCGAAGACCTGAAAGACCTCAATAGTGACTGCGTTAACTCCGGCTCTAACGGTTGGCTCCAGTACTGGGGAATAACGGACATAAATACCATAGGCGGTGGATGTGGCCTAGGTCTTACCCAACTAATTCAAGGAGATATTACCGGGATAATAACCAAAACCGTTGCCTGCTTCGTTCAAAATGTCGTCAATACCATTCTCCCCCAAGCTACCGACACTTCTAAGGGTTTAGCCACGGCAACTGACGGGCTTGAGACAAAGCTAAAAGACCCTAGCAATGGGCTGGTTCTAGGCTGGAAGTATAGCCTAGGCATGATTGACGTTGTTGTTATTCTGGCGCTGCTAGCCATTGCCTTTGCCAATATTTTTCACCTCAATATTAATACCTATACCGCCAAGAAAGCTTTGCCAGGACTTGTCCTCGGTGTAATCGGTGCCAATGCCAGTTTGTTAATAGTTAGGTTTATCCTCGATGTCGTTCAAGCCTTGATGGCCTGGGCATATGAGATAGCCGGGGTTAAGAACTTAGGCGAGATGGTTGGCGAGTTTATTCGCATGCTGGGCGGTTCCGTTCAAAGCTTTAATTTCCTCAATTATGTCGCAGCATTCTTTATGCTTTTCATCCTTATTTTTGCCGTGGTTTACTTTATTGTCCTAATCATCGGCTTTGCCTTTGCTCTGATTAAACGGTTGGTTTATCTGTACTTTTTGATAATCGTCGCCCCGTTGGCGTTTATCTGTTACGGTTTACCCGGCGCCCAACAGTGGTTTACCAAGTGGTGGGACTTTTTTCTCCGGCAGGCTTTCGTCTTACCAATTATCTATTTCGCCGTTGCTTTTTATATCAAACTCGGTAAGGCCTTTGGATTCGGAGGCTTGTCGGTTCTTAATACCAGCACCGTTCCACCGGCCTCCGACCTACTTCTGGTGGCCGTATTTTTCATCGGCGCAACCTTAATTCTTAAACTTCCTGGCGCCATCACCAAGGGCACCATCGACGTGGCCAACGCCGCCAAACGGGCCCTCGGTATGGCTAAGAGCGCTCCGACCGCAACTTGGGGTCCTGGGCAACGTGGGGCGGGAATGATGAAAAAACGAAACGCAGACCTGGAAGCGTCTTTGATGAATAGGGCTAGGAACGCTACGACACAGGCAGAATATAATAGGCTAATGGATAGAGCGGTGAGAGCTGGCATAAAGAAAGAACGCTGGGGAACAGCAGTAAACGCATCCGGAGCAGCCCGTGGCCGAGCATATACCGTACTTAACCCCGATAAGACCATCGCTCCTTGGTGGCAGGCTCGAACAGCAGCCGAAGAAAAGGGCAGTGCAAAAGAGGCTTCGAAGATAAATGTTGGACTTGGCAAGGGTCGTAATTTTAACATTTCAGATATAATCTCTGGTCGGGCTGGCGGTTACGCCGAAAAACAGGCAGCAGCGAGTAAAACAATGCGTGAAGATGTCGCCTCCCCTCAAGAGGCGTACGATGAAGCTTCGGCAGGACATGATATCATTAACGCCGCGGAAAAATATATGACCCAGAAAGGTATGGACCCGACGGCAAAGATGAAGTTCCGCGCTCGTCTGGCAGGCGCCAAAAAAGAGGATAAGATGGCCGAAATAAAAGACGAGATCAGGAAGGCCGGTATAGATGTCCCCAATGTCGGACTCTATGGCGAAGGAATGGCCAAAGGGTTTTATGAGTACATTGTTAAAGAATCTCGGAAATCGCGAGTACCACAATACGACGAGCAGAATCAGCGAATTGAAGAATGGCTGGGCGGAGGTGGTGGACCGGGTGGTGGTACACCGTTTGGTCAAGGCGGGGCAACGCCGGTCAACATTGTCGGCTCAGTACCGCTTCCGACGCTATCTCCAGAAGGTGAGAGCCTGGCCAGCAGAGTCTTTGAACACGCCCAGTCACTTAAGACAAACTTGGATAGTGATTTGTTAGATCAATTGGGAGGTAAAATTCTTGAACTTAATAATCCGGAAGCTGTAGCTAATTTGACTGGAAAAGATGCCGAAGGACTTAGGAGCGACCTGACTTCGCTTCTCAATACCGAGCACGCTGGGACAGCCGCCCTCGTCAGTAGAATTCAACAGGCCAACGGGCAAGATCTCAAGGGTCTGGCTGATACGTTGTCAATGGCCGTCAGTAGTGGCGGCAATATGGACAATATTCGCCAGGTAGTCGCCAGTGCCGGGCAACGGAATGACGTCATCAACGACATCAACGGCAAATTCGACGAAACTAAATTAGCCGCTCTAATAAATGGTCCCCAAGAAGAAATGACCAAGAGCTTGGGTGAGCATTTTGATAAACTAAACCAGACACTTGATAAGCCTCGCGATCAGATCGGCGGCAAAGATCAGGCAATAAGAGCTGTAGTTGATGAGCTGAAAAATGCCATTTCAGGCAAGGGACCACGAAGCTTCAGTAGCATCGCTAATAATATGGGGAGCACCATGGCTAAGCATATGGGTGTCGCCCAACTGAGCGTCGGCCAGCAAATTGCCCAAGCTGCTGCGAACCAACCCGATGTAATAATAAATCAGCCGCCAGCGGCTGGCCCGACCCCGCTCGCACAAACGCCTGAACCACCGGTCGAACCCCCTTCTCCGCCGACCACGCCACCGGCGGGCAGTTCAGTTTAATTAGATGCCCGAGGTTCTAGAACAAGAACCGGTCGAGGCCACGAAAAGCCCCGAGCAGATTATTAGCGAACGCCGCGGGCAGCTGTTAAGCCATCTAGAGGAACTCGGCATTGCCATCGACGATGAGGCCTTGAGCCGATTTTTGCCAAACATTGAGTGCCAGAAAACTTTAGAGAACGAACCGGCCGCCCAGAAGGTTAAGCAAGAGCATGGCCTCGATCATCTTTTTGCCTTAGTTAACCGAGATGGCTCGGTAGTAACCAGCGAGAAATTTCTCCATTTGTCGGAAAAACGCCAAGCCCACACTCTTTACCATGAGCTTGGCCACCGGCTCGACTGGTTGGGACGGGGTTTCGATGAGCAACAAGACGGCTATCAAGAGTTGGCCGCGCTCAACGCACTTATCAGAAATCTACCGCCCGAACAAGCCTCGCGCTATACCGGCGAGATTGCCGAGCGACTCGAGAAAAAGGGCGAGAGCAACCCCGAGATGCTCGCTCGCGAGATGACCGCCGAGCTTTACGCCCAGTACATGGAAGGTGACGGCAGTTTCAAAGACTTTATGCAAGCCAAAATCGAAACCTACAGCGAGGACGAAGTTCCACCATGGCTAGCTTACACTGAAGTTGAGAAGTTGATGAACGACCTAGGCGACCTTGAAGAGGCCGACGAAGACACCCGCCAGCTGTATCTGGCCAACAACCCGATAATTGCCGAGCACTATCAAATCCACACCGCTCTGGCTCGAGTTTGCCAGAACGAGGAAATTATTGATGGCATGACCGAGGTTAGCATCGAAGATGAGTACGACTATCTGGAATACAACGAACTTTACGAACAGATTCCCGACCCTAAGCCGCAACCTGCACCCAATAAAAAGAGTTTGGCGGCCGCCATTCAATCCGGCCAGAAGAAAAAAGACATTGGTTTTTGGGGCAGCTTTTTCGGCTTCTAAAATCCACGTTGGGCTGTATACTACTTAGTAGGGAGGGAAAAGAGACTGGACGCCAAAGTACCACAGAGAATTGACATGGAGGACAAAGTCATTGGTCCTCTGACCTTGCAGCAGTTTTTTTACCTGCTCTTTGGCGGGTTGCTAATTTATTTGCTTAATTCCTGGATCCCCTCCGGCAGCCTGGTTAGACCAGTGTTTTACTTTCTGGCTATTCCTATTCTGATCTTAGCTCTAGCCTTGGCTTTTGTGAAAATCCAGGATCGACCGTTTATATTTTTCTTGGGCTCGTTTATTCGCTATATCTCTCGACCGCGCCGGCGGGTCTGGCAGAAAGGCCAGTACAACAAGAACGCCGTCATCGTCGACAAACCCAAAGAAACGGCGGTCGAGACGCCGCGCAAAGAGTTCGACGCCGCTCGGGCGGCCGATTTAGCCAAGGTTTTAGACACCACCCAAACCAAAGGAGAAGACAATGGCCAGCCCTAAACAAAATCCCAAACAACCGGCCAAGAACTTCTCTACCCAGTCGTTCGTCAAAATCAACGAGGTTCGCGACGATTTGGCGATTCTAACCGACGGGTCACTCCGGCAAGTTTTGAAAGTCACCCCGCTCTCGATTGAGCTACGTAGCCAGAAAGAACAGGACGCCGTCGTCTACCAGTTTCGGTCTTTTCTTAATGCCCTGAAGTTTCCGATTCAAATCGTCGTTCAGGGTCGGCGGATTGACCTAACCAAATATATCCAGAAGCTCAACAACATCGGCGCCGACGAGCAGAACGAGCTGATTCGCATCCAGATCGCCGACTACGTTGACTTCATCGAGCGTCTCTCGACCGAGGTCAACATTATGGATCGGATTTTTTACGTCATCATCCCTCACAGCAAGTCGCCGGCCGAGACCAGCACCAAACAGACCTTCCTGGACAAGCTCCTGGGTGGCAAAAAGACCGCCACCACCACTTACACGCCTGAAGAGTTTGAGGAATTAAAGGCCCAGCTGATTGAGAAAACTCAAGTCGTCTCCGGCCGACTAGAGGCGATGAGCATCAAGACCGAAGTCCTGAAAACTCAAGACCTAATCGAGCTTTACTACAACACCTACAACCCGGAGGAATCGGCCTCTGAACGAGTGGCGGATGTTTCAGCGATTACCAGCTCGGTGATCAAGGAAAAACAGGAAGAGACCGCCAGCCAAGTCCAGGAATTGCTTGACGCCGTTAAAGGCGGTGAGTTGGCACCGAAAACCGAGAAGCCAACCCCGGCCGCCGGAGCCGAAGCGATTCCAAACATGCCCGCGGCCATTACCGCTCCGCCTGATGCCGCGCCGGTCGTCACGAAAAAGCTGGGCTTGAGCGAAATCTTGGGTAAAATCGGCGGCAACCAAGCCAAATCGCCCGAAGAGATGGAGATGGATATTTTCAAGAAGGGCCTGGCCGACGTCCTCGACATCATCTCCCCCTCCGGTCTGACCGTTGACCCAAGTTACCTGCAAATCGGCGGGCTGTTCGCCCGAACACTCTTCGTCTTTACCTACCCAAGATATCTTTCTAGCGGCTGGCTCTCGCCAATTATGAACTTCGACTCGGCTATCGACATTTCTATGTTTATTTACCCAATGGAGTCGTACCAGGTGCTCAATCAACTGCGACGGAAAACCACCCAGCTGCAATCGAGTCTGCAAGTGGAGCAAGAGAAGGGCTTGGTTCGTAACCCCGAGCTCGAGACAGCCGTCGGCGATATCGAGGAGCTCCGCGACACCTTGCAAAAAGGCGAGACCCGGCTCTTCCAGTTCTCTCTGTACTTCACCGTCTACGCCAAGAGCCTGGAAGATTTGCAGAAGATGACCAAGCAGATTGAGACCACCTTGGCCGGAAGTTTAACCTATACCAAGCCGGCCATCTTGCAGGCCGAAGAAGGTTTCAATACGACGATGCCAATTGCCGACGACGAGCTGCAGATTGTTCGCAACCTTGACTCTGATTCGCTGGCGACCGTCTTCCCCTTCTCCAGCCAAGACATTTCCCATCACGACGGTGTCCTTTACGGAATTAACCTGCATAACAGCTCGCTGGTGCTCTACGACCGCTTTCATATGGAGAACGCCAACCAAGTTGTCTTCGCCAAATCCGGCGCCGGCAAGTCGTACACCGTCAAGCTGGAGGCGCTGCGAACGCTGATGCTGGGCGCCGAGCTAATAGTCATCGACCCAGAGAACGAGTACAAAACGCTCTGCCAGACCATCGGCGGCAGCTACATTGATATTTCCCTCAACTCTTCGCAGAAAATTAACCCATTTGACCTGCCAAAATTCAACCAAGACAACCAAGATACCGGCGAAGATCTGCTCCGCTCGACCATCGCTGGGCTGCACGGCCTAATTGCCGTAATGGCCGGCACCCTTTCCAGCGAGGAAGATTCGCTCCTCGACAAGGCTCTGTACGAAGTCTACGCCCTTAAAGATATCTCGGTTGATCCGACCAGCCAGAATAACCCACCGCCGCTTTTGAGCGATTTGCTGTCGGTGCTAGCCAATATGAACGGCACCGAGAACCTGATTAACCGCCTGCTCAAATACAGCGAAGGCAGCTTCTCTAATTTGTTTAATGCCCCAACCAATATCGACTTGACCAACCGCTTCACCGTCTTTTCGGTGCGCAATATGGAAGACGAGCTTCGACCGTTGGCGATGTACCTGGTCTTGAACTACATCTGGGGTCGGGTGAAAAGCCAGCTCAAGAAACGCCTGCTAATCATCGATGAGGCCTGGTGGATGATGCGCTACGAAGACACCGCCAAGTTCCTGAACGCCATGACCAAGCGGGCTCGCAAATACTACCTCGGGGTGACGGTCATTAGCCAAGACGTCGAAGACTTTATGGAGAATGCCTACGGCAAGGCGATTGTCTCCAACTCGGCCACCCAGATTCTGCTCGGCCAGTCGCCAACCGCCGTCGATAAACTCCAGAGCGTCTTTAAATTAACTGATGGCGAGAAGCAGTTCCTGACCACCGCCGACGTTGGCCAAGGTTTGCTGGTGGCCGGCATCGACCGAGCGGCCATTCAAATCATCGCCTCCTACACCGAGGATCAGTTCATCACCACCAACCCCGAACAGATTTTGACAATGTTCGGCCAGGAAGCTGGCGGAGAAAGCCAATAAATGCCGCTACCTGGCGAGGAAAATCTTGATCCATCGCTAAACGCCCCTCTGCCCGAGGAGCCCGAGGAACAAGGACAAGGCCCGAGCCTTAGCGATCGAGCTCAAGACGCCCGCAACCAGTACGAAAGAGCTAAGGAAAAAGCCGGGCAGGCCAAAAATTGGTGGCAAAGACGTGTCGGCGGCAAGAGTGAAGGGGAAAAAACTGCCCGAGAAGGGGCAGAAAATGTTGGTAAAAAGGGTCTGAAGGAGGGCGTCGAGAAAGAAGGCGCGGCTGCTGCCAAAAGGGGGGCTCAAGAAGTCGGCAAGACTGTTCTTAAAAAAGAAGCTACTCAAGTCGCGACTAAAGCTGGTGCTCAAGTTGCGGCCAAGGGAGTAGCAACTGTAGCCGGCGCCGCTCTTTCGGCAGGCACCTCATTCTTAATCCAAGCCGGCGTTTGGCTTGTAACTAATAAAAAAGCTCGAAAGGTGTTGATGTATGTTGTAATCGTCATTGCCGCACTTCTAATTCTCCTTGCCGTCATTTTTGCCCTGTCTGCTCTTGGAGTCATCGGCGTTAAGGACACCCCAACCACCGCCGCCCAAAAATACCAAGCCGACACCTTGGCCGGGGTATTCGGTGACCAAGCTGCCCTAAGGAAGACCGTCATCACCGACAGCGACGCCTTAATCAACCAGCTCAACAACACCATCAAACCCCGGGCCGACAAAGTTTATTCCGGTGGCAAGGCCGGTAGCGCTAAGGCCGCCGTGGACGCGGTTGTCGCCAACCTTCAAATTATTAAAGTTCAGACTGACAACGCCTCCCGAGACAAACTGGCCACGACAATTATGGGCGAGATTACCGATTTGCGAACCAACTACCCCGAGATGATGGGCTTCGGCAAAAACTGCGCCGACCTGGCACCGTTCATCCAGAGCGGTCAACTGACCATCTCCCACCCAGAAGACAGAAGTCGTATCGTCAACGGCCAAGTGATTAATGAAGGTGGTCAGGTAATTGATGTTTCACCAAACATCTGTGCCACTATCCTATTTCTGGTGAACAGCGGCTACAAAATTACGGTTAGTACCATTGCCAAGGGTCACCCGAAATACGTCGCCTCGGGTCAGAACTCCCAAGCCGACAGGACAGGAGTCAGAGCCGTTTCCCCGCACTACTACGGCCGGGGTATGGATATCACTGTCGTCAACGGCGAGCACGTCAGCGACGGCAGTTCGCTCGCTCCGACGGTTATGAAGTTGTTATATAGCAACCGCCAGACCCTCGGCGTTAGCCAGATATTCGGGCCCAACTACTACTTGGTTACCCAAGCCTCGTCCCCGGCAAGTAAAACCCTCGCAGGTCACCACAACCACATCCACATCACCGTCAAGGGGGCTCAATGAAGAGATTTCTATGCGTCTATCTAGCGATTCTAATGCTCCTCTCCGGGGTTCTGTCGACGGCCATGGTCTTGCAGCCGCAGATGGCTCGCGCCGACGACACTAATAACCAACTGCCCGACGACCAAATCGGGGCGGCTGATACCTCGCCAGACGGAACGATAGCCGACGATAGCAGCACTAGCGACACCGACGAAACCTACCTAACGGACGACACCGAGATACCCGACGGTGAGGCCGATCCTAGTCTCACCGATAATGCCTACTACCTCGCCTCAAAAATCGAGTGGATGTCCGACTCACAGGTCGCCAAGACGCCGTACGCGGTCGGGCCATCGACTGACGTTACTAAGCTCGCCGGCTACGAAATTGACAACAATGTTACCGATTACTTGCTTAACCTCATCGAACCACCGGCTCTCGGCGGCCAGGGCATTAACCACATCAAAGTCGCTCGGCTGGAGACGAGCTATACCAGCAACGGTGCCGGCAAGAACGATCGAGAGAACGCTGGATCGGTCGCGGCCGATCCCGAGCAGCAGACCTCCGCCCACCACGACGGCCGGGCAGTCGATATCTCCGAGGTCGGGGCGGTCACCTGTAAGCTGGTCTCTAAATCTTATCTCGGCGGTGATTCGACCTCATGGCTGGCACCACAGGCGGTCAAGGTTGCCTGGCAGAGTAACGAGGGCATCACCAACAACCCGACCCCGACCGGCCAGAGTGCTATGGAAGCGGCCGGGCTCAACTCCGCCCAAGGCATCGTTAATTACCTCAACGGCACCGGCCAGCTCGACGCCTATGTCTCTTTCGTCAAAGGCCTCAACCTGCAGCAGATTATTACTTACGTCGGGGCCAATATTTATATGAAGAACTTCGCCACTTCCTCGATTGTTTCCGATCCGTTGGCCGACAGCCTGATTCACGTGGTCGGTGGAGCGGCTCTGGAGAAGGCTTTGCCGGGCCTGCCCGAGGGCATGGCCATCGGTAACAACGACGAAGACGCCCGAATCGCCTTTGCCAAATCCGAACTAGAAAAAGGCTTAAATCTGCCGTCAGGTAGCTTACGAGGCTACGGCTGGGACGGCATTCTGACCTCGGTTGGCAAGCGCAACATCGAGAACGCCCTCGGCTTGCCGGCGCTTTATTTGGAGAACCACTCTCTGCAGGATCTTAATAGCAACCAAGTGGCCGCTGCTGCCCTCAAGAATTTCCAGTTGAACGACAGCTCGTTCAACGTCCCGGCCGGAACTATCAGTCTGATTCAGGCCAACAATACTCGAGGGCTAGAACAAGCCGGTGTCAATATTCTGGCCTCGGCGCTAAAACTAAGCAGCGTCCAGCAAACCGCTTTGCTCTCGGCTGTCCAGAACAAAACCACCCCGAACGTTGTCCTTAGCACCTCGCCGGTTGGCGACAAAATCGGCGTTACCGACCTGGAGAATATGTTCTCGGCCGACCCAGCCAAACAACAGCAGGCGGCCGATGCCCTAAAACAAAAAGGCCTGGATATCGTCAAGGCCGCCGTCAGCTCGGCCACTTCAACCAAGTACGCCGGCCTAACCAGCCAACTTCTAAATATTTTGACCGACGGCAATTCGACAATAAAATTGGGCGACCTTAAACAGACCGTCGGTACCAACCAAATCGGTGCCACCGCCGGTCTCGACCCCAGCCAATACGGCAGCCTCACCAAGACCGACCAAGTCAACCAACTTTTTGCCACCGCCATTAACGAAAGCCTCGACCTGACCGGCAGCTCGCAGATCTCGGCTGGTGACGTCAAAAATATCGGCAGCACCACCAACACCGACATCTTCAACAAAATTGGCGGGATGGAGATTGACCGGGCGATGGGCTGGAACAACGGCACCGGCCTGAAGATCCTCCAGGGAACTACCAACCTGTCGGACGCTTTCACCCAAATCGCCTCCAACTCTGTCAGCCAGTTACTCGGGCTGAAGGTTCAAGGGATCTCACTCGACGGCAATGTTAGCAATAACTTCGCCAATGCCATCGTCAACACCCGCCTAGGACTAGACTCTGGAACTTTTGACGATCAAGCTTCTGACTCAACTGCCTTAAGCAACAAAATTGGTACCAATAAATTTAATCAAATATTTGGTCTGCCGAGCAATTCGACTATCGATCAGCTCCGTAGCAACGCCAGCTTCTGGAGCGACCAAACCAACGTCAATCGTTGGCAGGCTACCGATATTAATGTCGGCCTGCCGATTGGCACCACCCAACAGTATCTTCAGGGTAGTATTACTTCCGACCAGTACCGCCGCGACGCTGCCACCACCAACGCCACCAACCTGACTGTCGACAAGCTCTGGAACCAATTCGGCCTGCAGGATGCCCTAAAAATTGACAGCAAGTCTGCTCTGGCCATTATCAACGTTATTAAAGGCGGCGATAACGTCACCCTCCAGGATCAGCAGGCGGCGCTTAAGTCTTTGTATACAATTCTCGGCCGAACGCTCGACCAAGGCAGCGGCTTTGCCGCCGACTCCCTGATTCAATACTTCACTGCCGGCGATGCCTCTACCCAGACTTCAGTACTCATAGGTCAAGGGCTGCGGCTGTTTGCCAAGCAGCTGGGCTTGAGCGATCTTAGCGGCGGCCAAACTGACGCCACTTACACTTATCTAGGCAACCTTATCTACCGCATCTTCAACGAGCCTGATCACATCAGTGTCCCCGGCAACCCCAGCGATCGAGCAATACTCGCCAGCCTAGTTGCCAAGGCCACCGGCATCCCGATCGATAAATACCCGATCGACGTCGGGGCTTTCGGCCAGGGCGATTTTCGAACTGGTTACGCCGCCGTGACTTTCTCGATGTGGGGCAAACAAATTAACCAATATCTGCCGGCCAACGACCAATTAAGCTACGGCGACCTGCGCGATACCTTGATTGTCGACGAGAACGACCCGCGGGTAATTCAAGACGTCGGCGACACTTACTACCCAGGCGTGCCGCTTTCCGCCGTCACAAGTTTGGATCCAACTACTTACAGCTTTTTGGCCGAGCCAATTCGCAAACAATTTATGGAGGATGCCCAAAAATCTTCCGAATACAAAATCTCCGATTCTTTCCTGCGCAAGGCCGACAGCACCATTCCGGCCGGTTTCACTCGGGCGATGCTGGAAGGTAGCGACACCGACCGAACCCAGGCCTTGATGGGTTGGGGCTTCGGCAATATCGAGATTCAACTAAAACGCATCGAACCAGGCTACGTTCCCGGCACCCTAATGAAGATTTTCAATGGTACCCTGTCCAGCAACGACGCCGACGTGCTCGTTGGCAGCATCATCGCTCGAAGCGGAGTTTCTTTTGGGCCTTTCACCACGGCTTTTATGCAGAATTTCTACCAATTCCTAAAATCCGACAACAAGGCCGATTTTATGACCAACGGTCAGTATGCCGGGATGTGGTCGTTCTTCGACGGCTGGGCCGCCCAGAATCTCGGCATCGGCGCCCTGCCAGCTGGGCTAACCAAGGCTATTTTCCTGTCAGCCCAGAATAACTGGAGCATGGACACTCAACTCAAAGACGCCAGCGGTAAGGTGATTGTCCCGTCGCTGAAATCTTACGGCGAGGCTGTTTTGGTCAGTCAGCTAACCCAGTGGGCCGATAACGTCTTCCACTTCCCGGTCGGCCGTACTTACCAGCTCTATCAAGCTTACACCGCCTACTCCGGCGCCCTGAAAGTCTACGCCGCCGCCAGCAACGCCTCGGCGGCCGTCAAAGCGACCGCCGCCAGCAAACTTTCGGCCGCCTCCAATGCTATGTGGGCCTTGGCCATTCAGACTGCTTTGCAGCTTTGCGACGCCTGCCAAGCTTTCTTTGCCTCGGTTGATAAGGCCATCGCCGCCCCGCCGGGCTTCACCAATATGGCGGTGGCCGGAGCAATTTCTATGGCTCTAGGTTTGGGGCCGTGGGGCTTGGTGGCCGCCGGTATCTACTTCCTCTTTGGCGCCTACACCACCGAGTATCTCTGTCCGAAGCCGCCGATTGACCCGTACGCAGTCACCGGCGACGACCCACCGGCCGATCAGGTTGACTACTCCAAGCCGACAGCCGACTACTATTATATACCGACCGACTCGAGCGCCCAGGTTAAATACGCTCCGGCGCCAGGAACAACCTACTTCAACTACTATAGCGAGAACCCGTTCGACTGGCAGAAAGACGTCCAGTTTGGTAATGGCGAGGATAAACTGCTTTGGATGGGCTGGGCTCGTTACTTTACCGGCGAGCTGATTCAGGACACCCTAGATTATGGTGCCAACCAACGGGATATTATGACCAACGACCCGGCCGATGCCAGTAGCCTGCCGTCCAATAAGCTTCTGCAAATTATCACCTATCGCAAGGCCAATGCCGACTACTTTGCCCCGCAGTCTGACGCCGTCTACGGCGATAAAGAGCTGAATAGCCCGTACATCGGCACTTTCTACACCCAAGACTCGACTAAAACTACCGACTGGGTCCATGTCGGCTTCGGAGGGATAATCTAAATGACAACGGCTAAGCGTGGCGACGCCACTATCATTGCCTTGATTGTCCTAGGCGTAGCCTTTCTTTTCTTCGTCGTCGCGCTGGCTATGCTCGGCCTGCGCCCAACCAGCGGCACCAAAGACGACTTTGGTCGCTCCGACACCAACCTCGCCCTCTCCGGTCAGGCCTACAACTGTTCTGGAGTGACCACCGTGCCTAAAGAATATATGCCCTACGTCAAAACCGCCGCCGATCGCTATCTGGGCGGCGACCAAGTTCTGTTGATTTCTCTAGTTTCTATCGAGAGCGGCTGGCACCCGAAGAGCATCTCTTCGGCTGGAGCGACCGGCTTGGGGCAGTTCTTGGCCAGCACCGCTAGCGGTTACACCGGCAAGGGCAACCCATTTTACAGCCTCAACATTTACAACATCTTTCACGTTCTTAGCGTCAGCTCGATTACCCAAAGCGTCCGCCAGGCTTTCTTAAGTAGCCCCCGCTACAGCCGCGACGGCCGTCTTCAGCCAGAGCCGTCAATCTTCGCCGCCGCCAAATATTTCGGCGACCATATGAAAAAAGCCAGCACCGATATCCCGACCACCTACGCCAAGTATTACCATGGCGGCAAGACCGCCTCCCAAAAGGCCGAGGCCCAGGCTGGCGCCCAGCACCTAGTGGACACCTACAACAAAATCGTCAACGGCGGCGGCTGCACCATGAAAGACCCCAAGACCAACACCATCGAGAAGGTTGCCAACCCTAACTCGGCTAGCCTACTCTGATTTTCAGTTGGAATCCTTTGGTCGAGCCAAAAGTTTGGCTGATTAAAACGTAAAGCTTGCGACGGCGAAGCTGATAAAATTTGGCCTGGCTGGGGTTGTCGCACACCAGAATTATCTGCTCGTCTTTGAGAATAACCCTAACCCTGTCCTGGTACTCCTTCTCAATAGCCTTCTCAAGCTGCCCGGCTGAAAAAACCCGTCCCAAAAAATTTTTCTTGTACGACGAGCCCAAAAAGTCGCCCAACCTTTCGACGGTCATAAATTTATCACCCGCCAGTCCTTAATTAGCTTGTTGGCGGTTACGGCCGTGGCGATAATTTGCGAGTCGTTCCCTAGTCTCTCCAGAAAAAAACCGGTGTTTTTCTCGTCCAGTTCGGAAAAAAGATCATCAAGCAGAATCGTCGGGTGCTTGCCTAATTTTTCGGCCAAAAAATGAGCCTCGATAATTTTCATTAGCATCACCACCGTTCGAGCCTGGCCGCGCGAGGCATATTTTCTAGCCGGCTGATCGTTGAGGCGAATCTCGATTTCATCGCGGTGTGGCCCCCAGAGATTCTGGGTTTTGCGAATTTCCTCGCGCTCTAGCGCCTCCGGATCGGCCTCTTCGGTCAGATAGCTCGTCTCGACCACCAATTCGTTTAGTCGTTGAAATTTCTTGTCGGCCAATGACTTGTTCAGATAGGCCAGATACTCGCCGCGGCGTTTTCTAATGGTCTTCGTCAGCCGCCCCAGCAACTCGTTCCACGGCATCAGCTCCGCCCTGCCGGCACGGTTAATTTTTAGCAGAAACAGCAGCTTGGCTCGTTCCTGTAGAACCCGGGACAATTCCAGCGAATTGGAGCGAAATTGACTGTCAACTTGCCAGAGAATTCCGTCGAAGTACCGCCGGCGAACTTGCGGACCGCTGGTAATAATTTCCACATCTTCCGGCGAAAAAATTACCGTCGGCAATTTGCCAAAAAACTCCAGCCAGTTTGTCTCCTGGCCGTTGAAGGTCAGCCGCCGTTCTTTATCTGGATAATCGGCAAAGGGCTGGCCGAAAAATAATTCGACCTTACTGTCTTTGTCGACTTGAGCCTGGAGGCGAAAGAACGATTGGTCGAAGTTGACCAATTCATCCAGGCGGTGGGTTCGAAAACTTTTGCCCACCGACAGCAGCCGAATCGCCTCGATTAAAGTGCTCTTGCCGATGCCGTTGCCGCCAACCACTACGGTTTTCGGGGAGAAATCGAAACTAGAATCCAGGAAAGTTCGGAAGTTCTCCAGAGTGACTTTATTGAAAGCCATTTACTTTTACCATAAACCATTTAGCCAAGAGCGTGATTATTCGCTGCGTAGCGGCATCACCAAATACAAGTAGTTTTCGTGACCGACCGAGTGCAAAGTAATCGGGCTTTTAGGGTCGACAAAGCCAAACTCGACATCACCGTTCAAGCCGGCTAGGGCGTCAATCAAGTACTGGGCATTTAAAGAAACCGAGAACTCTTGGCTGACGGCCATCTCTAATTTTATCTCGTTCTTAGTTTCACCCAGCTGCGGTGACACCGCCGTTATCTTAAATCTTTCTCCTCCAGCCTCAATCCTAGTGCTGTAGGCTGAATCTCTGGAAAACAGGCTGGCCAATTTTAAGTTTTGATTGAGCAAGGCGGCGCTCATCTTGACTAACACGGCCGTTTTCTTGGGAATAATCGCCTCGTAAGATGGGAAGGAGCCGTCGATAATTCGGGAGGTTAGAGAGATGCCATCTGTCTTGAGCTGGACTTGCGAGCCGGAAAAAGCCAGGGTTATCTCTTCTTCATTGGAAAACCTCACCAACTCCTGGAGGGTTCGGCGGGGAATAACGTAATCGGCCGAGAGCTGGCTTTCAATTGGCAGAACATATTTAGCCAGTCGGTAACCATCGGTGCCAACGATCGTCAAAGATTTCTCGTTGAACCGAAAAAGTAGGCCAGTTAAAATTGGCCTAGTCTCGTCAAGGGCGGCGGCAAACAAGGTTTTATTGACCGCCTCAATTAAAGTCGCGGCCGCTAGAGTTATCTCGCTGTCATATTTAATCGTCGGCAGGGTCGGATACTCCTCGGCCGGCAGACCCTTGAGACGCGCCTTAGAATTTTTAGAATTGATCAGTAAAGTCGTATCGTCGTTACTTAAAGTCACCGTCTCGTCGGGGTTGTTTTGTAAGTATTCACCCAAAAGTCTGGCCGGCACCGTCAAGGCTCCGACTTCCAAATCATTACCAGCCAGTTCAATCTGTAAAGTCTGTTCAAGATCGGTTGAGTGGAGACGGATCTGTTTTTTAGTCACCTCTAGATAAATATTCTGCAAAATCGGCAGCGTTGCTCGACTGGTCGCCAACCGTCCAACCGAATTAACTGCCCGAAGTAATTCCTCACGTAAAATTGTTAGTTTCATATCCACATTCCTTCGTTAGTAATATATCTAATTTTGTTTTTAAAAACAGTGATAATTATAAAGTCGGTGCATAAGTGTATGAATTGGGTTTGACCACGGTGGAAAAACTCGGCCAAGCTGTGGATAACTTGTGCATAGGCGGTGGATAAATATTTAAACCAGTTAAACCTAGACAAAAATCGCCAATTACCTAAACTAGTTCGGACTTTTCCACAGCTTTTCCACATCACTTTTGTCCCAACTTTTCCTGAATGGTATTAAGATCAGCCTCGACGGCGGCGTCTTTTTTGCGAGCCAAAGTTATTTTATTTACCCCGTGCATAATCGTGGTGTGGTCCTTGCCGCCCAAGATTTCTCCAATCTGCGGGTAGGATTGGTGGAGAAACTCTCGCAGAAAATACATCACCACTTGGCGGGGATAAACCAGTTCTTTGGTCCTCTTATTGCCCAAAATATCGCTAATTTCCGTGTCAAAGTGTTTAGCGACCGCCTGGATAACTTGCCGGTAGGTTACTTCAGTATGACCCGAACGGATAATGTCTTTCAGAGTTCGGCTGGCGAACTCACGAGTCATCGGTACCCCGTCAAGTTTGGCGGCCGCAGAGAGCTTAATTAACGACCCTTCCAATTCCCGGACATTAGAGGTGACGGTGTTGGCGATAAACTCCATGGTGGCATCGGGGATGTCCAGGCCTTTTTCTTGAGCTTTAGATTGTAAAATCGCCACCCGAGTCTCAAAATTCGGTGTCTGAATATCGGCAATCATTCCCCAGCCAAACCGAGAAGTCAGCCGATCTTCCAGCCCAGCCATTTCGTGCGGCATCCGATCGGCGGTGATAACAATCTGCCGGTTACTTTGGTGGAGCATATTGAAAGTGTGGAAAAACTCTTCCTGGGTGCCCTCCTTGTTGGAGAGAAACTGGATGTCGTCTATAAGAAAGACGTCGACTGTCCGGTATTTTTTCTTGAACTCATTGATGGTTTTGTTCTGCAGGGCGGCGATAAATTCGCTGGTGAAGTTTTCGCAGGAGGTGAAGATAATTTTTTTCTTGGGGCTGTGGCGGTGAATTTCGTTACCAATCGCCTGCATTAAGTGAGTTTTCCCCAGGCCAACTCCGCCGTAGAGGAAAAGTGGATTGTAGGCCTGACCAGGTTTTTCGGCGACCGCTTGCGAGGCGGCGAAGGCCAGCCGATTATTATTGCCGACCACAAAGGTCTCGAAAGTGTAATTCTGGTTCAAGGGGTTGGGGGTCTCTGGCTTGTCGTCGTCTGTTTCGTCTTCAGGTCGCTCCAAAAGCGGCAGATCTTTGAGGGCGGTATCACTAGCGGCCGGCCGGCCGATAACCAAAGTTATGTCGTCGATTTTCCCCAGTTCCTCCTTCAAAATGCTCTTAATTTTCCCCAGGGCATTTTTTTCAATCCAGTCTTTGGCGTAAATCGTCGGGACGGTAATGGTCACCAGACCCGGCCGCTGGTTGGTAATTTGGCAAGGTTTTAACCAGGTCACCAAATTCGGCCGAGACACCTCGCCTTCCAACTTGGTTAAAACTTTTTTCCACAGCTCCACCATGGGCTGACCGTACTAAAGTTTTCCACAGTTTACAATTGTCCACAACCGTTGCTTTTCCACAGTCTTTTGGGGTAAAATATGGGGACATGAAGCGGACATATCAACCCAATAATCGTCACCGAGCCAAAACCCACGGTTTTTTGTCGCGCCTAAAAACCGCCGATGGCCGAAAAGTTTTGCAACGCCGCCGAGCCAAAGGCCGAGCTAGACTAGCGGTCTGATGCTTGCGGCCGAACACCGGCTCCAAAAACCCACTGATTTCGCCGTCACTATGCGCGGCGCCCGCAAATTTCGCGCCGGTGAATTACTTTTTTACTACCTGCCGACGCCCACCCCGATTAAGTTTGGTTTTATCATCTCTAAAAAAGTCAGCAAGTTGGCGGTCGTTCGCAATCGACTGCGCCGAGTTCTGGGTGAGCAGATTAGGGCCAAAGTAGATTTAGAAAAACTGACTGGCAACGTGGTCATCACCGTTTTGCAGGCCCCTCAAAATGATTCCGCGGCTTTTGCCGCCTCGATTGACCAATGGCTCGCCAAATTGTAATCGGCCTGATTACTCTCTATCAAAAAACTCTCTCCCCGGATCAAGGAATTATGCGGATATTTTTTCCGGGCGGCGTCTGCCGTTTTCAGCCGACTTGCTCCGAGTACGCTAAAGAAGCCGTTAGTAAATACGGCGTCTTCAAAGGTTTAGCTCTAGGCAGTCGACGAGTCGCCCGCTGCCACCCGGGAAATCCCGGCGGCTACGACCCGGTCCAGTAAAAATTTTAGTAGCCGAAAGCTTGACTTTTCTCTAGGGAAATGATACTATACGACCATTCATGTTCTGCGTCCTGGAGGAAAGAAATGAAGTTGCGGTTCGAGTGCCTCGTTTTCCAGCAGGGCGAGTTCAGTGAGAAGGTGGTTGGCGAGCAAGAGTTCGACGACCCTACCAAAGCTGTTCGCGCCTTAGCAAGCTTCGCCGCTTGTCAGAGCGTAGTTCGCAATGACTCAAGTGTCATCCCGATCTACAGCAAGGGACCTATGCTCTATCTCCCACCTACGAAGGGAGGCTATCCCTCTC
>DATKGP010000057.1:0-10685 GCA_035510775.1 Saccharimonadales bacterium (SeqCode)
CCCCAAGGCAATTTTGTAGGCTTTTGGCAGCTGTTTGAGGCGGCTGAAAAACTTCTGCCGCCAGGCCGGAGCGGTGAGAACGGCCACTGCCGCAAGATAAATGAGTAACTCTGGCGGGTAGGCGAAAAGTGAACCGAAGCCAATTTTGATAGTGCTAAAGAACAGCGATAGGACAAAAAGGCTAATAATTATCAGCGGGTAGTTTTGCCAGAGTCGTCGGTGGTCATCCTGCTCGACAATATTACTCGCCACGGATGAGGAAGGGATACTAGTCGGGCTGGCATTATCAGCTGGCTGTTGGCGACTGGTTGATTGGGTCTCCTCGTCACGGTCGGCGTGACCCTTCATCAAAGCCGCCAAGACGAGAAAACAGGCCATTATCAGGCCGTAAAACAAGATGTTATTGAACTCGGAGCCGACGAGCAGTGCCAAGGCGTAGCCAAAAATTACCCCTCCCAACAGCTGGCGACGACGCCAAAGTTTGTAGGATATTCTTAACAGGCTGGCGTAAAAAGCCAGATAGATACCTAGGCCAATTATTCCAGTGGTGGCAAAAATATTCAAAATCGAGCTGTCCGAGGCCATACCCGACATTTGACCCTGCTGACTACCGGTCATTAGACCGTCTTTAATCGCCGCGTAGCCGTAGGTGTTGTAGCCGACGCCGATTAACCAGTGCCGCTTACTCAAACTCCAAGCTCTGCCCAGCGATAACGCTCGATCGGCAGCGCTCTCATCACCGGACAAGGCGTTTAGGCTGGTATTATTAGTTGCTCCTTGGCTAAATGTTGTTCGATTAAAGAAGCTAAGGCCTTCGCTAATCCGCCCGCTTAACCGGTTTGGAAACAGCAGGACGACCAGGAAAATGGCTGCGATGACCAAGCTAGTTCTCCAAGAGCGCTGAAAAGCCACGGCCGTTAGGGCGACAAAGCCCATTAGCCAGCCAGAGCGCGAGTAGGTGAAGTAGAGCGCCAGCCAAGCGCCGACAAAGAACAGCCACCAGAAAAACTTGACCTTACCTTGAGCCTCGAGAGCCTTCGACAATATTATTGTCTGAACTAAGACAATGAAAGCCGCCAGATAGTTTGGATCGAAGAAAGTCGAGAGCATCCGACCCATATGCGGATCCCAGCCATAGGCGGTCATAAAACTAAAATCTGGTAGGAAAATCAGCTGGACGTAACCGGCCAAAATTATCGCCCCGCTGCAAACGAGGAAGTATCGAAGAAACGTCGCCTTCTCCTCCTGCCAGTAGGCGTATACCAAGTAGGCGAGGTGAAGAACCGTCGCCAACTTCAGCCAGTAAAGAAAGCCAACCACGAGTTGGTGATGGGTGAAGCTGCCAAAGTTAAGAATCAGGCTAATTAGCGCCCAGGCTTCAAACAAAAGTAGCCACTTCCAGATTGGCGAGCGCCAGATCAAACGGAAAAGTTCCCTCAACTGACAACGAGCCAAAAGCCATATCAGCGCCACCGCGTTGACTATCCCGAGAAAAATATTGAGTAGACTGACCGCCTCGTGGATATTATTCCCGAAGGTCAGGCGTACCGCCTGGCCGGCAAAGACAGCGGCGAAAAGTCCGAGCGGGAGCAGCCAAAAAAGTTTCTTCAATTTCATATTTCTTCAAGCAGTTTTTGATAGCTGATTATCATTTTATCCTGATTAAACTGGGAGTGCCACCGAGAGTAGGCGACCGGGGATTTTTTCTCCAGTCCCGCGGTCGAGTCGATTGCTTCGCTCAAGGCCGCCCGCCAGCCGTCTTCGTCGTTCGAGCCGACGAGCCAACCGTTTTGGTCATCAACCAGCTCGCGGTTGCCGCCAACATTGCTGGCGATAACCGGTAGCCCGAAGCTCATCGCCTCCATAATGGCCACCGACAGATTCTCTTTGTCCGAATTATTTATCAAGACATCGTGAGATGAATAAATGTCTTTAAGATTATCCTGGCGACCGAGGAAAGTGATTTTATCAGACAAGTTTTCCGCTCGGCAGAAGGCTCGGAGCGGCTCTTCTAGCGGACCCGAGCCGACCAACGTCAATGTCCAATCGTCTCGGTTCAAGTTTTTTAGCCGCTCGATGACCGCTCGTTGACCTTTGTTAGCCTCCAGAGTTCCAACCATCAGGAATTTTCTTGGCTTGTCGAAAGTCCTAGAGATTGTCTTGTCTGGCCCGGTAATGCCGTTATGAATCACTAAAACTTTCTCGTCCGGGCAGCCGAACTGGTCAATTAGAATTTTCCGGTGAGCTTGGGAGACTGTCACTATTCGGTCGGCTCGTTTAAAGGCAAACCGGTAGGCCCAGAGTTTAATCGGCCTAAGCCAGCCAGAAACGTCACGTTTCTGCTCGAAATAATGGAAGATTAAAACCAGCGGCACTCTGGCTCGTCCGGCGGAGAGGATCGCGGCGGTATTGGCGTACGGCGACCACATATTGGCGACCACCACCGAGGCACCGGTACGTTTAATCATTCGCGTCAACTGGCCGGCCTTAAAAATATTCAGCTTCGATTGGTCAGCGAGATAGGAAACTTCAAGGTTGCTTGACCGCGCGTTGAAACCGGAGGCTTCGAGACTGGGACGAATTTTCGGGTTCAAAACCAGCTGACTGCCTGGGCTATTTTTACCCAGTCCGATCGATAGTTCGTCCAAAATCTTTTCGGCGCCAGAGTAGTAGCTGCTATCGCTGTAGAAAAATATCTTCATCGAAAAACTGGGTGAGTTTGGCTGTATCCTCTTTTGATGCCGGCCAAAGCCGAGGCTAGCGCCGGGGCGTTTTTGATCAGGATGAGCATTATCCGGCTGGTTCGGTCTCCCTGCCCGGCGGCCTGTTGGTAGCGAATTTTCGCCTCGTCAATTCTCATCTCGTCGATGGCGGCATTGCCAGCCCGTCTGGTCACCATCCGCAAACGAGCCTTAATCTGTGATTTTTCCGCCTCGTTTAAGTCACTGCGAGCCAAAATCTTGGCGGCAAACAGGGTTTCGTCTTGCAGAGCCCGTTCGGCGGCAGTCTTGGAGTGCGAGAGGCTGCCCTCGTGCCAACGCCAGTAGGCCAAAACCTCTGGCAAGATAGCGACTTGGCGAGGGTCGTCAAGAATGGCGCGCAAAGACAAATCGTACTCGTCGCTGCCCAGTAGCCGCTCGTCGAAAGGATGCTCTAGCAAATATGGCCGGCGGGCAATCATGCAACTGGTGCTGGCTAGAACCGGCCCGTCTAGAACCAGTTGGCGGATAGTGTCGGGGTTAACCCGAGCCGGGTCGCTCCAAAAGTTACCTAGCGATTTATTTCTGTCAGTATCGACGATTTCAACGTTACAACCCAAAATCTGGATCTCTGGATGGTTATCGAGAAACTCGACCTGGCGAGCTAGTTTTTCCGCCTTCCACCAGTCGTCGTGATCACAGAAGGCCACGTACTCGGCCGTAGCCAGACGAACACCTTCGTTCTTAGTTGGAGCCGGGCAGCCGCCTTGACGCGGCATCCTGTGATAGGTGATTTTTTTGTTCCCCACGGCGAGTTTTTTGACGATGGCGTCACTGCCATCAGTGGATATATCATCAATAACGTAGATGTGAAAATCGGTGAAGGTTTGGTCGAGAATCGACCGGATAGTTTTTTCAATAAACTCGGCGGCGTTGTAGAGCGGGATAATTACGGCAACTTTGTTTTGGCTAGTCATTAACTGGGGTCTTTCCG
The DNA here is from genome assembly GCA_035510775.1 of Saccharimonadales bacterium (SeqCode). Taxonomy (GTDB): domain Bacteria; phylum Patescibacteriota; class UBA1384; order 2-12-FULL-50-11; family 2-12-FULL-50-11; genus DATKGP01. The sequence continues at coordinate 3,694 of DATKGP010000057.1, forward strand.
CGGAGCATCATCCCGAGTACCCGACGGCTTTTCGGCAGAATCAGCGCCATGGTGCCAAAGTAGAGAACGGCCGTCACCGCAAACCGCAACAGCAACGACTGCGGCGAGACGATGACTAGGAACGCCACACCCGGCAGGGTGGCCAGTATCAGAAGAAAAATTTGGCCAAACGGTAGACGATACTGAAACTTTTTTATGAAGTAGCCAGCCGTTAGAATCAAGATTACTACCTCGGTGATGGCTGTCACTCCCATGGTCGTTAGGTACGAGTAATGTGGCACAAATACAATATTCAAACCGATATTCACCGCCAGGCAGACAAAGTTGAAGACCAGCAAAATTCGCATTTTTTCAGCGGCCAACAGAGCGGTATAGAAGACGCTGCTCAAGTAGTTGAGGGCGCAGAAGACCAAGGCGATTGAGAGAATCGACTGGGCGTAGATTTGGTGACCGGCGAAAGTCACCGTGCTGGTAGTCAGAAATTCTCGACCGCCGATTATTTTAATCAGGTCGTAGTTGAACCATTGGCCGTAGAGAGCGATTGGCAGAGCCAGCGAAAACAGCACCAGAAACGATCGGCTGACGTATTCGAGAAACTTGGCTTTGTCCACCTTGAAACTCTCAACCAGAGTTGGGAAGAGGGCGCCGACAAAGATGCTCGAAACCGCCGAAATAATTTCCGTTACTTTGACAACGATGCCGTAGATACCGACATCGACCGCCGGCTTGAGCCAAGACAGGATAATCACGTCCACTCGGTAGAAAGTGACGTAGAGCAGCTGAATTAGGCCGAGCAAGAAAACTGTTCGGTAGTAGACCGACCAGGAATAGCCGAAGACTCGCGGACGAATTAGGCCGACTAACCGATTGAGACCGCCCCAGTTAATGAGGACGTTGGCCAGGGCGGCAAAAGTAGTGGCGGCGATAAAGTACTCTAAACCGTAGCCCTTAATCATGCCGAAGAAGACCAGAACGAGGTTGATGAGCCGCGACAGAGCCTCGGCGACGGTCGGGTGCACCATCCGGTACTCGCTCTGATAGACCGCGACTAAGACGTTGTTTAGGCTGCTGGAAAGAACAAAAATCGAGAGAATCCAAAACGACTCTCGGACGGCAATGGAAAAGTGCCCAAGGTAGACTACCAGTGCCCCGATAATCAACGTTGCCAGGGTGACGACCAGCTTGATGCCGGCGATTTCGCTGACGACCTTGGCCTTGTCGTCGGTATTGGAGACGCCGTGAATGGTCGACCAGAAGAAACCAAAGTCCGAGAAAGTAATAATCAGGGTGGCCACGGCCAGAGCGGTAGTGAATTCGCCGTAGTCGTGAACCCCCAAGCGGCGGGTGATGATCGCCACTATACCCAGCGAACACATGTAGCCGAAGATTCGTCCAATGTATTGCACGGTAACCGACCTGGCGATTCGTTGGAGTGACATGTTGATTTGATTCTACCGTTTCTTGGCGATTTTTCCCAATTGAAACTTGTTTTTACTCGGTCGGATGTTAAGCTGAAGAAACGATGCGAAGCCTGCGATGGGGTGTGTTGGTGATAATGTTGACGGGTCTGCTGCCTTCAGTCGGCCTAACGAAAGCTACCGACACGTCGCTATCTGCGTATTTAAATAACCAGAACTACAACAACCTTGTTTCTGATGGCGACTTTTTGGACATTGGCTCGATGAGCGTGGCCGATATTCAGAACTTCATCGCCGGCAAAGGCGGCTACCTGGCCAGCGCCCCTTCTAGTCAGTTGGGAGACGGAGCGGCCGGCCGGAGCGCCGCCCAGATAATTTACGACGCCGCCCGCGGTCTTTATGACGCCGCTGTCGGCTGCTCCCACGGTGTTTGCGTCAATAGCTCGACCGGCACCATCAGCCCGAAGGCGATTCTTCTAACTTTACAGAAAGAGCAGAGCCTAGTGACGCGGAGCGATAATAGCCAGTCTGCCCTTGATCACGCTATGGGCTACGGCTGTCCAGATTCTGGCGGCTGCGACCCGAAATACCTGGGCTTTTCCAACCAAGTAGGCTGGGGGGCTTGGCAGCTGCGCTACAACGAAATGGCCTCGGCCGACGCCAGCAAGCACAGCTACGTTACCCCCTACTACGCTGGCAACGTCACCACTATCACCGACTGGGATGGCGCCCGTTCAGTCTACTTCTCCGACAGCGCCACTGCTGCACTCTTCCGTTACACCCCACATACCTACTACGGCAACTACAACTTCTGGCAGCTCGGCATCAACTGGTTCGGCTTCGGCGCCGGTAGCGGTAACCCAGGCTCGGTCAACGACACCTCAAGCGCCTCGGGACGAATGTATGCCAGCGGAACGTATTTGGTGAAGAGTTTCAAAACCACCGATACCACCGTGACCTTTAATGGCCAAGTCGTCGCCAGCCCGGGCTCGACAACTTGGCAATATCAATTCACCCCCGACATTGGCACCCACAGCTACGTCTTTGGCTATAGTACTGGCGAGAATAAAACCATTACCATCGAGAAGCACAAGAATGGCGACATCAACGGCGATGGCAAAGTCGACATCCTTGACCTCTCGTTGCTGGCTCAGGCCTGGGGTCAGAACGTTCCCGACGACGACTGGCGCAATCTCAATCCAGAAACGGACAAAGTCGTTAACATTTTAGACTTGTCTATTTTCGCCAGTGGCTGGGGCGGGTAGTATCTAAATAGATGAAACGAACTAGGCTTATTATACTCTCGGTTCTAGCAACCTTAGTTACCCTTTTGCCTCTGTGGCCAGCAGTGACTCTTGCTGCCGGGATTTCCGTCTCGGGCGGGGGTAACTATGCCGTCGGCCAGACGCTAACCGTTACCGTCGTCGCCACCGGTACCACCTTTAATGCCTTTCACGGTACTATTTCAATGACTGGTTCGGCAGCGAGCGTCTCCACCGTCAGCTACGACCCCAGCGTTCTTTGGGTTAGCACCCCGGGAGTCGGCAAGACCTTCGACGGAGCCTTAGCAGGAAAGACCGCAACTTCATTTACCGTAGCCACCATTAAGCTAAAAGCTACCAAGGTTGGCTCTGGATCTATCGGCGTCTCAGATGTTGTTCTTGTGAATGGTAGTAATGGGTCGGTCGGCACTTCCGGCGGCTCGACTTCGTTTACTATCGGCCGAGCGCCGACCCCACCAGGTGGAGTGGCTGTCAGCTCCACCACCCATCCCGACCAATCACAATCTTACGAAGCGACGACCGTGGTTTTGAACTGGACTGCTCCGACTAACGGCGCCACTGGCTACTCCTACGTCTTCGACACCGCCGACGGCACCACCCCACCGACAACCGTCACTAGCACCGCTACCACCATCACTTACGACAACGTCGCCATCGGCAACCACTTCTTCCACATCCGGGCTCTCAACGGCGATGGTTGGGGCGCGACCACCGAGTTTGCGGTCAACGTTAAGGAGCCGGCCGCCAAAGTCGACTCAACCCTCGGGGCGCCGACTATTACCACCGTCGCCAAGACCGCCAATTTCCAGACCGACCTGAACAAGGGCACGGTTAGCGGGGTGACCATCAGCGGCACCGGTGGCCTGGCTGACTACACAATGAATTTGAGTTTCGACCCGAAAGACCGCCTGCCGGCAGAACTTTTTGCCCCGGTCGCCACCGCCACCAGCACTGACAAAACTGATGCTGGCGTCGGCGCCACCGATGGCGCTACAACACCTCCGGCAGTGACCCCGGCGACAACAACGGCTTTGACCCCGCTTCAAACCACTCCCAACGCCGACGGCAGCTGGTCAATTTCTTTCAACTACCCGATCCCGAGCGGCTTTTACACGCTTACTGCTCAAAGCCAGGAGGACAAAGTTCTTTCACCCGCCTCTGCCCCAGTCTACTTGGAGGTTAGTGTCGCGGGTGGCGGCAGCGTTAAGTTCATTACCGCCACCGATCAATACGCCAAGTCTAGCGCCGTCAAAGTCCTGGGAATTAATTTCAAAAGTCCGACTCAACTTTGGGCTATAATCGCTGGCATTGTTGTCCTGCTGTTGGCCCTGGCCGCTGGTGGCTTTTATTGGTGGGTTCGCCGCGGCTTTGGTCAAAAAATCTGAATTTCCGGCTGTATTTTCGGGAAAATTTTTGTTAGAATCCTTCTAGATCTTGATCGTTAAAAATCAGGAACAATTTTCGCAGGAGGAAACCATGAAGGGAATTATTCTGGCCGGTGGCTTAGGCACTCGGCTCTACCCGGCGACTCTGCCGGTCTGCAAACAACTGCTACCGGTTTACGATAAACCGATGGTCTACTACCCGCTCTCGACGCTGATGCTTGCTAGCATACGAGAGATTTTAATCATCTCGACCCCGAACGACACCAGCCGATTCGAGCAGCTACTTGGCAATGGCCAGTGGTTGGGCCTGAACACTGCTTACGAGGTTCAGGAAAACCCCAGAGGTGGAATCGCCCAGGCGCTGATTATCGGCGAGGACTTTGTGGCGGGGGAAGATGTTGCCCTGATTCTGGGTGACAATATCTTTTATGGCCACGGCCTGCCCGAATTGCTTCTAAACGCTCGTAATGACGTCGAGACGCACGGCGCCGGGATCTTCGGCTACCGCGTTGAAGACCCCAAGAGCTTCGGTATTATCGAGTTCGCGGCCGACGGCCAGACTGTCGCCTCGATCGTCGAAAAGCCGAGGGAGCCCAAATCCAACTGGGCGGCTCTTGGCCTGTATCTATACGACGGACAAGCAGCCACGATTGCCAGAGGCGTCAGGCCTTCTGGTCGCGGCGAGCTGGAAATCACCTCCGTCAATCAAGCCTACTTGGAAAGAGACCAGCTCCGGGCAACCAAGCTCGGCCGCGGTTTCTGCTGGTTTGACGCCGGCACCCACGACGACCTGCTGGCGGCCTCGGAGTTCGTCCAGACAATTCAAAAGCGCACCGGTCAACAGATCGGCTGCGTCGAGGAGATCGCCTATCTCAAGGGCTGGATCGATCGATCGACTCTGCTAGAACTGGCCAAGCGCTTTGAGAAAAGCGGTTACGGTCAGTACCTACTACGACTGGCCGAGGAGGCCGAAAGATGAAACTACTTGTCACTGGCGGCGCCGGCTTCGTCGGCTCCGCCTTCGTCCGCAGCCTCATGAACGCGCCAGCGCCCGACGAGGTGATTGTTCTCGACAAACTCACCTATGCCGGACGAGCCATCAACATTCGAAACGGGGGCAATGGCCAGAAGGTCGTCTTGGTAGTCGGCGACGTTCTCGACACGGAGTTGGTCTACCACCTCCTGTCAGACGTTCAGGTTGTCGTCCATTTCGCCGCCGAGAGCCACAACACTCGATCCGAGACCGATCCAGACCTGTTCTACCGAACCAACGTTGGAGGAACTCGGTCAGTCATGGATGCCTGCCAGAAATATCAGAAAGACTTTCCTCATGGCCCATTCCAAGTGGTTCACGTCTCAACCGACGAGGTCTACGGACCGGCTCAGCCGGGCGTATTCTTCAAGGAAGAAGACTTCGGCCAACCGGGCAATCAGCCAACCTCCCCCTACTCGAAAAGTAAGTTTGAGGCTGACGCGGCCGTTCGAACGACATACGCCGACCTCAAGCCGGTTGTCATTAGGCCGACCAATAACTTCGGCCCGTACCAAAACCCGGAGAAGGCCCTGCCCCGCTGGATCTGCGCCGCTCTTCAAAATCGGCCGCTTAAGGTCTGGGGGACTGGCCAACAAGTCCGCGACTGGCTCTACACCGGAGACACAGTTCGGGCAATCAAGGCCCTGCTCCACGACCATCAAGCCGGCCCGTTCAACATCGGCGCCAATCACCTGCCGGAGATCACCAACCTCGAGATCGCCCAGAAGGTGCTCTACATTCTCGGCAAGCCCAGGTCGCTAATCGATATGGTCGGCGACCCGCGACCGGATCATGACTTCCGATACGGAGTCGACACCGGCAAGCTGTTGTCCGGCGGCTACTTCGCCGGTTGGCCGGGTAAGTTCGAGCAGCAGCTAGAAGAAACGGTTCGCTGGTACTCCGACCACGACTGGTGGTGGAAACCGCTCATCGCGGAGGCGGAAGCCCTCTACAAGGACAAAGAAAAGTCCTGAAAACCACACTTTCGGCCGGAGCGCTCACGCGCTTCGGCCTTCTTTTTTTAGAGCTTAAGAAACCGACTTAGGCGGTCGGGGATTGGTTCGCCTTTGTGCTCGTGCCAGGGCAGAAAGTTTAGTAGATATTCCAAGACTTCATCGGCTCGGCTTTCGGGGATGACAAACGAAATCATAGAGGAAAAGTTCAGCCGCTCCAAATACACAGTCGTGTGCTCACCGGCCAAGGCCAACCAAAAAGCCCGGAGTTTGTGGTAGGGGAAAAAGTCTTTGCCAAAATACACGCCCTTGGGTGTCAGCTTGATTGAATGAGTTGACGGCGTAACCCTAGCCAAGCTAAAAGCCGCCAGACCGGCTGCCACAGCCACCGCCGCCAACAGATAATTATGGTACTTCAAAGTGATGACGATGGCCGCCACGACAATTAGACCTATACCGAAGTACCATAGATGATTTTTCTCGTGATGGGGGAACTCCTTGGCACTAAACTCTAGTTCGTCGCGCTTCGCCATTTACTTTATCCTAGCACAAACGACGGGCAAGAATGTGGGGTTCAAACCCCATGAAGCGGAAGGGGTGGGACAACATTAGAAGCCTGTTGACAGGTTCGAAACTGAGTTTCGACTACGAAACGAATCACGAGCCTTCTAGCTAGACTAGTCTTTGGCTCTTGTTTGAGATCGAATCAACAATGGGTTGCTTGCGCGTTGGCTCTGTGTCATCTTTCAGCGGTGCCTGGCCGCCGAAGTGCTGTTGGACGTCCGCGTCGTAGGCCGTGATATCGGCGTAAGCAGCGCCAGCCGGGACGTCACTCGTGTTTACCCAATCGGTAAGCACCATCTGAGCAGACTGACCGTTAGCCGGCAAATCATAAGGAACGAGCCGCGTACGGACGACCT
>DATKGP010000058.1:0-25302 GCA_035510775.1 Saccharimonadales bacterium (SeqCode)
AGCCAAGTCGATAATAATGGCCGTGCCGCCGTAAGACATAAATGGTAGCGGAATGCCGGTTACCGGCAGAAGCCCGATATTCATCCCGACATGAATCACTACCTGAAAAAATATCTTGGCAGCCACGCCGATGGCGATAAAGCGCCCGAACGGATCTTCGGATATTTGGGCGACGACAATAATTCGCCAGAGTAAAACTCCATAAAGAACCAGTAGCGTCGCCGCGCCCAGAAAGCCGGTCGCCTCGGCAAAACCGGCGAAAATAAAGTCCGAGTGCGGGACTGGCAAAAAGTTTAGAACTGTCTGGGTCCCCTGCCCAAAGCCTTGGCCAGTCAGACCGCCGCTACCGACGGCAATTAAAGCCTGGCGAACATTGTAGCCTTGACCCTGCGGATCGGCCTGGGGGTTAAGAAAAGTGTCGACACGAGTTCGCTGGTACGGCTTGAGATTAAGGAAAATTATCGGGATGGCCACGATAATTAGAGCGGCAATGATGGCCACTAGGCGCATCGGCGGCTTGGCGGCCAAAAACATCGCCCCAAAAATTACCATTAAGACGGCCGTAGTGCCTAGATTTGGTTCAACTAAAACCATGATTAGTGGCAGGGCGATAATTAAGAGGTAAAGGGCGGCCTTTTTCAAGCCAAACAAGACGTAGCTACGTGCCAGATAGGCCGAGGCGGCGATGATTCCCAGAAACTTAAAAACCTCCGAGGGCTGAAGCTGGAAGAAACCGATATTTATCCAACGGTTCGAGCCATAAACCGTGTGGATAAATGGCAACTTCGAGGCCAGTGGTGGCACCAGTAGGGCTAGCAAGATAATTCCGCCGGCATACAGTAGCCAAGCAACGGAAGAAAAGGCTCGGTAATTGGTGAACATTAAGGTTGCCATTACCACCAGTCCCAGGCTGGCGAATATCAGCTGGTCTAAGGCCAGCTTAAAATGGTAATCAGGATAGGTGATGGTGTAGATGGTGATAATGCCAATAATCACCAAGGCGATGGGGATACAAAGAATAAACCAATCAACCGGCGAGGCAAGAATTTTCTTGAGCATTTTACCGCACGGTAGAGCCGTCTAAGGCGATGTTGGCCAGTTCGTCAGCCCGCTGGTTGTCGCCTCGGCGGATAGCGGTAAAACCAACTAAAATATGCCGGCGGCTTAGCTGACCAACCAGCCCGAGAATTTTTTCGTAGTGAGGCTTGAGCAGGGCGTCTTTTACTCGGTATTGACCGTTGAGCTGCTTGACCATGAGTTCGCTATCGGAAAAGCACTGAACTTGAGCCGGTTCAGCCAGCTCGAGCTGAATCTTTTCCAAGGCCACCAGCATCGCTTGGTATTCGGCTTGGTTGTTGGTAGTTTTTCCGATTGTCTGGCCGTGTTCAATCGCAGAATCGTTCAACCCTTCAATAACATAGGCAATCGCCGCCGCCCCGGGATTACCGCGCGAAGCGCCGTCGGTATGAACAACAATTTCTTTCATGCCGATTTAGTATGTGGGAAACTCGCCTGTTTGTCCAGCCAACGAGTTACTTACCGACTTTGCCGCTGCCGCCGTAGAGCGTCAGGTCGTAGATGCCCAGCAGCGTGCCCGAGGCTCGGTCAATTTGGGCGACAAGAGTTCGCTTAGTTGAGCCGAAGTAGCCGGTGGAAGTTACGGTGGTGGTCAGACCGTCAAAATTAATGTTGGCGGCCGTGCCGGTGGAAGTTACGGTCTGGGCGGCCACAGTCATCGAGCAGCCGACCGCTCGAATTCGGACGACGTTAGACAGAGCCGGCGAACCGCTGACACTGGTACGAATCGGCAGATTGTTACCGGCCGAGTCGTACATTAAAAACGAATCCGGGGTGGCCGTTACCAGGGTGTAACTAGTTACGCCCAGATCGGTGGTGCGAATTTGTTGGAGTTGAGCCAGGCAGGGCGAACCGGCGCCGTTGGCTTGGCTGAACTTAATTTTGTAATGTAGGTAGTAATCGCTGCTGGAGTTGGGAAAGCCGGCAAGATCGAGCGAGCCATCGGCGGCGATACTTTTCCAGGTGGCCTGATCGCCAAAGTTGCCCAGAGTCGGCACGCGGTAATCGACCTTTAGACCGTAGTATTCGTGGCTTGGATCGAGGCTGGGCGTATTGTTGTCGGCGAACTTACCTAAATCTGCCCCATTAGACAAGTCGAACCAGGTGTAGTCGTTGTTATCGCCAGTAACCGTCTCAGCGTTATGGGCAAAACGAAACCTGGCTAGGCCATCTTCGATGCCGGCTTTGGCGGCGTAGTAGGCGGTCTGGTTGTCTTCGTCGCGAGACGATTGGCTGAACTGAACCAAGGCCAGCCGTTGCGTCCCAAAAACTACCGTCAAAATCCCGGCCGTTATGAGCATTACTAGCAGCAAACTCGAGCCTGGCTTTTTGGTCTTCATCGTTGGTAATTCTCCGTGGTTAGAGTCGTTTTGAGCTGGTAACAGACGCCCGGGTCAACCGAACAGTGATCCACGTCGGTAATCGTCGCCCCGCTATCCTTGGCCTTAATTGTTAAATCGAGGGACAGATACCCTTGGGTGGTGGCGGTACTGTTGGCGCCGGAAAAAATCGGCCTGGCCACCGTCGGGCTAACCACGTCGTAAGCCGAGCCTAAGAGCGCGGTGAAGTTTGACGGCAACTGGCAATTGACTGGGTCAGTGTTGCAACGCTGTTCGGCTACCTGGATAGTGTCGTTGGCGTAGCGGTATATTTTCTTGCTATAGGTGGCGTCAGGAAACTTAATGGTCAGACTTAAGGAGTTGGCGCTGGAATCAATCGTGTAATTATTGGCGTAGACGTAACGAAAGTCGTTGCTAACTTGATCCATCACCGCCCGAGCAGCTTCGGTTTTGCTCCGCAAGGCATCGGTTTTCTCCGCCGAAATAGCGCTACGGGCAAAGGCGCCGATGGCTAAAATTATCAGTCCGGAAAAAATCGTCACCGCCACTAGAAGCTCAATGAGTGTGAACCCTTTTTTGAAAGAGTTTTTAGTTTTTAGTTTTTGGTTTTTGGTTTTGCTAATGGTCATAGCCTTGCCAGTTAGTTAATATCGTCGCCATATCGCTGACTTTGTAGCTAGATTTGTCTGGCCAGACGATGACCGCGCGAGCCTTGACGGCGTTGCCGGCCGGAATTAATCTTAGTGGTGTCGCGGCAAGATTGTCGGCGTTAAGGCTACTTTTGGTGAACAAACAGTAAACGTCGTTGGTATCACAGTCGGTCTTAACATTGCGGTCGCCATCATTAAAAGCCGTGCCATCAGAATCCTTGGCATTACAGTAGATAAAGTCGCCGCTGGCATTGTCGGGAATCTGCTTGGCACCAACCGATTCAAGGCAAATTAAACGGTAAGCTTGAGTCTGGTCAGAGGTTAAGCTTTCGGCGTAATCGCCAGCAACCGCCGAAAGCGGCTGCTTAACCTGATACGGTGTGGCCACTAATTTCCAAATGCCGGAAATTGGATCTTGCTGCAATTTGTACCAGCCGTATTTATCAACACTGGTGGCCTGATCGAGCCAAAGTGGGTTGCCGGCGGCGTCGGTTTTATTTTGCAAAACAGTGTCGTCGCGAATTTTGGTAGTTAATTCCAGGCCTTCTGTTGCCCAGCGGTTGACGACTGTTCGATCCGAATTGCTGACTGTCCCCTGAATGATGGTATTGCTTAAACCAACCACAGCCGAGGCAACGATGAACAGGACGCCGCTGGCGACTAAAACTTCAAGTAGTGTGAATCCCCGCTTAATCATCAGTAACTTACCTCAACTTTACCAGTATAGTCGTCTATTTTCACGCTGGCGGTCTTTTTTTGGTAGGCAAGCTGAAAAAATGGGCTGCTAAAAATTGGGGTGGTGGCCGACCATTTGCCAGTAGTGGAGTTGCGCTTCAGGCAAAATAGCTCTTGGCTAGGAACGCGGTAGGCCAGAACCTCGTCCGAGTGGTTGCTGCCGCCAACGACCGTGACCCCTGAACTCAAAACCTCTTTTTGAACAACAAAATTAGTGTTAGTGGATAGGTCGCTGTCGGTAATGCCAGTTAGATCGCTCGGCAGTTTCAATAAATAAAACGAGTGTTTATCGACACCTAAGTAAATGCCATAATAGCCGATATCTTGCTTGGTGGTCGGGCTGACTGACTGTTCGTCGCTGCTTTGTGTTGAGGCGGCCGTCAGACGAACCTCTTCGACTTTGGTGCTAAAAAGTTGGGCGTCGTTAGCTATACGATTCTGACTCAAGGATTTGTCGATGTTGGTGACTAAAAGGCCTGTTAGCATTCCGATGATGGCGATCGTCACCAAAAGCTCGATGAGGGTAAACCCTCTTCTGCGAAGTAAAGTAAAACCCCTTCGCAATTTTCCAAAACTTTTAATAGACATTAAGAAAACCAAAGTACCAGTTAATTAACTGGTAGCCCCAGAAGAAGGCGACCAGCCCACCGATAATTAGAAACGGGGCGAACGGCACGGCGGTCTTGAGCTTGGCTTTTTTGCTAATCAAGGCTAGCACCCCAAAAGCTCCCCCAGAGATGAAGGCCACCGCCAAGAAAACCAGCGACAATGGGTAGGCGGTCATGAGGCCGAGGCTGGCGGCTATTTTAACGTCGCCCTCGCCCATCCAGCGACCGCGACTGGGGTAAACCAACAAAGCCACCGGCAGAAAACCAATAAGCCCGCCGATTAGAACATCTTTGAGTGATCCGGCCATAATCCAACCGAAAAGCAGGCAGATTATTAGCAAGAAATAAGAAAGATAATCAGGTATCATCATTTCCTTCAAGTCGTGGGTAAAGATGACAACCAAGCAGCCAATAATTAACACGTAGAGGGCGAAGGCCAAAACAGCCATCGTCAGCGAGAAGATTGAGGTAACAAAAATTACCCAGTAGCCGGCGGCCAGCAGCACTGCCGTCATCAGCTCAACGGCTGGGTACTGCCAAGAAATCGGTTTATGACAGTAGCGGCACCTGGCTCTTAGACAAATAAAACTAACCACTGGTACTAAATCGTACCAGCGAAGCTGTTCTTTGCAGTTTGGGCAGTGGGAGCGGTCGCGGATAATGGAGATCCAGTCGTCAAAGCGCAGTATCACCACGTTCAGGAACGAACCGTAGATTAAACCGAAAACGAAAGCAATCACCTCTCCCATACATTCACTGTAGCAGAGCAACCCAAAAATGACTAGGAAGAGTTACTGCGGACCATAGGTGACAAAGGCTCTGGTCGCGCCATTGTCGAGTACCTGCATTCCGGTTAGATCATAGGTCGAGGAGTTGCCAGGAGTGACAGTGCCGCCGTCGGCGCCGGTGATTTCATAGACGCCGCTGCCAGTCGTCACGGGTGTCTCACTACCACTTTTGAGCGTCCAAGCGGTGGCATACTGGCTACCGACGTCGTCAGAAACGTACTTGGCGTCGGTTCCCGAGTGGTTATAGATATCAGAAACCTCACCGGCGTTCGAGTACTGACTGACCGGTGGAATCGCTTGGTCGCCGTCGGTGTTCGGATCACCCTGGACAATCGTCGTCCCACCAACGGCGTCAACAATCGGGTAGGTGTTATTGTCTTGGTAGTATTGAGCGACGGCGTTGGCCATATCGTGGCCATGGTTTTTTATTTGGGTATCGGTGGCTTTGGTTCGGGCGCCGGCCATTAAGACTATGCCTATAGTAGCTAAAACGCCAATAATAGCAATAACGATTAGCATTTCAATCAAGGTAAATCCCCGATGCATGTTTTCAGTGTAGCATCACCTACCCAAAAGCAAAAATCCGCCGGAAGGCGGAATTTTGCTTTTTACCTCACGCGTGAGGTTAACTTTACTGCGGACCGTAAGTCACGAACGCACGACTACCGGTGTAAGCTGTTCGCATTCCGGTAATGTTGATGTTTCCACCTGGAGCCGGAACAATAACCGTTCCGACTGTGACGTCAGCACCACAAGCACCGGCCGCGGGAGCTTGACCACCAGTACAATAGATTCCGTTACCGGAAGCTACGGCAGTCTCACTACCGTTCTTGAGCGTCCAGGCTTGGGCGTATTCCCCACCAGCAACGGCGTTGTAAGTACCCGAGATGTATTTGGCATCAGTTCCCGTGTGACCAAACACCGCGGAAGATGATCCACCACTCAAGTACGGGGATAGGCCAGTCGACAGGGCGCTAGAAACTTCAGTACCACCAGCTGTGGCCGCACTGACGTAGACACTGCTTTGATCCTGGTAGTATTGCGCCAGGGCTGTGTCTAGGTTACGAGCATTGTTTTTGAGCTGGGTGTCAGTGGCTTTGGCTCGAGCACCGGTCAAAGACACGATGATCAAGGCTGCCAAGATACCGATGATGGCAATAACCACCAAAAGCTCAATCAATGTAAAACCTTTTCTTCTCATTTGTTCTCCTTTTTTGAACTCATTTTTGTAACTTTCGTCGACCGCCCCTCACGAACATTAGAATCGGTGAAAGTCATTTCTATATAAATATCCGGGGTTTCTCGCCTTCTGTCAAGCCAGAGTTTACTGCGGTCCATAGGTTACGAAGGCTTTCCCCGTTAAGCTGGCTCCAATCGAGGTTAATCCCAATGGCGAGTTGCCAGTGTTCCAGGTGCCGTTGGTGATTGTTCCGGTCGCAGAAGTGGCTGTGGTGTAGTTATTAAGCGTCGTCCCCGTGCCTTCATTAAAGCGCAGACCAACTAGCAAGGGCGGCGTAGTGCTGTTGATTTCACCTGGAGTACCGTACGAACCATAGCCAGAGTTATATAAGTAACCGACCTCTGTGGTCGTTAAGACTCGATTATAAAGACGAAAATCATCGACGCTACCATTGAAAGCCGTCCAGCCCGAACCGGTGGGAATACCACCCATCACGATCGGGTTAGTATCAGTAGTGTTGTCGAAGGTCGGGTTACCCATAGTTCCGGCGGTAGCGGTGCTGCTCACATATATTTTCACCGACCCACTGGCATATGTCACCACGATGTAATACCACTTACCGACCGACAAGGCTGTGGTACTAGCCGATGTCAGAGTCGTACCGCCAGTGGCTCCCTGGTAATCGGCATTGACGTGGTTGGCATTCAGCCAAACTCGCCAACCAACACTCGAGGCGTTTTTGTGTACCAAAACATGGGAACCGGTGACGCTACTGGGATTAACCCAAAAAGCCACCGAAAAGGCCGCTGGGTGGAGATTGGTACCCGAACCCGGCTCGTTAATCGTCACATCGGTCGAGGTACCGTTAAAGCCTACTGCCCCGCCCTTGGCCGGCACTGCCACCACCCCGGCGGCGTTGGCGCTTTTGGTCGCGTAAACACCGTTACCTGTGTTAACGGCCGTTTCGGCGATATTCTCTAACTCCCAGGCTTGGCCGTAGCTCGATCCGCTACTAGAGCTAATATAGCTGGCGGTTTTATCGTGAATGAATACGTTTGTCGATGATAAATAAGTCGGACTAAGAATAGTTGAGAGAGTATTAACGTCCACGCCACCGTCGGTGTTCTGAACCGGGTAGAGCGAGGCGTTCTCCTGATAGTATTGGGCAAGGGCGGTATCAATATTGCGGGCGTTGTTCTTCCGCTTGGTGTCGTTGGCCTTAGATCTGGCTCCGGCCAGAGAAACAATAATTAAGGCGGCTAAAATACCGATGATGGCGATGACCATCAACAGCTCAATTAAGGTAAAAGCTCGGGTTTTTTGTGACATATTACATCTACCCTTTTTAATTGTTACTCTACTTAATTGCTGATGCCAAGTTATAAATAGGCACGATGATTGAAAAGACCATAAAGGCCACGCCCAAGCCAACCACCACAAACACCACTGGCTCAACAAGACTGGCTAAGTTTTTGGTAGCTTGAGAAGTTTGGGCTTCATAAAAATTAGCTAGCTTATCTAGGACTTCATCGAGTTTGCCGGTCTTCTCTCCGGCCGCGATCATTTCGGTAACGGCGTTGGGGAAAACTTCAAACTTGGCCATTGATTGAGAAATCGGCGCCCCGCGCTCGACGTTGCGGGCGGTCATCTGCAGAGCCTCGCGGTAAATAATGCTGTCCATCACCAGCGAGACTGAATCAAGTGACTGAATAATCGGCACGCCTGTCTGGAGCATTATGCCTAAAATACGGGTCATCCTGGCCATCTCCAAATCCATCAGCAAATCACCAACAACCGGAATCCTCAACATCACACTGTTAATACTGCGGCGGCCTTCTTCACTCGAGTAGTAGCGAACCATTAGGGCAACAATCACCACAATGCCGATGACATACAGATACCAGTAGCCAATAATGCTATTGGTCACGGCGACAACGGTTTTGGTCGTCCAGGGCAGATCGATGTTTGACTCCTTATAGACCGATTCCAAAGCCGGAACGATACGAGTAACCATAATAATTCCAACAACGAACATCGCCACCACGATAAAGCCCGGGTAGAGCAGCGCCCCCATTACCCGGCTACGGAAGCCGTAGTCGCGCTCTTGCTCGTCGGCTAGCAGAGACAAAGAGACGTCGAGTTTTCCTGAAGCCTCACCAGACGCCACAACCGAGACAAAGACGTGGTTGAAAACTTTTGGGTGTTTGCGAATTGCCTCGGAAAAACGAAAGCCGTTTTCCAGGTCTTTGCCGATTTCTTGCAAGGTTTCTTTGACAAGAGCGTTGCCAGTTTGTTCGGAGAGTGACTTGACGGCATCGGCCAAAGGCAGGCCGGCGTCAATCATCACCGCCAGTTGCCTGGCGACAAAGGCCTTTTCCTGGGCCGAGGCTCGGTGGAACAGGTTGTCGATGCTATGAGTGTTGGTTTTTATGTCTTCCCCTCAGAAATATGTTTTTAGTTTTTTCTTTTTAGTTTTTGGTTTATCAATAGACCATCATCTTAAAGGCCTTGGGATCAATCGCCCACGACAAGGCGACGTCGATAGTGATCTCCCCTCTCGAGACCAGTTCAGCCAAAACTTTATCCAAGGAAATCATGCCTTCGGAGGCCGAGGTTTGGATAATGTTCGGTAGCTGGTGAGTTTTGCCTTCGCGAATAGTGTTACGAACAGCCGAGTTGGCCATCATAATTTCGGTGGCCAGGACTCGCCCGCCCTGAACCCGAGGCAAGAGACGCTGGGAAACAACACCGAGTAGGACGTTAGCCAGCTGCATTCGCACCTGCTGTTGCTGATGCGGCGGGAAGACGTCGATGATACGATCGGCGGTTTGGGCAGCCGAGTTGGTGTGCAAAGTGGTAAAGACCAGGTGACCAGTTTCGGCCAAGGTTAGGGCAGCCTCGATGGTTTCCAAATCGCGCATCTCACCAACTAGAACAACGTTCGGGTCTTCACGCAAAGCCGAGCGCAAGGCTCGACTGAACGAGTTGGTATCCGAGCCGACTTCTCGTTGAACGATCACCGACTTTTTGTGCTCAAAAACATACTCAATCGGATCTTCGATAGTAATAATGTGTTCGGCTCGTTTTTCGTTGATGCTCTCGACCAAGGCCGCCAGGGTGGTAGATTTACCGTGACCGGTCGGGCCGGTGATAATAACAAAGCCTTGTGACGGTTCGGCAAAGCGTTCCAAAATCGGCGGCACGCCCAAGTCGGCCATTGTTTTGATGGCCATCGGAATCAAACGCAAAGCCGCCCCGAGGTTGCCTTTTTGGTAGAAACAGTTGGTTCGAAAACGGGTCTTGCCGTAACCGAAAGAAAAGTCCAGTTCACGACGTTGGTTCAAACGCTCAACCTGCTCGCTGGTCATAATACTCATCAAGAGCTGCTCGGCGGTTTGGGCGGTAACTTCGGCAGAATCAGTTAACGGAATCAGTTTGCCATCAACACGAATTAGTGGTGGAACACCGACAGTTATGTGCAAGTCGCTGGCGCCCTTCTCGATTGCGTAATCCAGCAGCTGCTTCATTTGAGCGGTCATTGCTTCAGCCATTTTTCCTCCTCAATACTACATTATCGGTATATTTCATTGTTGGCAAAATTTATTTCTCTACCGCTGGCATTTCTTTAATTTCCGTGGTCGTCACCCTCAAGACTTCATCGACGGTGGTAATGCCTTTGAGGGCTTTAATCAGCCCGTCTTGGGTCATTGTCACCATGCCGGTCTTGATGGCGGATTTTTTAATCTCCGAAGATGGGGCTTTACGAACCGCCAGCTCCTCAATCTCCTCGTTCATCGACAGCACCTCGAAGATACCGATTCGACCCTTATAACCGTTGGTGCAGTGTTGGCAGCCTTTGCCGTGGTAGAAAACCAATTGATCGAGGTTGACATTTTTCAGCTGCCCCGAGGGAATAGCGGCCAATTCTTTCTGGATATAGGCCTTGACGGTGTTGGGAATCTCGGCGGGTTCCTTGCAGTGTTCGCAGACTTTTCGAACCAACCTTTGGCCAATCACGGCGTTAATTGAAGAAGTAATCAAAAACGGTTCAACTCCCATATTAATGAGACGGGGCAGGGCACCAGGAGCGTCGTTGGTGTGCAAGGTGGAAAGCACCAAGTGGCCAGTCAGGGCGGCGTGAGTGGCCATGGCGGCGGTCTCCAGGTCGCGAATCTCACCAACCATAATCACGTTCGGGTCTTGGCGCAAAACCGAGCGCAAGCCTTCGGCAAAAGTAAAACCAATCTGCGGCTTGACTTGAGCTTGGTTGATGCCAGCCAATTCGTACTCGACCGGATCTTCCAGGGTAATAATATTTACCCCGGGCTTACTGATACGGTTTAGAATCGCGTAAAGGGTTGTCGATTTACCAGAGCCGGTCGGGCCGGTTGAAAGAATGACGCCGTACGGTTTGACGACGTTGGCAATCAAGGTGTCAAAACCCGAACCAGTTAGACCCAGCTGCTCAAGGGAGATAATTCCGGCAGATTTATCGAGCAGCCTCATGACGACTTTTTCGCCGTGGACAGTCGGCATTGTCGAGACACGCAAATCTACCTGGCGCTTGTCGATAACTACGTCAAATCGACCATCTTGCGGGATGCGCTGTTCGTCAATCTTCATCTTGGCCAGAATTTTAATGCGAGAAATCAGCGGGGCGTGAAGGAAGTGCGGTACGGTGACGATATCGTGCAAGATGCCATCGATGCGGAAACGCACTCGGACGGTTTCGGCTCCGGCTTCGATGTGAATATCGCTGGCCTCCATACGAATCGCCAGGAAAAGGGTGGCGGCGACAATCTCTGGGACAATCCCCGTCTTGAAAACGCCGGCCAACTCTTCGGCCGAGAGAATTGGTTTGCGCAGCAACCGGTCTAGATTCTGGTCTTCGGCCGTCAGCTGCTGCTCACGAGCCAGCCTTTGCAATTCAGCGGCCGATTCTTCGGTCGGCCGGGTAATAATATCAGCCGAACTAACCTCAACGCCAGTTTCGCTAACCGAAACGGCCTCCGGCCTGGCTGGTTCTTTAGCAACTTGGGCTGGCGCGGCGGGCGGTGGCACTTTTTCAGGTTCAATTGGGTGCTTGACAACAGCCGGGATACTTGGCGGCGAGATAGGCGCTGGTTTCACCTCGGGCTCGGGCTTTTTGGCTTCAGGAACCGGTGGCAGGGGTTTTTCGTCACCCTCAATGACCAATTCTTCGGTGGTGGCTTTTTGTGTTTCTGGGTAGCCACTCAAGGCTTTGTCGAAAGATTTTTGATCAGTCAGGTAGCGATCAACCAGAACTTTGTTTTTCTGCTCGATATAACCGACGATTTCCTTGATATGTGAATCGTTGGGGTTGAGGATGGCGATTTTAATTAGCGCTGGTTCAAACTGGCTTTTCGGTTTCTCTTGGCCAAAAACAATTAGGTGATACTTGCTGGCGACGTTGTAGGGAATTTTATTGAGCACGTCTGGGGGAATTTCCATATGGGTCAAATCGACGAATTTCTGCTGCTGCTCGACCTTTTTAATGACCTCCGGATGGCTGGGCTCAGTAGTATGAACAGCCGCTAGAGTCTCGTGTTTGGGCTCGGCGGTAGGAGTTACCGGTGGTTTTGGCTCGGGCAATGTTGGTAAAGCTGTACTCTTGAGCTTAGCCACAATGGCGGCGAAATCGTCTTCTGGCACGATGGTTAGGTGAATCCTCAAACCTTTTTGCTGACGCAGTTTCAGCAAGGTTTGCGGGGCGTTTTTTTGTAATCTTGACGGCTCACCGACGGCCAAAAACAAATTTACGCTCTGCAAATCGTACGGCAGAACTTTGTATCTTTCGATCGTCTCCAGCGGCAAGAGCCTGGCAACCTCCGGCAGAATCGGCCGATTAACTAGCCGAGCAAAAGGCAGGCTGAAGTATTCGGCAAACAGTTGAGCCAGGTGTTCCTTGGTCATCAATTGTTTGTCGACCAAATATTTTTCCAGCTCATCAAGCTCGTACGAGGCAAGAACTTGGCGAAATCCGGACTTAAGTAAGCCCTTGTCAATTAGGAGGTCGAGAAAACCCCGCGAGGTAGCTCTAGTCGTTCCAGCTGGAAAAGTTTTTAACGCCATGCATTAAAAACTCGCGAAGACATTAGATCGACCGAGGTTATTCGGGTCGGCCGTCACTGGCACACCTGAAGGAACCTTGAGCTGGCCGATGGTGGTATTGAGTTGATTAGTTGAAGCAAAGAAATCTTCCGGCAGGTTTTGCAGCGGCTGGGCGGTTTGATTAACCTTGTCGCTCGATGGTAAGCCTAAAAGCAGCGACAAGATAAAGCCGAAAATTGCTAGAACCAGCAGACCGATACCGATAATGTTTTCGAGTTTCATTTATTGGGCTCCCGTTCCTTGATAAATAAATCCTAGTTGAATATTAAAGACGAGGTTGCCGGACTTATCGGCGGTGACGGTTTGGCTGGTGATGTCGGCAGTGCGAATATTGTCGTAGACCGCGTTCAGGAAGTTCGAGGTGGTGGTCAGGTTGCCAGTGAACGAGATGCTGACCGGCACTTCGCTACCGGTCGGGGCACCGACGGAAACCGAGTTGAAGACAATGCCAGTGCTAGAACCGAGGTTTTCAATCATTACTAAAGCTTCTGGCACTTGGCTAAGGCTGGGCATGGCCAGGAAATAGGAGGCTAGCTTGGCTTGGGTGGCCGCGCCGGCGTCTTTGATAGCCTTAACGTGGTTGAGCCGAGTCTGGTAGGAAGCCGCCTCGACGTCTTTGGTCTTGACCTGAAGGGCGTTGTCGCTAAAGGTCGACAGCTGCGGACGAACCACGGCAAACCAGCCGATTATCGCCACTAGTAGTAGCCACAAACCTAGGCGCTGTTTATTCATCATTGAGCCGCCTTAACTATGCCCAGATCTATTTGGCCAGTGATAGAGAAGGCTACTCGGCGGTTGGTGGCGTCGTTGGTGTAACCGTTACCACCCAAAGTAATGGTGCTGAAAGGAGTTTTGACGGCACCGGTGCCATCTCGCCAGGCAACCATCGCCTTGGCCAGGCTAGTCAGGCTGGTGGTCTCCCCATCGGCCTTGAAATTACCGTCGTCGTTAATCGACAAGTTATTGAGCTGGACGTCTTTGGGAGTAACGGCGTCGAGCATGGTGTAAAACTTGCTCCAGGGAACTTTTTTGTTGAGAGCCGCCTGAAGTTGAGTCTGGCCGGTGATAACACTGTCGATCTGGGAGTTAATAGTGGCGTAGTCACTGGTGGCCAGTTGGGTTTTGCTGGTGTTGATTTGGCCGGTTAGGTTATCGATACGGCTTTTCTCATAAATATTTAGAAAAATTAGCAGGAGCACTTCCACCAAAACGACGCAGAAAATAATCAGGCCAAAGGTATTTAGGGCGCTGACGCCGGTACCAATCGACGCGATTTTCTCCTCAACTACATGTTTTTTATCTTGAGCGTCCAGAATCCCTCCTCTGCCCACCGAAGCCTTACGCGTAGGCGGACTTATACCTTTATATATTCACTCTACTTGGGTCGTTCAAGGCCTGTCAACAGCCGATGTTTGCAGAGGCGACAGGGATCGAACCTGCGACAACCGGTTCTGGAATGAGTCATATACACTGCAGGGACGACAGGGTTCGAACCTGCGACCTCTTGTTTTGGAGACAAGCGCTCTACCAACTGAGCTACGTCCCTGCAGTGTACACGTCCTAAACACGGCGCTCTTCCTGGGTTCGGCTGTCTTACGACAAAGCCTCACCCGCCGAAACGACTCGAAACCAAGCAGTTGGTTTCTCGTTGGCGTTTCGACCCAACTGAGCTACGCCCCTATGACGCCACTCACCTTAGTATTTTACTGCTTTTCGTTGGAGAGGTCGACTAGCTCAATACCGAGTGTCTTGGCTGTTTCAATAACCTTCTCCTCGCGATAGAATTCACCGTAGACAATTCGACTAATACCAGTGTTGGCAATAAGCTTAAAACAATCCCAACACGGACTGGCGGTAATATAAATTGTCGCTCCAAGAACCGCTACACCGTTTCTGGCGGCCTGCAAGACGGCGTTAGTTTCAGCGTGAACCGTTCGAACGCAATGGTCATTAACCATATCGTGCCCGACCTCATCGCAATGCGGTAAGCCGCGAATACTCCCGTTATAGCCAGTGGAAAGAATCATTTTGTCCCGAACTATCACCGATCCAACTTGCTTGCGATCACAAGTTCCTCTTGTCGCCACAACTTTGGCTATCTCCATAAAATAGTGATCCCAATCCAAACGTTTGTCTTTTTTAGTTTTTGCCATTTTTCTCCCCAAGAATTAAGCTAACTTGTTTCTCCAGTTCTGCCAAGCTGCCTTCATTAATAATGGTGCGGTTGGCCATAACAATCGGCCCAGCTTGGTGAAGGTTTTCAATTTGGGCGTAGTCGCGGCTTTCGGCTTCCGCTTTTGTTAGCGGTCGAATCGGTCTGGTCGTCAACCGTTGATAGCGAATTTTCGGACTAGCCTGAACCGCCACAACCTCGAGGGCGGGAAATTCCTTTTTCAGCACGAGATATTCTTCCCAGGAGTAGAGGCCATCGATTATTATCGAGACTTTTTTCAGACCCTCCTTGATTTTTGGCAAATTCAAAGTGGCGTAAGCGGCCATGCCGTGATCGCGACGAAGTTTTTCGCGCATCATTCGCTCATTGGGCTCGTTGATTTCGAAATTGGCTTCTTTTAATTTCTCTATCGTCAGACCACCAAAATAGATTTTGGTAAAACCTGCCGCTTCAAACGCCTTGACCACCTCTGATTTTCCCGAGCCTGCCAGACCGACAATTGCGACTAGTCGAAACATGATTTTACGGTAGCGGTAAGTCCCCCACCTTGCAAGAAAAGGAGTTTTGTGAGACGAAGGCACGTAGTAAGCTCTTTACATTATGGAGGCGAGATGAACGCTACGCAGGGTGGAATTATCGTCATTGACGGTCCGGACGGAACCGGCAAAGCCACTACAACCAGGCTCGTGCTAGAGATGCTCAACGCCAGTCAATCGCTTGGTGGCAAGAAGTTTCTTTCGGCGAGCTTTCCCAACTACCGCGAATATTTCGGACAGCTAGTGCGGAACTATCTAGATGGCGATTCGGCTGACGAGATCGTTCGAGTACCGGCCAAGATTCGCGACAATCCGCTACTGGCCTCGTGGCCTTACGCGGCCGATCGTTATGAGACCTACCACGAGGTGATGCGGCCCCAGATCGAGAAGGGAACTTGGTTCCTGCTCGACCGCTACATCTGCTCGAACTTGGCCCATCAAGGAGCAAAGATCGACGATGAGGATGAGCGACACAAGTTCGGACTGAAAACCATGCTCCTGGAGCATGGTTACCTCGGCCTACCTGAAGCGAATTTGACGATTATTCTCAACTTGCCGGAAGAAATACGTCGAGCTCGAGTAATCGCCCGACGGGCTCAAGTGGCCGACAACCGCGGTCAGGTCGGCCAAGCCGACATTCACGAGCAAAACGACGCCTATATGACGGCAGTCGCCGCCGAGTATCTGCAGTTGGCCGAGGCTAACAGTTGGATTGTCGTTGGCTGCACGGCCGGCGACGTTGAGCTGACGCCCGAGCAAGTCGCCACGAAAGTCTACGAGACAATCGTCGAGTGGATTACCTGAAGACCCCGCAAGGGGTCTTTCCTTTACTTACTCTCTTTGTGAGGGGTGGATTTGCGGCAACGCGAGCAGAACTTGTTGAGTTCTAAGCGAGTGGTAGTGTTAGTTTTGTTTTTTTCCGTGTAGTAGTTGCGCTCTTTGCATACGGTGCACTCGAGGGCGACGTGTTCACGGGCTTTCTTTTTGGCCATTTGTTAGATTATTTTATCAAATCAGGCTGAATAAATCTACCTGGGAGCCGCCTCCGGGGACAGTCGTAAACTCGTATCCCCGTCGCCCGCTCTCGTCCGGTTTTCGACCGGACTCGAGCCGCCTCCGGGGATTGAACCCGGGACCTTGCGCTTACCATGCGCATGCTCTGCCACTGAGCTAAGGCGGCGACGTGCTGGGAGTAGGATTCGAACCTACGTAGCCCGAAGGCGGCGGATTTACAGTCCGCAGTAATTGTCCACTCTACCATCCCAGCAAATTTTCAATGAACAATGACAATTATACCAAGATGCTGACTGATTTTCGAGATTAAGATAACACTAGGAATTGTTCAGCAGGGTGGATTTTCTTCTCTTGTAGGTTCTTCGTATCTACGAGTCGAAGCTTAAACAATGATTTATTTATCTCGCTTACAGGAATGAAATAAACCACACTACTTTCCGGATTGAAGACTGCTAAAACATCTATATCTTCGGCAGAATAGTTTATAACCGACCAATTATTACTGCTACGGCAGTTAACATTGAGTACTCCATTATTAGGAGTAGCGTATTTCACCTGTATTCGTCGATAATTTCCTTGACGTTCTGCAACTAAATCGTATCGATGGTCTTCT
Organism: Saccharimonadales bacterium (SeqCode); assembly: GCA_035510775.1. Taxonomy (GTDB): domain Bacteria; phylum Patescibacteriota; class UBA1384; order 2-12-FULL-50-11; family 2-12-FULL-50-11; genus DATKGP01. The sequence goes on from DATKGP010000058.1 coordinate 16,847, forward strand.
CCATAAGGAAACAGCACCTTCCATCCGACTCTTATTAACTCCGAGGCGACCTGAAGCTCGGCAAGATCCCCCTTCTCTTTTTTGTTCATTTTGAGCCGAGGGAGGGATTTGAACCCACGACCTTCGCTTTACAAAAGCGTTGCTCTGGCCACTGAGCTACCCCGGCCTGCTCTCATAATTTTACTCTCTATTTAGCAGTTGCTCAAGGAGAGACCGGTACTTTGGAGTGACAGGGTCGAGGCTGATCGCCTCGCGAACGGCGGCTATGGAACGTTGGGTATCGTTGTTGCCAAAATATGCCAGAGCCAAATTATAATGTCGGCTGGGGTTGTATTTGTCGAGTTTGACGGCGACTTTAAGAGATTCGATAGCGTCAGAATAATTTTTTTGGTTCAGGTAGAGCAAGCCGAGACGGGCGTAGATTTTCGGGTCATTCGGGTGGTTGGCGGCCAGCCGCAAGAAAAATTGCTCGGTTTCGACTAGCTTGCCATCGCGCATGTACTGCTCCCCTTCTTCGAAACGCGAGGGCAGGTCGTGTTTTTCTGTGGCAAAATCGCTCTGCCAAAAATCGTGTTTACGATCTTCCGCCTGGCGCTCCCCGAGCGACGACGGCTGAAGAACCGATTCTTTGGCCGGACGACTCGGCAAGCGCAGGGATTTTGCCCGGTTACCAAGGCCAGAAAAAATTCCGCCAATCGCTCCAACAACCGAACGAGTTGCCGGACCAATTCTGCCGCCGATATTTTGGGTCAACTGCCCCAAGCTGTCGCCTCGGCTGGCCATCCGGAGCAGAAGGATAATCAACAGGGCAACGGCGGCAAAGAAAATAATTTGACTTACCATCATTATTTACTCATCTGCAAAGGTTGCTATTTGGCTAATCATCATCGTTTACTCATTATCGGATATTTCACCCGTTTGCAAGTAGAGGTCATCGAGAACGAGCTTGCGTGAGCAATTGGCCTCCAGCCGAGTTAGGGCTTGGTCGACTAGCACCAGTCGCTCCGCCCAGGTTTTTTTGCCGCTGTTAAGTAGCTGGTGGTGTAGTTCGTCTCGCCAGCCAGTGAGTTTTTCAATCAAGGCGGGGCGGTCTTTGAGCGCTTCGAGTTCTTTAATATCGAAAGCTGTCTCGCCGTTAGACAAAGTAGCTTTTGAGGAGGTTTTTGTAAGTTTTTCCAAACGCGAGCCAACGGTCGTGATTAATTTTTCCGGGTGTTCAGTGACAAGAATAATTATCAGCTGGCTGGGCGGTTCTTCCAGGAGCTTTAGCAGGGTATTCTGGACAATTTCGCTCATTCGATCAGCTCGCTCGATAACTAATAGCCGAGTTTCGCCAAGCGGTTTCTGGCTGGCCAAGCCAATTAGCTCCCTGGTGTTTTTGGCCGACAAATCGTCGCCGACATATTCGAGCCGGTCAATTGCCAAGACGTCCTTCAAAACAAGCTGGTCAAAATCGGTAGGGCTGGCGAGGTAGGATCGTCCGGCAACTAGATTGGCCATACAGACATTTTACCTGAAAAGTTGTCATCATCAATTGCTAATAGCACCACCGACTGTTAGAATACTAGGGAATGGAATTTCAAGACAAAATACTCAAGTGCAAAGAGTGCGGCAAAGATTTCACCTGGACGGCCGGCGAACAGGAGTTTTTCTCTAGTAAAGGTTTTAAAAACAAGCCGACCCGCTGCAAAGACTGCCGCAAAATGAATCGGGCTCGCGTAGAAGCCGAATATTTCAAGATTACCTGCGCCGGCTGCCACCAAATCGGCGAGGCTCAGTTTACCCCTAGCGATCCGAGCGCGGAAATTTTCTGCAAAAATTGTTTCGAAGAACGATTTCTGGCTAAATCGTAAGCCCTAAATTCTAAATCCTAAAACGAGTTAAAAATTCTAAACGCTAAACAATGCGGCTCGGTTTTGAGCTTCGAATTTTTAGTTTTTGAGCTTGTTTAGAATTTCGAGCTTAGTGCTTAGAATTTAAGCGACTATCGTCGCTTTGAGCGTTCTTCGGCAGCGGTTGCAGATATAAAGACCGTTCCATTTTTGCAAGTTCGGCAAAATGGCCCGCTTGGTAGCGTGCAGAGATTTCGGCCGATTGTTACCGACCTGCGGAGTTTTTCCACATAACTCACAGAACCTTGTTGCTTTCATCTATTGAACACCTGTTAAGACATTATATACTGCTAATAATGTTGCGACAAGACTCGTTCGTCTTTTTGTGGGCAAGGACTTAACATGTGCGTAACAACCGCTGGTTTTTCCACCGACCTAATAATGGGCATCGTCCTGGTGGCGATAATCCTCTTTAGCCTGTCGGTACACGAGTTCGCCCATGCTTGGGTGGCTAATCTTTTCGGCGATCCGACCGCCAAATTGGAAGGCCGCTTGTCTTTGAACCCCATTCGGCACTGGGATCCGATCGGCACCTCGCTTTTGGTCGGGCTAATTATGCTAACCAGTTTCGGTATTCCCCTACCGATTTTTGGTTGGGGCAAACCGGTGCCGGTCGATGAACGCAACTTCGACAATCCGCGGATTCAAGGCGTCCAAACTGCCCTAGCCGGGACGATGGCTAATTTGTTATTGGCAGTTTTAATCGCCGGGTTGTTGCGTCTCACTCACTTGCCTTCGGCTGTTGTTTCAGCTCTGACTTTAGCCGTCTACATTAATATCTTCCTGATGTTCTTCAACCTTCTGCCGGTGCCGCCGCTCGATGGCTCGCGCCTGCTGCGGCTTTTCTTACCCGACAGCGTCTACTACGCCATCAGCGGCAATATCATCACCTTTTTCTTACTAATATTCTTAGTGATTTATTTCCTGCTGGATTATGTCGTCTTGCTATCAACTCACCTGACTACCTTCTTAATCGGTTAACCGCTACCTGACCCAACCTTTTTCCTGTAAAATACATAGAAACGGGCTATGACGCAGGCAAGCCCGAAATACTCCAAATTAACATTTCGGGCTATGGCTTAGTTGGTAAAGCGCCGGGCTGGGGGTCCGGAGATCGGCAGTTCGAGTCTGCCTAGCCCGACGAAAGTAGTGCAGTTGGGCTGCGACGCCATTGAGAAGCCAACTGCTTGGCTTCGAAACGTCGCGGCGGGCGAGGCCATGTCGAACTTTCGACGGCCGAGCCCAGGAAGTCGCGTCGGGCTGGGGGTCCGAAGGTCGCGAGTTCGAGTCTCGCCGTCCCGACTAGTTCGGCCTTGATATCACCGATTCGGACGAGTATACAGGGAGCAGAAGGAAGAGATGGACGAGCAATTGCCAAACAACGATTTACCCTACCGCATCTTGACCTTGACGTCCCCAAACAAACCGACCGACCGAAATATTCTAAGCCGTTTAACGCCGCTGACTTTTCGTGGCCACCAAGTCGGTTTATTTTGTTTGGTGGAAGTTACCAGCCCTTGGAATCCGGCGCGTCAGGCGGCTGAACAAATAATCGACAGCCTCCAAATTGAATTTTCTCGCGGCGAAGGCAACTCGCTGCTCATGCGTTTCGAGCAAGCCTTAAAAACCACCAACAACTTGCTGGAAAAGTTCGAAGAAAAAATCGGCCAAAGTTTAAACGTGGCCACTATCGTCCTCAACAACCAGGAAGTTCATTTTTCCTCGACCGGTCAGATTGGGGTAATGCTCGGGCGTGATGGCAAAATAAACGACGTCTCCGGCCGCGCCGACCTAACCGAAAGCCGATTTTCGGCCGTGACTAGCGGCGACTTAACCAAAAAAGACACCCTAGCGGTAGTTACTAGCTCCTTGGCCAAAGCCCTGCCTTCGGCCTCGCCGGAAAATTTCTGCGCCGATCCCGAGGTAGTTCTGAAAGATCTGCGCCAAGAGCAACCGGAGGCCGACCTCTCGACTTGGCGAGGTATCGTCGTCAAATACGCTCCCGACTCTCCCCTTTCCAGTCAGTTTACCTGGGACGAGACCGAGCGCAGTTTAGAACTGCCCAAAGTCAAAATGCCCGCTTTCGAGCTATCGTCGATTGGCCTCATCGGGCAGAAAGCCCTGGCGAATTTGAAAGCTTTTTTTGCCCGAATCAAACTTCCCAAAATATCTCTTGAGCGGGCAAGGTCTTTTCCCTACGTCAAATTTCTCTTAAACAATATTTTATACTCGGGCGTAGCGATAGTCGTCGTGGCCGGGCTGGCCGTTTATTTAGTTCGAGGCCGAGTTATTAAACACCTAAACACCAACACCTCCACCCCAAACTTGGTCGATCAATTAAGCGACCAAAACTCCAACGATATCTACGCGTTCTTGAATCAATCGACGACTTTTGCTGCCTATGAAAATCTGACCGAAGCTCAAAAACAAGACTTTCAAAATAAGCTGGAAAGTTTTCAGGTATCAGCGCTGACTTTGCCGTCAGTGATGAGCGAGTTGAGCCAGCCGGTCAGTCAGATGGCGGCAGTTGGCAGTAATTTATATCTATTAGACAGCACCGGGCAATTAACGCGCTGGGACGGGCACTTGCTGGCGCAGATTGACCAAACTCAAAAAATTGCCAGCCCGACAGGTTTGGTGGCTTTTGCCGATAACAAAATTGTTGCGACCGACGCGGCTGGCGGCCTGTGGCTCTTTGATAGCAGCAGTGATTCGCCGAAAAGCTTGGCCTCACCTGCCTCGCTTCCAGTTGGCCGAAAAATTATTGCCAAGTATCAGAACAATTTATACATCCAAACCGCCAACGGCGCCGTCTACAAAGTTGCCAACTTCAGCGATAACCTAAACAGCGCTAGCCTAGCGACTAAGGCCGGGGTTTGCCCGTTTACGACCGCCACCAAGCTGGTAGTGCCGGGAGATTTCTACGCTGTTAGCTCTGGTGGCAAAGTCGTCACCTGGAAAAAAAGCGTCCTCGGAACCCTAACTTTTACCCTGCCAGTGACTAGCGCCCCGAGCGGCTACGTGATTGACGCCGGCGGCAATCATTATTTAGCCAGCGGCAATTTCTTGTTTGTCTACAACAACGCCGGAGTTTTGCAGAAAAGCTACTTCCTGCCGGCCAACAAGCCAATCGGGGCGCTGGAAATGACCGCCGGAGGTCTGGCGGTAGCCATCGACACCAACCTGTATCTAGTTAATCTTTAGTCTCGGCTGTTTTGACCATTCGCGACGGAGCGGAGATGCCGATTAAATCGAGGGTTTTCTTAATCGTCAGACTGGTGGCTTTCAAAATTGCCAGGCGCGATTGAACGATTTCGTCTTTTTCGCCCTGGACACGCAGCTGCTCGTAGAAACTATGCAAATCCGTCGCTAGAGCGGTCGCGTAGTGAGTTAGTTTGTGCACCTGCAAATCGCCGGTGATTTCTTCGACTAAATCGGGAAATTGAATAATTCGTAGCAGCAGTCGGCGTTCAATCGGGTGGGTAATAGAAATTTTTTCCGGCATTACAAAATCGTCGGTCTTGGAAAACTGGCGAAAAATCGAGGAGATTCGGGCGTAGGCGTATTGAATGTAGAATACCGGGTTTTGGCTGGAGTTGCTCTTGGCCAAATCGAGATCAAAATCCAGGTGGGTATCGACGCTTCGGGAGAGGAAGAAGAACCGGGCGACATCCGGACCGACGTCATCAATTAGCTCGTCGAGAGGGAAATAGGTACCGGCGCGTTTCGACATCTTGATTTCTTCGCCGTTTTTCATCAACCGGACGATTTGAGTCACTACCCAATCGAGCTTGCCGCCCCAAGTGTATTGGTCGCGCAGAACTCCATCGACAATCATCTGCATTTGCTTGGTATAGGTGTAATGGTCGGCGCCAAGCACATTAATCAGCCTATGGTAGCCGCGCTTAATTTTGTAGGAATGGTAGGCGATATCGGAAGCGAAGTAGGTCTCGCCGCCCTCGTCGCTCTTGACTAAGACTCGGTCTTTGTCATCGCCGAAGCGAGTCGTCGACAGCCAAGTCGCCCCGTCGGCATCGTAAACTAGGCCACGAGCCTTGAGGTCGCTCATCACTTGTTTGTAAACACCGGTGGTGTGGAGCGACTTTTCAGAGAAAAACTGATGGAAATCGATGCCGATTTTTCGCAGAACCGGCTTAATCTGCTCCTCCATTATAATAGCCACGGCGTGCTCACCGGCCGCCTCGGGGGTTTTGTCTTTGACGCGCTTTTTCAACTCGTCAACGTATTTGCCGGCGTACTCTTCGCCTTGGCCGAGAATGGTTTTGCCAAGATTGTTTACCTGGTTGCCGCGGTCGTTGACGTAGTACTCGCGCATCACCGTGCAGCCGTAGAGCTCCAAAACTCGGGCAATCGCCTCGCCGACAAAAGCCCCGCGGCCGTTGGCTAGGGTCAGCGGGCCGGTCGGGTTAGCCGAGACGTATTCAATTAAAACGCGAATTTCTTTGCCCAAATCGCTACGGCCGAAAGAATCGGGCGATTTTATGAGAGCCTTAATGACGTCGAGCAGATAGTCGTCGGTGACGGTGAAATTAATAAAACCGGGTGTGGCCACCGAAGTCGACTTGAAAACCGGGCTGTCTTCCATAAAATGAACAATTTTTTGAGCCAGCAGAACCGAGTTTTGGCCGCTTTCGGCAGCCGCCACCATGGCGATATTGGTAGAAAAATCACCAAAAATCGACTTTTTGGCCGGTTCTATCACAAATCCCGGCGGCTCATGGCCGACCGCTTTAATAAAGGAAGTCCTTAAGACTTGGTGAAGTTGTCCGAGAATCATCACATCAAAATATTCTTGGGGGAGAAATTAACTTGGAACTTTTTCTAATATACTAGCTTTTTGAATCTTTAGCAATTACCTGCCCGAGTAGTAATTGTAGCAAAAGGTGGTGTTGGTCGGGTTGACGTTGTAGCTCTGGCAGCTGCCGTTGGAGTTGAAGGCGTCGTACTTTGAGCCTTTGAATGAGTTGTACCATATGTCACTCTGGCGATTAATTTCGGTGGCTTCGCTCGAGCCAATTGGTTTTTCCAGGCTGGCGGTAATTCGGTAGTGCTTAAAATCTCGAGTGATATCGAAGTAATACTCCCGTCCTTGTTTAATTTTTGGATCGATGGGAATTGTCGGTAAGTAACTAGTAAAATGGGCGCAGAGATTGTCGGCCGACAGTGCCGAAACCCGCCCCCAGAGATAGCGGGTACTGTCACGCGGATCAAGGCCAAGAATCGCCTGGCCGGGAAAATGGCCGACGTCAGCCGAGTCCGAGCAAGTTTGATCGGCGTAACGCGCCTCGAAACCTTCGGAAATAGCCGCCACGTCAGATTTGCGGGTGGCGTCGCGAGCCTGGCGCTGGGCTTGGGCGACGACGTAAATCGTCAGAGTCGCCAAGACGCCGATAATAGAAACCACCGCTAACGCCTCAATGAGAGTAAAACCGTTCTTCTTCATGATTTCAGCAAGAAAAATTGATGCTTGCCAACTTGCATCTGCATCTCTCCGCTAAGAGAAATTTTCTGGTATTGTCATTGTCATCAATAGTATATCCTTGTAGAATATGAGCTGTCCACCTATGAAAATAGTCGCTCCGCTCGTATTTTCGAATAGAATGAAAACAGTCGCTTTGCTCGTGTTTTCGATATGAAAATCAAAATCAAACTACCTAGTTTGAAGTTCCGCTCACCGTTTGCCAACCCCGTCAACCTGAGAACCATTCATCAGAAATTTTTTGGCCGTAAAAACACTAAAGAGCGCCGCCGTCTAACTTGGAAATTGGCCGGCCGGATTGCCTTGTGGGGTCTGGGCGCCTTGGTATTAATTACGATTTTAACTTTCGCTTGGTTTGCTAAAGACCTGCCGTCGCTTGGCAGTCTGAAAAACCTGACTTCGGACGCTTCCACTCGTTTGTACGACCGAAATATGAACGAGCTCTACACCATTTCTGGCGAGAAGAAACGAATCGTCGTCGACAGCAACCAGATTCCCGACAACGTCAAAGAGGCCACTGTCGCCCTGGAAGATAAAAATTTCTACCACGAGCCGGGCGTTGATTATAAAGGTGTAATTCGAGCGGTAATTTTCTTGGGTAAACGTGGTGGCGGCTCGACCCTAACCCAGCAGTACGTCAAAAACGCCCTGTTGACCAGCCAACGAACAATCCCGCGCAAAATCAAAGAGGCGATTTTGTCGATTGAGTTGAGTTTCCTTTACAACAAAGACCAAATCCTGACGATGTACCTGAACGAAAGTCCGTACGGCGGCAACAATTACGGCATCGAGGCGGCCTCTAAATCGTACTTTGGCAAATCGGCCAAAGATTTAACTTTGGCCGAAGCGGCCACTTTAGCGGCTCTGCCGCAGCGACCAACCACCTACTCGCCCTACGGCGAACATACCGATCTGCTGGTTGCTCGCCGCAATTATTGTTTGGATCAGATGGTTTCGATGGGTTACATAAAACAAGCCGACGCTGACGTCGCCAAGGCCACGCCGCTAGCAGTTGTGCCGGAGGCTCAATCAATCGTCGCACCGCACTTTGTGATGTACGTCCC
>DATKGP010000059.1:0-25164 GCA_035510775.1 Saccharimonadales bacterium (SeqCode)
GAGAGTTTAGGATTTGTTAGGGTCAATAGTTGATCCTAAGTACGTAGCGGATTTTGGCAATCGGCCAAAGGACGAAAGAAATTTGACCTTCGATGTCTGATTTATTAACCGGTCCCCAGAGGCGAGAATCGCTCGAGCCGGGTCGGTTGTCGCCCATCAGGAAATACTGATCTTCGCCTAGTTTGGTCGTGCCGATGACGTCGTACGGCGGGGTGCCGTGGTTGATTTCGTACGGTTCGTTCAGGGCTACTCCATTTATATAGATAACCCCGTCAGTGGAAATCGTGACGGTTTCGCCCGGCAGGCCGATGACTCGTTTGATCAGCTTGGTGTGCTTGGGGTCGGCTGGGAATTTGGCGGCCACCACGTCACCACGCTCGATAGGCTTGTTGTTGGTGTAGCTCAAGCGCTGAACCAACACCACCTCGCCGGATTGGAAATTGGGCTCCATGCTTTGGCCGCTTACGGCGAGCGGCACGCCCAAGAAAACCACCGCCAAGACAATTACGACCATGGCGACGATAATCCAGCGCACTAAAATAAAGCTGTTGAAGACGGTACTGAAAAATTTCCCTCCGCTCATATTTTCAGTCTAGCTGAAAAATCACTTTTTGGCTGTTTTCTTCACCACGTCCGAAGGCTTTGTCTTTGGCGCGTCCTTCCGGACGGCCTTCGAGACGGGTTTCTTTACCTCGTCCGAAGATGAAATCTTCGAGACGGGTTTCACCTTTGCCGAAGACTTCGTCTTCGATACGGGCTTCTCGGCTGGCTGTGAGCTGGTTTTCGGAGCGGCCGCGCCCTTGAATTGGGTCGACAGGCGAGACTTCAAACGGGCGGCCTTGTTCTTATGAATAATCCGCTGCTTGGCAGCTTTGTCGATGGCGGAAATGGCGTCGCTCAAGGTTTTGGTGCTGACCTTTTTCAAGGCCGACTTCAAAACTTCTTTGCGATGGCGATTGACCGAGGCTTTCTTCTCGGCTGATCGAAGGGCTTTTTTGGCTGATTTGGAAATTGGCATTAAGAGTAGTTTACCGAAAGTTACCGAGAATGTAAACTACTCAAAGTTAAAAATCAAAATTCAAAAGTTTAAACACAAGCCAGCGCCGAGCAGCAAAGATAAACGAAGACACCTAGGCTGGATATCACAATAGTGTGATATCCAGCCTGTAAAGGGAGTGGTACTGGTGAACGGCTCGCATTGTGAGCCATTAGGTTTGCTCGACATTTCTTGGCTCAAAGGTACAATCTAGCCATGAGCCTGGCAAAATCTTCCAAAGCCAAACGACCGCGAGTGGTGCTGGTTAACCGCTGTATACCCCTCAATGAGGAGGGAAAAATTTTACTAATCCGGCGTTCGAATTACGAACGGACGGCTCAAGGATATTGGGAGGTACCCGGCGGCAAGCTAGAAGAAGGGCAGAATCTCGCCGGCGCTCTGGAGCGAGAAGTTTTGGAGGAGACGGGGTTGTTGGTGGATACACTTTCGCCGCTCGTTTTTGTTCACAGCGAAGAAATCACCGACGGTCCGTATAGGGGATTGCCCTATGTAGTTCTCTATGGCACCGGAAAAGTTGTTGGTGGCAAACTCAAATTGAGCGAAGAGCATGACCGTTCGGCTTGGGTGACATATTCGGAGGCCTTGGATTACCAGCTAAAAGATGATGTTCGAATCGCGTTGATACGCTTGCAGAAGCAACTGACGGCCAACTTGGCATAGACCCTTAGGCTTCTTGAATCCACCTGTGAATTAGCTGTTCTCAGGTAGGATCTTGATTCCACCTGGGAATGTTCTGCTTTCAGGTGACTTCTTGAACTCAACTGAAATTCAACTATACTGCGTTCAGTATGGAATTAAGCCCAAAAGCCCAGGCCGTGGAACTAATTCGCAACTCTAACCAGATTTTAATCTTGGGGCACAGCGATCCGGACGGCGATTCTGTCGGTTCGTCGCTGGCGATGAAGCTGGCTCTGGACAAGCTGGGCAAGCAATCGGAAGTCGTGCTGATGGGTTCTCTGCCGGAGAATTGCGCCTTCTTACCAGGCTTTGCTAACATTAAACAGGGACTTTCCGCCAGCAACGATTTGGTCATTACCATCGATACTCGCAACACCGGCGAAGAGTTGAGGCTTGGCCACAAAAAAATCGCCGAAACTCACCAGGTGGTGATTGTGGTTTCGCCGCCCAAAGGCTCGCTGCTGACGGACGACGTCACCATTACCCGCTCCCGGCCGAAATACGATTTGGTGATTATCCTCGACTGTGCCACTCTGGAGCGTCTGGGCGATTTGCCGCAGACCCAGCCGGATTTGTTTTTTGAAACCCCGACCGTCTCGCTCGACCACCATGCCAGCAACTCTTACTTTGCCAAGGTCAACTGGGTGGATATGACCGCCACCTCGACTTCCGAAATGTTGGTTTCGCTGTTTGAAGCCTTGGGCAAGGGCGAGAATTTACTAGACGAAGACATCGCCACCGCCCTACTGACTGGTTTAATTACCGACACCGGCAGTTTCCAAAACCAATCGACCACCCCGAAATCCCTGACCGTGGCCGCCCAACTGGTGGCGGCCGGCGCCCGCCAACAGGAGATTATCGACAAGATTTTCCGGACCAAACCGCTTTCCACTTTGAAACTTTGGGGCAAGATTTTGTCTCGAATCGAAGAGAACACCGAGCTCAGCTTTGCCTGGTCGGCTGTGACTGCTGAAGATATTACTTCGGTCGGCGCCAAACCGACCGACACCAGCGGCCTGATTGACGAGCTGCTGAAAACCGCCGAGGGAATGAAATTTGTGTTTCTTTTGAGTGAGCGCGACGGCCAGATCCACGGAACGCTTCGAGCTGTCGACAGCGCCACCCAAGTTTTGAAACTGGCCAAACTTTTCGAAGGAGGCGGACACCAGAACGCCGCCGCTTTCTCTGTTGAAGGGACGCTTGAGCAGAAGCAAGAAGAAATCGTCAAAAAAATCTCCGCCGCCGTGGCCGAAGGACCAACGCTTATGGATTTAAATCATTAAATCCATCAAATTTTCAATTTTCGAATTTTCAATTACCAATTAATTTTCAAGAAACAATTTTCAATTGATAATTGCCAAATGATAATTAACTGAAAATTGATAATTGTTAATTGATAATTCCAGGAAGCGTTAATTCTCCACGGGCGAGTTTACTTACAAGGAGATGTTTGGTAAAATATTTTAAGCATGACAAAGAAAAATACCAAAGAAGCGGCCATAAAGAAATTTCAGGCGCACGAAAAAGATACCGGCTCATCTGATGTCCAGGTGGCGGTTTTAACCGAGAAAATCAAGCGTTTGAGCAAGCATTTGGGTGAGCACAAACAAGACAACGACTCGCGCATGGGTTTGCTGAAGATGATTTCCCAGCGCCGAAGTTTGCTTGGCTATATGGAAAAAAAGAGTCCGGAACAGTATCATAAACTGATTACCAGCCTGGGGCTGCGTAAGTAATGGCCGAGACCCAGAGCGCGACAATTCCGTTTGGCCCCAACGGCGAACTCAAGTTGGAAACCGGCAAACTCGCCCGCCAGGCCGGCGGAGCGATTATGCTCACTCAAGGTGAGACGGTAATTTTGGTTGCCGCCACAGTTGCCCCCAAGCCCAAAGAGGGCACCGACTTTTTCCCGATGACCGTCGATTACGAAGAGCGAATGTACGCCGCCGGCAAAATTTCCGGCTCCCGTTTTATTAAAAGAGAAGGTCGTCCGAGCGAAGAAGCGATTCTAAAATCTCGAATCGTCGACCGGTCAATTCGGCCGATGTTTCCCAAGGGCTTCCGCCGCGACGTCCAGATTATTATTACCACCCTGGCCTATGACGACGAGCACGACACCGCCGCTTTGGCGGTCATTGGCGCCTCGGCCGCTTTGCTTAAGACCGACGCTCCGTTCGAAGGGCCGGTGGCAGCCGTTCGAGTCGGCCTGGTTGACAACGAACTCATTTTGAACCCGACCCTGACCCAGATGGAAAACAGCACGCTCGACTTGCTGGCCTCCGGCACCGCCAAGAAGATTACCATGATTGAAGTACAGTCCAACGAAGTGCCGGAAGAAAAGATGGCCGAGGCCTTGGAATTTGCCCAGAAAGCCATCGCCGAGTGCCTCGAGCCGCAAAAAACTTTTGTCGCCCCGGACAAAGAAAAAGTTGAGTTTACCGAGCACGAAGCCTGGACCAAGGTCAAGGAATTTGTCGCCGACAAAATTGAAGCCGTCGTTGAGGAGCTCGATTTAGACAAACGAAGCGTTATGTTCCGCGAACTGGAAGAAAAAGTTATCGAGAAATTCGGCGAAGAATTTACTGAAACCGATTTGGTTCAAGGTTTGAACGCTGCCTTCAACAAACAAATTCGTGCCCTTATTATAGAGAAAGGCAAACGACCGGATGGCCGAGCGATGGACGAAGTTCGCCCGCTGTCGATTGAGGTCGGGGTACTGCCTCGCGTCCACGGCTCTGGTTTGTTTACCCGCGGCGAGACCCAGGCGCTGACCGTCACTACCTTGGGCAGCCCGGGCGAAGAACAATGGATTGACACCATGGAGGAAAACTCCAAGAAACGCTATATGCACCACTACAACTTCCCGCCGTATTCGACCGGCGAAGTTAAGCCGCTGCGCGGTGGCAACCGCCGAGAGATCGGCCACGGCGCTTTGGCGGAAAAGGCCTTGGTGCCGATGATTCCTTCTAAAGAAGATTTTCCTTACACCATTCGTTTGGTCTCGGAAATTTTGGGCTCGAACGGCTCCAGCTCGATGGCGGCCGTTTGCGGCTCGACCATGTCGCTGATGGACGCCGGCGTGCCGATTAAGAAACCCGTGGCCGGTGTGGCGATGGGCTTGGTCTCGGCCGATTCCGACGACAGCAAGTTCCAGGTGCTGACCGACCTGCAAGGCCTGGAAGATTTCGCCGGCGAGATGGATTTCAAGATTGCCGGAACTAAAGATGGCATTACCGCTATTCAGCTCGATGTCAAAAACAAAGGCCTAACCAGCGAAGTTATCAAACAGACCTTCGCCGACGCCAAGACCGCCCGGCTTTTTGTGCTCGATACCATGCTCAAAACCCTGTCGGCGCCTCGAACCGAGTTGTCGCCGAACGCCCCGCGCATTATCACTACCTCGATTGACCCCGAGAAAATTGGCGAATTGATTGGCCCGGGCGGCAAAGTGATTAACAAAATCATCGACGACCACGGCGGCAAAGACATTTTGAATATCGATATCGAAGAAGACGGCACTGTCCTGATTACTTCCATCGATCCTGAGGCTGCTATGAAAGTGAAAGCCATCGTTGAAGGTATTGGCAAGCCGATTAATGTCGGCGAAGAGTTCGAAGGCCCGGTGATTTCCATCGTCAAAGACCGTAACTCCGGCAAAGAAATTGGCGCTATCGTTCAACTGACCCCGAACCGCGACGGCATGATTCACATCTCGGCGCTCGGTAACGGTCAGTTCGTAAACTCGGTTTCCGAAGTCTGCAAAATCGGCGACACCCTGAAAGTCAAAGTCAAAGAAGTCGACAACGACAAAGGCCGAATCTCACTCTCCCGCGTAAGCTAAAAATAAAGCCCGCCTCACGCCATTGGCGTGGTCGAGGTGAAAAGCTGGATTTTTCGGTGATTTTCTGTATACTTCAAACATCACGGGTTTGAGCAGCCCCAGCAAAACTGCTTCTGACGTCATTCGGATTTTGTTACGGCTCGCATGAAAATTAGGGCGAGAAGTAGACACTTAAGCTTGACGACAGGTAAGGAAAATCATGTCGCACCTGAATATCGAAAACGCTGTCTTCTTGGCGGCAGTCTTTGGGCTTATCGCCCTTGTCATTTGGTGGCCGACGCGAACACGAATCATCAAACGGTTCGTTGGGCGCTATTGCCAATCGCATATGGCTCCAGATTGGGCCAGATTCATTCCCACTCACTGCAAGGTGACCACCTTCACCGGTAAAGGGAATGTGAGCGACCAGGCAATCTCTAAGCGCGAGCACCTCCAAGATTTCGGTCCTGCGGGGAGAAGACCCTTCTTCTTGGTAGAGCTATCCCTGGTTGAGAAGAAAAGCGGCTGTCAACGGACGCACCGGCTCGTTGGTCGCCTACCCGGCTGGGTACCTGAATGGGGGTTGGCTTCGCCAATAGCCCCGGGTGCATATTACCAGCTCTGTTCGGCTGAGGCGGGTTATCATGTGCTGAGAGAAGTGATGGCCGGTTGTTTAGACGACGACCCGGTCACTTGTGTCAGGCGCATGGGTGAGGTCACTGTCTATGCCTCCCCCTCTGACTACGGCTTCGACGTTCTTCGCAAGGAGGTCGTTGACGAACTTGAGAGGCTAAAGAGGAACTTCCAGTCGCCAGCTCTTGAGGAGCTAAAGGCATACGTCGTCGCCTTCCCCGGGGTTCTTGCCGGCAGGACTGACCCGTCTCTGGTAGCCTACCGCAAACGTCTTAAAGCGGAGGAGGCAGAGAAGGCCAAGCAGACGGCCTGACAACACCTGCACGCTTCGACATCCGCCCCGTCCGTCTCACGCTAACAATGTGGACGAGACGGGGCTTTCTCTTGCCCTACTTCAAGGTAAACAGAATTGCCCCGAGGGTTATGAGTACTGTGCCGAGGGCAGTTTTCCAGGTTAAGGCCTCGGCCAGAAACATCGCGGCAAAAACCACCACGAAAACTACGCTCAACCGATCCAGAGCCGCCACTCCGCCGGCCGGGCCGTTTTTCAGGGCGTAAAAATAGAACAGCCAGGAGATGGCGCCGGCCAGACCCGACAGGATTATGAAAACTAGCGGCCGGCCAGTCAGTAGGTGAATGTCTCGGAGCTTACCGAAAATCAAGGCAAAACCGATAAGAAAAACTGCCATAACTGTCGCCCGAACAGAGGTGGCCAGAGTTGTGTCGATACCTTTCAAGCCAACTTTGCCAAAAATCGCCACTAGCGAAGCGAACACCGCCGAAAGTAGGCCAGCAACTATCCAGCTCATATAATATTACTCTAGCGTTTCTGCTAATATCCAGCTATACACATGACCAAGGAAGAAGCGTTAGCTGAGGTTGCCAAGCGGATTGCCGCCTGCGAGCGGTGCAAATACGTGCCGAATCAGAACCCTGTTCCCGGCGAGGGCAACCCAGACGCCGAGATTATGTTTGTCGGCGAGGCGCCGGGCAAAAAAGAGAACGAGACTGGCCGGCCGTTTATCGGTGCGGCCGGAAAGTTTCTGGAGGAGATGCTTAATTCTATCGGTTTAGAACGGAGTGGTGTTTTTATTGCCAACGCCGTCAAGTATCAGCCGCCGGGCAACCGCGATCCGCTGCCGGACGAAATATCTCTCCAGCTGCCGTTTTTATTAAAGCAAATTGCCATTATCAAACCAAAACTGATTGTATTCTTGGGTCGCCACGCTCTTTCGGCGTTGCTTCCGGACGAGAAACGCACTATTACCCAACTCCACGGCCAGTTAATTATGGCAGAATCGGTAGAAACCGTTACTAGTACCCAGTCCCCAGTTGCCAGCCGCCCTTTAGCTTACCTGCCGCTTTATCATCCGGCGGCGGCGCTTTACAACGGCTCAATGCGCCAAGTTTTGCTCGATGATTTTGCTAAAATTCCGGGGTATATGGACGAAATTGCCGAAAAAGCCTAGTCTTTGTCGTAGAGAGGTGTTCTTGTGGATACACATGAATGTCAAGATTGTTCGAATTATCGGCCATCGCTTTCGGCTGCGGCTGAAGGTTTGGGGCTAATGTGTTGCTACGGAGGAACTGTGGCGTGCCCAGTCGCCGAGGTCAAGACTTGCCCAGGTAGGGTGGGGCTGGCGCCATCGCGTCCTGATGACTCGTCCGTCCCGCTGACCGTGGCTGATGGTCAGTTTCACAGCCGCCACGTCGGTCAGCACTAATTCATGCGTTTACGTTCCTGCGGTGGGACCCAAGGCCCGTCTCGCCCCGTGCTTCGGCACGGAGGCGGACGGGCTCTTTCCTAATTTTCACTTGAAATTTTTGGCAGCCTCTGATATACTTTAGTCATTAGATCGTAAGAACTCTGTTAGATAAAAGAAAGGAACTATTTTGAGTGATACTGCTATTAATGAGCCGAAATCCGATATGTCGGATGCCGGCCAGATTGTGAAACCCGCTTTTACGGGCCAAACCAACAAACCCAAGGAGAGGTTTCGTCGAAGAAACCCCCAAAAAAATTGGCGACCGAAAGAGCGCCAGACGCCGATAAAAACCGAAGCGTCGAAGAACGAAAAAACGATTCACCGAGGCGCCATTGGCAGCCTGCGGATAATTCCGCTGGGCGGCTCTGACGAAGTCGGTGACAAAAATATGATTGTGTTCGAGTACGGCAGCGATATTATTATCGTCGACTGCGGGGTAAAATTCCCCAGCGCCGATATGCCGGGTATCGACTACGTCGTCTGTGACGTGACATATCTCGAGGAGCGCCGTGAGCGCATCCGAGGGATTGTCATTACCCACGGCCACGAAGACCACATCGGCGGTCTGCCGTATATCTGGCCGAAACTACCGGTGCCGATTTTTACCGCTCCGCTGACGGCCGGCCTGATTAAGGCCAAGTTCGAGGAGCACGGCATTAACAACGCCGAGTTTCGCATTATTAACCCCGGTGACTCGGTTCAGCTGGGGGCGTTCAAGATTGAGCCGGTGCGAATGACCCACTCGATTCCCGATATTTTGGGGCTGGCGATTACCACGCCGGTTGGCTTGGTTTATCAGGCGACCGACTGGAAGTTCGACTTCACCCCGACTTTCGGAGAAACGACCGACTTTGCCAAGCTTTCCGAGCTGGCTCAACGAGGCGTTTTGTGCCTGATGAACGACTCAACCAACGTTATGGAGCCGGGCTACACCATGAGCGAACAGGTTGTCGGCCATGCCCTGGAAGATATTTTCGAGGACGCCAAGGGGCGAATTATCGTCTCCAGTTTCGCTTCCCGAATTGATCGAATTCAACACGTGATTCGCGCTTGCGTCAAAACCAATCGCAAGTTGGCGCTGTCCGGCCGAAGTATGGAACGCAACGCCAATATCGCCATGGAGCTCGGCTACCTCAAGGTGCTTCAAGGCTTGCTGGTGGATATTCGCCAAATCAACACGATGCCAGACGACAAAGTGGTGGTGATGAGCACGGGCTCACAGGGCGAGGAGAACTCGGCCTTGGTTCGAATGGCCAGCGGCGAGCACCGCCATATTCATATTAAAAAAGGCGACACGGTCGTGCTGTCGGCCTCACAGGTGCCGGGCAACGAGCGCGGCATTGAGCAAACCATCAACAACTTGTACCGCCAAGGCGCCGAGGTGATTACTAACAAACAATTGGATGTTCACTCGTCCGGCCACGCCAACCGCGAGGAGATTAAGCTTTTGATTTCCCTCTTGAAACCGAAATTCGTTATGCCGATTCACGGCGACTATCGCCGCTTGAAAGAGAACGGCAAGGTGGCGATGGAGATCGGCGTCAAGGAAGAAAATTGCCTGATTGCCGAGAACGGCCAAATTGTCGAATTCGACGAACGCGGCGGCCGAGTCTTAAGCGAAAGAATCAAAGTCGGCCAGGTGCTGATTGACGGCGCCGGCGTCGGCGATGTCGGCGAGATCGTTCTGCGGGATCGCCAGACGATGGCCAAAGACGGCCTGTTTCTGGTTATCTTGACCGTAGAAGCGAAGTCTGGCCGGCTCTTAAATTCGCCGGATATTATCTCTCGCGGCTTTGTCTATATGAAAGAAGCCGAGGAGCTGATTACCGGCGCCAGGGAACTAGCCAAGAAAATCCACGCCCAAATGACGGCCAAAAAGCCGATAAGTTGGGACTCTCTGAAAAAAGAGCTGCGCGATAAAATCGGCGATTATCTTTACGAGCAAACGCAGCGGAATCCGATGATTGTCAGTACGGTGATACAGGTTTGACGATAAGTGAAAAGCTAGAAGTAAAAAGGAAAAAGTTTAAGGTAAGAGTATAAAGTTATGGCCGGCGGGGTGAAACCTCGCCGGCCATGTTTGTGGCGTCAGAACTCGAACATGTTGTTGGGCTTGTCGCCATAGTCGTTGAAAACGGTCAGCATTGCCGGGGTTGACCCGGATAACGTTCCCCAAAAAACATGGCAGAACTTTCGATCCTCTGGAGCTCCTATCTGTCTTAGCTCTACGCCCGTGGGTCGGAAAATCTCCTCGCTTACCTCCTTAGCCGGAAACCGAAAGTAGTAGCTTGCCAGTGGTGGTTTGGGTTTGATCAGCTTCATGCAGTACTCGCTGGCGTCGACTTCTTCTTGTCCGTCTTTGAGAGGTGGCCAGTAAAATATCTGGACACCTTTCTCGGGCGTGGCTAGCTCTGCGAAAAGTGCGTCTAGCGTTGGAAAGCTTCTGGAGGCCAGATATTTCTTCATCTCATTAAACCTCGATGCTAATGTGCAGACTCAATATACGTTAGCATAGAAAAAAGTCAATCAGTTGGGGTAAAAGAATGGGCCGGCGCGAAGTTTTCGCGCCGGCCTTGTTGGTGAGGTCGTTCAGTCGTCGTAGACTTCTAGGATCGAAGCAGTACGGTCTGGAGGGAAGGTCCAAGTTGCCGGCAGGACTTTCGTCGTGACGATCTTGATCTCGACCGTCCCGCGAAAGATGGGCGCGTCTCTGACACTATCGTCGACGCTTTCAGGTCTGAAAACGATTTCCTTGTCTGGGTCGTTGGACACGGGAAGTTGTATACCGTCCTTCGGATTAGCGAGTTCGGCTCGCAGAATCCCACGTTCTACACCCGACTTGTAGGTTTTTTTCACAGTCGCCAACCTCCTTCAAGGTGCTGGCCGTATTATCCCTTACCGCTGGAAAAAAGTCAACAAGTTGGAGGGAAAGAAACGGCCGGCGGGTTAAACCCACCGGCCTTGCTAGTGGAGATGTCCAGCCAACTGCAGATGGACGAGCCGAGCCTCGAGTTGATCGATACTTGGGGGTGGCGTTGGCCAACCGTCCCGCTCGAGCGCGGCACGAATCTCTTCCAGACGTCGCAGGCCGTCGTTATTCCAAAGTTCGATGAGCCTGCTACTGAACCTGGCGTCCCGAGCCCTGCTTAAGCATCCCATCTTACTCATTTTGACCTCCGGCCGGGTCTAGGTAGAAGAGAATCTGGCCCTCTTCCACCTCGATGTTTTCTTCGGTGCAGATCTTGGTGATCTTGCCGGTAAACGGTGCCGGCAACTCGCTGAAGGTCTTGTTGCGCTCGATGAGGCAAAGCGGCTGCCCGGCTTCGACCATATCGCCGACCTGAACGAAGGGCGGCTCCTCCGGCGTTGGCCGTGAGTAGTACTTGCCCATGATTGGCGTCGCCACGGGTGAGCCAATTAAGAACTCAATCGTGTTGCTGGCCGTCTCGTCGTAGTCTTGGTGGGTGATGATCTGGGTGACCAGCTCTACACCGTCGCGTTTTCTAGCGGTGCCGACAAAAACATGGTGAGGCCGGATAGGGTCTGATTGGTCGAGAACGACGCTTGTAGGGTGAAACTCGGCGGTTTCCATAATCTTCCCCGACTGATAGAGAATGTGAACTTCGCCGTTCTTGGCCAGAGCTCGCAGAAAATCCGGCGAGCTGTTGAACAGGTCGGTTAGTATCGGATGCACCATGACACACCTCCGGGATGTTAAAAATGCTCGCTCACCGTATATCATCCCTGGAAAAATAACAACCAGTTGGTACAGTATAGCTATGGGGCTTTTCGGAAGGAAACGTCGATACTCGTCGCGTAGGCGTAAGCGTCTGCCGACTATTTGGGATAACTTGGTCTGGGCGGTTGAGCCGGATACTGCCCGAGAGATTCTGGCGATAGTTTTGCTGGTACTGGGGATTCTTTTTGCCCTGGGTCTATTCCGTCTGGCCGGCTCTTTCGGCGAGGTCTTCCTAAAATTGTCGATGAATCTTTTTGGGCTACTGACCTACGTTGTCCCGTTCGTCTTAGTCTACTCCGGCATCAAGCTACTGTTTTTGAAAACCGAGTATATGCGAGCCTCCAGCGCCGTTGGGGTGGTTTTACTTTTTATCTTGGTGCCAGGAATGTTTCAGAGTTTCGGCGGCTCGGTCGGAGCGGCGGTCTCAAGCATTTTTGCCTCGGTGGTCGGCAATATTGGAGCAATCCTGGTGATGGTCTTTGGGGTGGTAGCGGCGACGCTTTTGGCCTTCAATATCTCGTTTCGCACCCTTTGGGAGAAGTTCAATTTCGCCAGTAAAGATATGAAGGGTGTCAGAATCAACCAAGACTCACGCGTTCCGGTCAAAACCTTGCGGCCGGGAATGGTGACCGGCGGCTTGGCTTTGGCGCCCAGCACCGAGAATTGGCAGTTTCCGTCGCTGGATTTGCTGGAATATTCTAGCTCGACCAAGGCCGAATCCGGTGACATCGGCAAGAACGTTGAGGTAATTAAGAAAACCCTCAAAGATTTCGGGGTGGACGTGGCGATGAACGAGGTCAACGTTGGCCCGACCCTGACCCAGTACACCCTAAAACCGACCGAGGGAGTTAAGCTCAACACCATTACCGCCCGGGCCAATGATATCGCCCTGGCTCTGGCCGCCCACCCGATTCGTATCGAAGCGCCGATTCCCGGCAAGTCTTTGGTCGGCATTGAGGTGCCGAACAAGACCGCCGCCGTCGTTAGTTTGCGAGAAGTGTTGGAGGCGCCGGAATATAAAGATATCGGCTCGAATCTGTCGCTGGCCTTGGGTCGTGACGTGGCCGGTCATGCCATCGCCGCCGATTTGAAAAAAATGCCGCACTTACTGATTGCCGGGGCGACTGGCTCGGGTAAATCGGTCTGTATGAACGCCGTGCTGGTGAATTTGCTCTACAAAAATCCGCCCAGCGACTTGCGGCTCTTGCTCATCGACCCGAAGCGAGTCGAGTTTACAGAGTATAACGGCATTGCCCATTTGCTAACTCATGTGGTAACCGAGACCGACAAGATTATCTCTTCCTTGCGCTGGATAGTTGCCGAGATGGAACGCCGCTACCAGGTACTGGCCGCTGGCAATCGTCGTAATATCGAGGCCTATAACGAGTCTCTTCCTGAAGATGGCCAAAAACTGCCGTATATAATAGTGGTGGTTGACGAGCTGGCTGACCTAATGACTCAAGCGGCCAACGAGGTGGAAAGCTCGATTGTCCGTATTGCCCAGATGGCTCGGGCGGTTGGAATTCATCTGATTGTTGCCACCCAGCGACCATCGGTTGACGTTATTACCGGGCTAATTAAGGCCAACATCCCGGCTCGTATTGCCTTCGCCGTCCCGAGCCAGGCCGATTCTCGAACTATTTTAGATCAAGTCGGCGCCGATAAACTCCTCGGTCGCGGCGATATGCTCTTCCTTTCAAGTGACCAGCCCCAGCCGAAACGTATCCAGGGCGTGATGCTCAAAGACAAAGAAATTCGCGAGGTGACCGATTTCATTCGCAAACAAGCCCCGCCGATTTACGATGATTCAATTCAGACCTACCACGGCGGCCTGAAAGACGGTGTCGCCGGCGCCCACAGCGCTGATTCCAGTGACGACGACGAGCTTTTCAATGAGGCCAGAGATTTGGTGATTCAAGCCGGCAAGGCCTCGGCTTCGCTCCTCCAGCGCCGCTTAAAAGTCGGCTACGCCCGAGCCGCTCGCTTGCTCGATATTCTGGAAGCGGAAGGTGTTATCGGCCCGGCTGACGGCGCCAAACCCCGCGACGTCCTCGTCGCCCCGGACGAATACCTCGGACCCTAGCGGGTCCGCAGGAACTGGGTACTTGGGACTAGGGGCTGGGAACTAGACATCGTATTCCCTCGTGATTTTTTTCGTGATAGAGCCTACATACAAACGATAGGCCGGTCTGTTTTCTTTTTTGTAGATAATCTTGATTCCTAGTGCTTCTTGGCAAACGGGGCAAATCAGGTCTTCTAATTCTGTTTCTCGCCCAGAAATGCGGTCTAGGTATAAGCGTTTGAGGATTCCCGGCCCATCTTTCTGATAACGACAGATCTGCTCACCGCAGTTACCGCAATTAATTACCAAAATCCTTGAGAAGCCGCCACGAGCCTTTCGGTATTTGTCACTTTTCATTTTCTAAATTGTACTCCCGAACCAGTTAAATTCAATGAATTAGAAAATACCCCCGCCAGATGGCAGGGGTATTGGTCAGGACGAATCGGTTAAGTCGCCTTGCTTTGGGCCTGGAAAGCGATCCGAGCGATGTCCTCTTCCGATAGAGGAAAGATGAACATCTCGTTGTCGCCGTCGGTCAGGCCGTCCGGTATGTGATACCAACCTATGGGTTTTCCCTCGGACATCACGACTCCGCTTCTGTTGTCAAGCCTGCGAAGTTGGGTTATGGCGAAGTCACCGATTTTAGCTCCTTCGATCTTCTTTCCATCGCCGTTCCATAACAGTCGGAAAGCCTTCTTCGTATCCCAGACTGCGTCGGAGAAATAGACGGATTTGAAGCTGTCGCTTTCCAGGAGTTTACCATAAAGATCGATAAAGTCGTCGACCTTTTCTACGGTTACATTGGGGCTATCCATACAATGAGCACCTCACTTGCTGGCATTATAGCTTGAGTTGACGGTAAATTCAATGTGTGGGCTCGTATTCGTAGATAAAATCGTACGAAAAACCATGAGCCATGAACCTGAGCCCCAGCGGGTCCGCAGGGACTGTAATTAGTTAGCTGTCCCGACTATTTATCTACCAAACCACCTTGGTATTTTGTTAGATAAATTACTTCATCTTGAAAGCTAATCGTTTCTTCGCCAAAGAAGCTATCGAAATCGCCGGTGATTTTGTTTAAATAGAGCCAATCGCCATCCTCGAGTTTTTCCGGTCCTCGAACCGGCATTTCTTCAGGGGAGTTCAAAAGAGCTTTTTTCAGGAACCCGTAAACTTTATAAAAATCAATCGAAGTATTAATCCCGCCATAGTAAACCATCATCCAAAGCGGTTTGTTCTGGTGAAAAATCACTTCTCGCCCACCGAACGGTTCGCCTCCAAAATAATTGTCGTGAAACTCCCAATCTCCTTCTGAATAAGTAATTGTTTTAGAATTGTCCTTCTCGCTGACAATCTTTGTTGCTTCGTTGCCGTAGCCTGCTTTATTCGCCCGAATCAAAAGTTGTTTAATTTCTTGTATATCCATGGCCATATTCTACTCCCGAGTACTAAAATGTCGAGTAAATTCAACGGCTCACAATGTGAGCCGTTGGAACGCTAGCTAGCTTATTCTCCCGTCTTCAATGTTGATAATCCTATCAGCGATATCTTTTATACGCGGGTCGTGGCTAACGATAACCACGCATTTGTTCTCGTCTTTCGCCCCTTTTCTCAAGAGCTCCACAATCTCGTGCCCAGTCTTAGAATCGAGATTTGCCGTTGGCTCATCTGCTAAAATAATGCTGGGGTTATTCGCCATAGCACGTGCAATTGCAACTCGCTGTTCTTCGCCTCCCGACAAATTCTGTGGCAAACTGGTCATTCGATGTTCGAGTCCGAGACGTTTGAGAAATTCCCTTGCCTTACTCCTGGCCGCTGATTTACTGATTCCCATAGCAAGGAGAGGAACCATTACGTTCTGTTCAGCGGTTAGGGCGGATAGGAGATTGAAATGTTGGAATACGAAGCCAATCTCTTTCAGTCGAAGCCTCGGTAATTCGTGGTTCGATAGCTTGCTTGTTTCCTGGCCGTTGATAATAACCCTTCCAGATGTTGGACGTAAAAGAGTTCCTAAAAGAAGTAGCAGAGTAGTTTTTCCTGAACCAGAAGGCCCCATTATAAGAACCACCTCGCCCGATTTCGCTTCAAATGAAACTCCTCCCAGGGCAGAGACTGCCGATTCCCCTGAACCGTAACGCTTCGTTAGATTCTC
The DNA here is from genome assembly GCA_035510775.1 of Saccharimonadales bacterium (SeqCode). GTDB lineage: Bacteria > Patescibacteriota > UBA1384 > 2-12-FULL-50-11 > 2-12-FULL-50-11 > DATKGP01. The sequence continues at coordinate 15,908 of DATKGP010000059.1, forward strand.
GGCGATTAAGGTACTCATGATTTGAATACCTCGGCCGGATCTATAAAGGCGAGCCGCCTGACGGGAATCAGTGAAGCCAGGATACCCATTATAAATGCCAAGCCTACTACAGTGATGAGAGCGATATCGGTTACCACAAAGGAGAGATCTAGTAGATTTGATATGAGCCAGCCAACGCCAAACGACAAACCTATCCCTATTACCAAGCCAAGAGCTGTAGTAAGCATCGATTGGGTCAAAACTATCGAGTAAAGCTGACTATTTCTTACTCCAATTGCCTTTAGAATCCCCACTTCACGGGATTTATCGAGCGTTGCTGTATAAATTGTTAGGCCGATAATTGCCGTACCAATCAGAACTGCAATTGCTAAGATGGCCTGAAGGATCGGCAAGAATGAGTCGCCCAAATTTTTCTTTTCCTCCGTAACTAATTGATCCTTACCCCGCAAACTTAATTGGGGGTATTTGGGCTGCAGAGATTGTGCCGCCCCCGCGGCAGTAGAGGGGTTGAATAAGGTTATATATGCAAAGCTGACCGTCCCCGGAACCTCAACAAAATCCTGGGCGGCATGGTAAGTTATCCACGAATAGTGATTTCCGAAGCTTGAAGCCTCTGGCACAAGCCCCGCGATTCTCCAAACTTTCGCCGATTCGGAAAAGACAATCGTATCCCCCAATTTTTTACCAAGTTTCTTTGCCAGACTACCAGGAATTATTATCTCGCCGTCAGTAATGTTCTTTGTCCCACTTGTTAAAGCCCACGGGCCTTGGCTCAAATCAGTAGGGTCGAAGCTTGTTACGAATAAGCTGAATTGTGTGTCGCCATCGCTCACGCCTGGGCGCAGAGATATTACCGGTACAACTTTTGACACCCCATCTTCCTGACCCAGTCTTTCAATATCCGTCAGAGAAACCAGTGGTACCCCATGATACATATCGGTCATCCCTTTTCGCATCACAAAAATGTCCGACGGGCTTTCCTTAAGGAACTTTACATCCCGTTCAATCGCCCCATTGTATATTCCGAAAAGTGCCACCATAAGGATAATGGCAAATGCGACTCCACCGACACTAATTAAGAGCCGACTTTTTTCTTGAAACAAGTTGCGAAGGGCAATTAATAGCATTAGATTTTAAGCGGCCTCTCCTGGCTAACTCGCACTCTTCATCTCCTTCATTACTCAAATTGTACTCCCGAACCAGTTAAATTCAACGGCTCACAATGTGAGCCGTTCAGAAGAAGAATGCTGTTTACAGGCTGGATATCACACTATTGTGATATCCAGCCTTGAGGCACTTAAAATAATGTGAAAAACCACGAGCCATGCACCTGGAACCAAAAAAAGAATGACTATTGACCAATGACGAATGTCGAAAGAATCGAAAAATTCCTAATGTTCAAATTCGGATTTCGTGCTTCGGATTTATTTCGTCATTAGACATTAGAGCTTAGACATTATTTTTCTTGCCAAATTTCGTTGACTTTCGCGCGCAAGAAACGTAGCTTGGAAGGTGATGTCCGCAGGTTTTACGACTAAAAAAATCAGTAAACCCAAAACTCTCGGCTCGATTCTTCGGAGCGCCCGAACTAAGGCCGAGTTGACCGTCGAACAGGCTCAAGAACAGACGAAAATCTGCGAGCGCTATCTGATAGCTCTCGAGCAAGGCAACTACGCCGCCCTTCCAGCCGAGGCCTATAATATCGGCTTCATCCGAACCTACGCCAGCTTTCTCAAGTTAAATCCAGATAAAATCGTCCGGCTCTACCGCGAAGAGCGCAGCCTCAACCGCTTGAATCCGCAGGAGAACCAAGTGGTAATGCGGCCGCGCAAAATCGGCGACTGGCATTTTCTAATTACCCCGAAAGTCTTGGCAATTTTAGGGACGGTAATTTTCTTCGGGGCGTTGGTCGGCTATATCGCCGTTGAGCTCAACCGTTTCGCCCAGCCGCCGACCTTAGCTATTACCAACGTTCCCAGCCAGTTCACTAGTAGCCAAGACAAAATTAAACTAGCTGGCCACACCGATGGTGGGGCGACGGTGCTGATGAACTCCCAGACTATCTCGGTGGCCGACGACGGCAGCTTCAGCCAGGACGTCCAGCTCAACCCGGGCGTCAATCAAATTACTATCCTGGCTCGTAACCGCGCTGAAAAGGTTTCAACCGAGACTGTCCAGGTGTTGTACAATCCAGACCTTGCCAAGACTGATAATTCTGTTACGAAGGAATAAGTATGCCTAAAGCCAAAGTTCCCAAAGAAGAGGTTGAGGAGGCGCAACCAACCGGTCGCGAAGCGGCCTTGAAAGCGGCGCTCTCGCAGATTGAAAAGCAGTTCGGCGCCGGCTCGATTATGATGATGGGTCAGCAGACCCACCTGAATGTTGAAGCTATCTCCACCGGCTCTTTGTCGCTGGACGTCGCTCTCGGCGTCGGCGGTCTGCCGCGCGGCCGAATTACGGAAATCTACGGCCCGGAATCTTCCGGTAAAACCTCCTTGGCTTTAACGACCATTGCCGAAGCTCAAAAAACCGGCGGAGTCAGCGCCTTGGTTGATGCCGAGCACGCTTTCGACCCGTCGTACGCTGCCAAACTCGGGGTCGATTTGGATTCACTGCTAATTTCCCAGCCGGACACCGGCGAGCAGGCTTTGGAGATTGTTGAAACCTTGGTGCGCTCGAATGCTGTTGACGTGATTGTCGTCGACTCGGTCGCTGCCCTAGTACCGCGAGCCGAGATTGAGGGCGAGATGGGCGACGCCATGATGGGCGTCCAGGCTCGCTTGATGAGCCAAGCCTTGCGCAAGCTGACCGGTGCCGTTTCCAAGTCAAAGACCGTCTTAATTTTTATCAACCAAATCCGTATGAAAATCGGGGTAATGTTCGGCAACCCAGAAACCACTCCCGGTGGCAACGCCCTGAAGTTCTACTGCTCGGTTCGCCTGGATATTCGCCGCAGCGAGCAGATTAAGGAAGGTGAGACGCCGATTGGCAACCGAGTCCGGGTTAAAGTGGTTAAGAACAAAGTCGCGCCGCCGTTTCGCCAGGCCGAGTTTGATTTAATGTTTGATTCCGGTATATCTAAGGAAGGTGACTTGCTGGATTTGGGCGTCAAGACGGGGCTAGTAGAAAAGGCCGGGGCGTGGTTTCAGTACGGGGATCAGAAGCTTGGGCAGGGACGGGAGGCTGCCAAAGCTTTCTTACGGGGCGATGCCAAGTTGGCCAAAGAGATTGAGGGGAAGATTCGGACGATGGCGGCCGAGGGCACCATCGGTGCCGCCCAGGCCAATCCGGAAGATTAGCCGATGCGCCGCTCGGCGAGCGACTACGCGGCGTATTTGCTGACTCGTCGGCTCCAGAGCCAGCGTGAGCTGGAAGAGAAGCTAGCCCGTAAAAAATACGATCCCGAGGAAATCGCCTCGGTTATTACTCGTTTCAAAGAAGTTGGTTTGATTGATGACCAGCGGTTCGCCAAATCGTACGTGGCTGATAAGCTCGAGTTTGCCCGCCGTGGCCGGTGGCGCATTTCGCTAGAGCTACGCAAAAAAGGCATTAGCAAGGAGCTGATTGATGAGTTTGTCGGTTCAATCGAGCCGGAGGAAGAACTGCGAGTAGCTCGAGAGCTACTCAAAGGTCGCCAGCGCGCCTGGGCTAATCTCGATCCGCAGAAGCGTTACGTTCGCGCTGTCGGTTTGCTTTCCCGCCGCGGCTTCTCGGGTAATATCATTCGTCAGGTTTTGGCCAAAGATTAAAACTTGGTAATCGGCCAGTTTCCCGTTACGATTAAATTAATGGCAGCTACCAAAATAAAAGAATTGGTGTGGTTTTCCGAGGTTGGCAAGGAAGATATTCCGCTAGTCGGTGGCAAGGGCGCCAACCTAGGCGAGATGGCCAACGCCAAGCTACCCGTTCCGCCGGGGTTCATTATCACCAGCGAAGCCTACTACCAGTTTGTCCAAATCAACAAGCTCGATCAGTTTATTACTAAAGAAACGGCCGGCCTAAATCCGGAAGATTCCAAAAAACTCAACGAAATCGCTGCCGCCCTGCAAAAGGCCGTCAAGACTTTTGCCTTGCCCAAAGCCCTTATCACCGAGATTGAAAAAGCCTACGACGAGATGGGTGGAGGGTTGGTGGCGGTTCGCTCCAGCGCCACCGCCGAAGATTTGCCAGACGCTTCGTTCGCTGGTCAACAGGCGACTTTCTTGAATATTGAGGGTAAAACTGATCTCATTAAAGCCGTTCGTGAGTGTTGGGCTTCGCTCTTTGAGGCTCGGGCAATTTACTACCGAATCGTCAACAAATACGACCATATGAAAATCGGCATCGCCGTGCCGGTGCAACGAATGGTTCAGAGCGAAGTTTCGGGAATTATGTTTACTGCCGACCCGGTTCATTCCGACGAGACCAAATTGGTCATCGACGCCGGCCTAGGTTTGGGCGAGGCGATTGTCTCTGGTTCGGTCACACCCGACCATTATGTGGTTAACAAAGCCGACGTTAGCATTTTATCGAAAGAAGTCTCGGCGCAGGAGTGGAAAATAGTCCGGGCTTCGGACGGCAAAGATCGCCACGTTGCCCTGACTAAGGCCGAACAAGAAAAACAGAAACTGACCGACGAGCAGATTGTCGCCCTGGCCAAAATTGGTCTGGCGGTGGAGAAGCATTACGGCAAGCCGCAGGATACCGAGTGGGCGATGGAAAAAGGCAGCCTGTATATGGTGCAATCGAGGCCAATTACCACGCTTGGAAAGGGAGAAAACAAGGCCGAAGTAAGTCAAGCAGCCTCGCCCGATACAGATAAATCGGCTGCTGATAGCGCTCAACCAGTCGAAGCTACTCACGAGGTAATCTTAACCGGCGCGGCCGCTTCGGTTGGCTATCGATCTGGTCCGGTCAAAGTTATTCATAAGCCGTCAGAAATAGACAAAGTCCTACAGGGCGACGTTCTTGTAACCGAGATGACCAGCCCAGACTACGTACCGGCGATGAAGCGGGCGGTGGCCATCGTCACCGACACTGGGGGTAGAACTTCGCACGCGGCGATTGTCTCGAGAGAGCTGGGAATTCCCTGTGTGGTCGGCACTGGCACGGCGACCACCAAACTCAAAACCGGCCAGGTGGTGACCGTCGACGGCGGCAAGGGCGCCGTCTACAAGGGCAAGGTTGAGCTTTCGACCACCAATCCGGCTTCCAGCGCTGTTCAGGTCTCTAGTCCCCAGTCCCTGGGCGCTAGTACCGTCGTTCCCGTGACCGCTACCAAAGTTTATTTGAACCTGGCCGAGCCGGAAAAAGCCGAGGAATACTCGAAACTGCCGGTTGACGGCGTCGGTTTGCTTAGAGCCGAGTTTATCATCGCCGGCATCGGCGAACACCCGAAGGCAATGATGGCGGCCGGCCGGAGCAAGGAGTACGTCCAAAAACTGGCTCAAGGCGTCGGAACAATCGCCCAGGCCTTTCATCCGCGGCCGGTAGTTTACCGAGCCACCGACTTCAAAACTAACGAATACCGCTCGCTCAAGGGTGGCGAAAAATACGAAGCCCAGGAGAGCAACCCGATGATTGGCTACCGCGGCGCCTCGCGCTACATCGCCGACCCGGACGAATTCCAGCTGGAAATTGAGGCCATTAAAGCGGTTCGCGATGGCCAAGACTTGAAAAATCTCCACCTAATGATTCCGTTTGTTCGGACTGTAGATGAGTTCTGCAAGGTTCGTGATTTGGCGGCCAAGTTCGGCTTGCGCCAAGGGCCAGATTTCAAGCTCTGGATTATGGTTGAAGTTCCATCGGCAGTTTGGGAATTGGAACGCTATTTCAAGGAAGGCGTGGACGGCGTCTCGATTGGCTCTAACGATTTGACCCAATTAATGCTGGGGATTGACCGCGATAGTGAGAAATTGGCCGGTGAATTCGACGAACGATATCCTACGGTCATGGCGGCGATTCTGCATACGGTGCGAACCTGCCGTAAAAATCACGTCACTTGCTCAATCTGCGGGCAAGCGCCGAGTGTTTATCCGGAGGTAACCGAAGCGATGGTCAAGGCCGGGACGACTTCGGTTTCGGTGGCGCCAGATGTGGCCGTCTCCACCCGCAAACTAATTGCCTCGGTCGAGAAGAAAATCCTCCTGGCCCAAGCCCTCGACGATTGAAAAAGGGCCCCCGATGGGGCCCGAGAGCGAACTTCGCCAACGCTACAGGCCGTAGTCTTTGGCTTTGCGGAGGTAGTCCTTGATAACAGATGGCCTCCAGTTCTGAATGTTGCCGGATCGGTACCACACCCACCAGGCCAAGGCCGCGATGACCCAAAACCCCGACTGTCTGAGTGTGAAACTGACACCGTGAAGAACGACGATTGTGGCAGCGAGGAGTATCAAGTCGCTAGACCACGTGACGATTAGATGATAGTAGCGCACGCTGCACCTCTCGTAAGACGAGTATAGTAGTTTTGGAGCAGAAATCAATGTCCGACTGTGCTTACCTTAGTGTCTCGGGCGGTTCTTGAGCCCCTCAATTTTATTTTTCAGGGCCTCATGACCGCCGTGTTCCTCGGTGATTCGCTGGTGGGTATGGCGTGCCTCGGAAAGCATTCTATTGTTAGCGGCCGCGGCGTGGTACAACCTTTGGGTATCTCGGTATTTCTTTTCCTGTTGGCTGGTCTTGATTTTCTGCTCCTTAATTTTTCTGTCATTATCGCCTCCAACAGCGCCCCTGATTTGGTCCAAAATCTGCCCCATAAAGCCTTGATGCTTCTTACTTTCCTCGAGTTCTGCTAGCTCCTTCTCCGCTTGTTCATAAGCCTCTTTAGCTGCCTGGTGGCTAGCCTCGGCCTCGGCCAGCGCTTGTTGGGTCTTGTCGCTATTTTCAATTGCTACCCCAGCTCTTTTCAAATTGTCACGAGCCTCTTCCAGGGCAAGAATCTCTCGTTCGTCGGCCTGGTTAAGCCGGTCGCGGTGCAAGGCATCTTTTTCGCTGAAATGCCGGCGGTAGGGATCGAAGCTAGCTTGGTACTGCCGTATTTCTTCTAGGCTGGCGTGGGGGCTAACCAACAACCCCTTTTCCATAACATAACCCTTGTGCTCGAGCTGACCGACCAGCCAGGTGAGTGTCTTGTCCTGATTTTCGTCGTAATAGTGTTTGCCTGGGCGCCCCTCCTCCTCGCGAGTCTGATCCACCGCCCTGGCCGCCAGAGCGATATTTATTTCGTTAAGGCGAGTTTGGGGGAACTCGGAATCCAAATCAATCCGAACATCACGCATTACTATCGGAGCCTTCTCGGGGCTAAATTGCCCGAGTAGTATCTCGGCAAAGTACAGGTCGCGGCCAGCCTCCCAGCGCTCTTCGTCTAAGGCGACATCTTCGCCCCGCCGATTGCCGGCAATCATCTCGGCCGCCTGTGATAATTTCTTGGCGGCGAGCTCGACTTGGCGGTGTCGGATGTGAGGATTTTCAAAATCGTCCGAACTCCGGTGCAAGTTTACTTCGGTGTAAACCAACTGGCGGATAAGCGAGTCGGTCAAATGGTCACGCGGGGTTGGGGTTTTTTGCTGACTATCCTGGTTAAACAAAACCTCTCCGACGCGCTTGACGCATTGTTCAACCGAGCTAGCTTCGTCTTGGAATTCCAGCGGCGTCTCCACCGGCATTGGCTGCTCGGTCGTTTCTATAGAAGATGGCAATTCAGCTGTTTCGGGCTCGAGGACTTGTTGTTCGGGCATACTCCCACTTTGCCGTCTCCGCCGGCTTTTTGCAATTAGTTTACCAATCTCTTGGTAGCGGCTAGAATTACGGATGATGCTAAGAAATCGTATTGAGGGGTTTTACTACCGAAACGCCGTCCGGCCGGCGATGTTTCTCCTTGATCCCGAGGTTATTCATGAGCGAATGGTCGGCTTTGGCCGACGACTTGGGTCGCGCCGATTTACCCGTGCTTCAACAAAGTTGGCCTTTGGTTTCAAAGACCCCAAACTTGGGCAGACCGTCGCTGGAATCCGTTTTTCTAATCCTGTTGGCCTGGCGGCTGGTTTCGATAAAGACGGCGAACTTGGTAAAATCCTGCCGATGGTCGGCTTTGGCTACGGCGAGTTCGGCTCGATCACCCGGCACCCTTACGGCGGCAACCCCCGGCCTTGGCTGGCGCGCCTCAAGGGGCAGGACTCATTAATCGTCCACTACGGCCTAAAAAATGACGGCGTAGACAAGATTTTGCCACGGCTCAAACAAACTCGCGATTTCCTTCGGGAGAATAAAATTGAGTTTCCTATCGGGGTTAGTGTGGCCGCCGCCAGCCCCCGCAAAGACATTACCGAGGTCGAGATTCTTAAAGATGTCGCCCAAACCTTTGCCGCCGTCGCGGCCGTGGCCGATTACATTACCCTGAATATCAGCTGCCCGAATATCTACAACTCGCCAGACTTTTTGGAGCCGAAAAATCTGGAAAACTTGCTCCTGGCTCTGCCTCTAGCAAAAACTAAGCAGCCGATTTTTCTCAAGCTTTCCCCGGATATGGACGATGAGCAGCTGGAAAAAATTGTCCGTTTGGCCGAAAAATACGGTTTGGCCGGTTTTGTGGCTGGCAACTTAACCAAAGATCGATCTGGTCTGAAAAATCCACCAATCCCCGGCGGCCTTAGCGGCAAAATCGTTCGAAGAAAATCTGATCAACTAATCGGTAAACTAGCTCGTCTGAACAAAAACCGCCTAATAATCATCGGCTGCGGCGGGATTTTCAGCGCCGAAGACGCCTACCGAAAAATCCGTCTCGGCGCCTCTTTGCTGCAGCTAATCACCGGTATGATTTACCAAGGTCCGCAGGTAATTTCGGAAATCAACTGGGGTTTGGCCAAACTTTTAGAGCGCGACGGCTTCATCTCTATCCAAGAGGCGGTCGGGGTGGATATTCGACGTTAGCTCGGCGCATACTGTAAGTTATGGAGGAACTTCAAGACGGCAACGCCGCGGTTACGCCGCCGATTGAGCCGGTTACGCCAGTGCAAACTGAAATCATCGCGCCTCAAGTCCCAGCACAGTCTGTTGAGGCATCGGCCGATCCGGAAGCCCAGGCACGGGCTAAAGCCGAATTGGCAGTCCTGATGCACAAATACGGTCTGGGCGAAGAAAACCAGGCCGCTCCGGAAGAACAACACAAATTTTTGCGCGGCTACTCATGGGCGGGCTTAATTTATTCGGTTGTTTACTACTGGGCGATGGGCGATTGGCTGTTTGTTTTTATCTCCGCCGTTGTCTCAATTGTTTTTGTT
>DATKGP010000060.1:0-5748 GCA_035510775.1 Saccharimonadales bacterium (SeqCode)
GGGGAAGAAGAAGGGAAAGATATTCACCCGGCGGTTACTGCCAGCACCGGAATCGCCGCCACTCACATCGGCGGCCTTACCATCCACTCATGGTGCGGCATCGGCATCAAAGACACTCTCACCTCGCGCGATCTCTCCGACATCGTCTCCAACAAAAGAATCGTGGGACGAATCAAAAAGGCCGAAGTACTAATCATCGACGAAATCTCTATGCTTTCGGCCAAAACCTTTACGGCCGTGGACAAAGTCTGCCGAGCTGTGCGCAAATCCAACGTGCCGTTTGCCGAAGACAAATCAAAGTTGCCTTTTGGTGGTTTGCAGGTAGTTTTGGTCGGTGACTTTTTTCAGTTGCCGCCGGTAACCCGCCGAGTAGAGGTTTCCAACGAGCAAACTTTCTTTCCGGACGAAGATGAAAACACCACCCCGTTTGCCTTTAGCTCACCGGCCTGGCGTGAGCTCGACCCGACCGTTTGCTATCTAATCGAACAGCACCGCCAAGAAGACGCGGTCCTTTTGAACGCCCTCAACGCAATTCGTAGCAATGTTGTGGATGATATCACGCGCGATTGTCTCGCGGGAAGAATCGTCAGCGTCCTACCTAAAGAAACCATTACCAAACTTTTTCCGCACAACGCCAATGTCGACCGTATTAACGAAGTGGAGCTGGCTAAACTTACGACTCAAAAACGGTCGTTTGCGATGCATTCCCGAGGCGCTCCGCCGCTCATTGAAAGCCTAATCCGCAACTGTCTTTCGCCGGAATCGCTGGTGCTGAAAGTCGGCGCCAAAGTGATGTTTACCAAAAATCACCCCGAGGGACGGTACGTCAACGGCACGTTGGGCGAAGTTATCGGTTTCGACAAAGAAGAAGGTCAGCCGATCGTGAAAACCCGCGCCGGTAAAACTATCGTTGTTGAGGTTAGCGAGTGGGGGATTCAAGATGGCGAAAAAATCCTGGCCGCCATTGACCAATATCCGCTCCGGTTGGCCTGGGCTATCACCGTGCATAAAAGCCAAGGTATGTCGCTCGACGCGGCGGTTATCGATTTACGCCAAGCTTTCGAATATGGCCAAGGCTACGTTGCCCTGTCGCGAGTGCGAACACTCGACGGTCTGTACTTGCTCGGTTTCAACGCCCGAGCCCTAGAAGTTCACCCAACCGTTTCCGAACAAGACGCTCGCTTCCGCGAGGCCTCCGCCCTCGCCTGCCGGCAACTAACTCGCAGCTCGTCATAGTAAAAGTTACTAATCGTCAGGTAAAACGAGAACCGTCCCCAAGTAGCCCCTTTCGAGGGGGTTTATGTGGAAAAGAAAACTGGTAGTATCAAAAGATGACATCCTTTAATGACTTCAATGCTGATGAGTGGAAAGAATCAGAAATTTTAACTGATAGTCTTTGGGTAATTCCAGAAAGAGACAAGAGTGGAAAGCATAATGGGTTTTATCATGGAAATTTCATCCCGCAAATACCGCATCAATTAATTCTCAGATATACAAAAAAGAATGATGTCGTATTTGATGCCTTTGTGGGAAGTGGCACTACGGTTTTTGAATCAGAAACCTTAAAAAGAAAATGCATTGGCGTAGATATTCAACAGGAGCTCATCACGTATATCGATAATCAGCTCGAAGAAGAGAGCCGTCTCGACACGGAATTAATAGTTGGAGACAGCACGAAGCCAGAAACATATAGTAAAGTTGGAGAAGCACTGAAACGATTCAAAAAGGAAAAGGTAGACCTTGCTATACTGCATCCACCATATGCTGATATCGTTAAATTCAGCAACCTAGATGATGATTTATCTAATAGTAAGTCCTTGAATGAGTTTATCGAAAAATTCACTCAAGTGTTAAAGCATACTACTGAGATATTACATGACGGAAGGTACCTAGTAATTGTTATAGGCGATAAATACACACAAGGGCAATGGATACCTTTAGGATTTTATTGTATGAATGCTGCTCAAAAATGTGGGCTGACTTTAAAAAGTATCGTGATAAAAAATATGGAAGGTAACCGTGCGAAACAGAACAAAACTTCTATCTGGAGATATCGCGCGTTAAAGAGTGACTATTATATTTTCAAACATGAGTATATTTTGGTATTTAAGAAACCATAATGTTTAGCACGAAAATAGACCTAATTAATAGCAAACTAAAAAGCCTGTCTGCTGACTTTTTACGGGAGCTGGCGAGTAATAACAACATCAACTCACGAGGAAACAAGTCAGAAGTAATTGTCAGGCTACTTCCTCTGCCATCAAATATTATTGACGAATTTATCAAGAGTAAGTATACGGAAAGAGTTGAAGAGCGACGGAGATTGATCTCAGATGACGAGCTTATTTCAGAGTTAGAAAAGATTGATTCGGTTGTGTGGGGAGCAGTGCAAGGACAACTAGATCAACTTATTCAGCGAGACTTTGTTCGAAAGTATTATAGATACAATGACATTATTCAGCAGATTGATGGGGACTTAGCAGCGAAAGTAAGGGGTTATGTACTGGCGTCATGGTATAACCATTGGACGACGGTATTAATTGAAGATCATATCAGCCTACATAAAAATGTCGTACCGACAACTTCAAATAATTTTGGAATAGATATCTTCTTTGATGGTCAGCCTTTTGATCTAAAAATAACCTATCTGCCTAGAAACTATTCTCTAGTAGAAGCAGAGAAGCATTCGACAGAGTTGATAAAGTGGCTTTACGAGAATCAAGGCGCACAAAGATTCGGAGCAGATAATCGACTTTATGTCGTACTAGCGAGCAAGGAAGATTTGGCCGAAAGTTGGAAGCTAAAACGGGACTTCAATTTTATCTATGAACGTCTTGATGGTTTCTTTGACTCTGAAAAGGTAACATCTGACGACGAACTTGTTTTTACATTTGATCATACGACCCACACCACGGTTTCAAAGATAGTGTTAATCACAAAATAGCACTACAGTCGAATAATACTTGCCGAAAAGTTATTTTCAGCATAGTCTCAAGCGAATGAAAGATATAGGGAACGTTTCCCTTTAACAGGTTTATTCGACACGTTTGGTAGTTTAACGGTGGGGTGAGGGCGCCGGAGGTATTTCAGACCTGTTGGTGTATTATGTGGGAGAGATGAAGACAGCCTATCTTGCTGCCGTGGTAATGCTTCTTTTAATAGCTTTCGTACTTGTCTGGAAATTTTGGTATCTGCCGTATACGTACAGCAAGATTAATACCTACGAAGAGTGCGCCAAGAAATTTCCTATTCTGCTAAGCTATCCGGCTCAGTGTAACACTCCCAACGGCAAACACTTCGTCAAACCTTTGTAAAAAAGAGAAGCGGCGCGCCCGATGGGCGCGCCGCGTGGTTCGAATAGGAAGCGGAGGTAGTTACCTAACGGCGACGTGACCGTTCTTATCGTATTGGGAGATATAGGGTTTCTTCACAAAAGTGATTGGTCGGCTGTGCAGGTCGTCTTGCGCGGGTTTTTGGAGTGAATCGAGGGGTGGTAGGTGGGCGACGTAGACTCCCGGGATTGGCTCGGCGAGATACGAGAAGGAGATGACTAGGCTGATGTGATCCTTCCACCGCTCCATGCTGAAAATATTTGATCCAGCATTGCCAATGTCGAGCGTATAGTAATCGTCAGTGCCACCTTTCAAAGAAACATCCCCAAGATGTGGAAAATAGTCGTCGGTCTCCCATTGGCTGTTGACGAAGTTCGTATGAGCTACGTCAAGGTGGATAGGGCCGTCACCCTTGTTGGTAACTTTGATCTCGACCATGTATCCAGGAGATTCGATGTCTGGTGACGACCAAACTTTACCCGTCAGAACAAGTTTCGGTTTCTGTGGCGCGGTGCCTGAATTCCTTTTCGTCGATCCTTCGGCAGTCTTCTGTGGTGGCTGGGCGCAGCCACACGCCAACACGACAAGCGTGAATGCTAAAGTGCTAACCTTCATAAAAAACCTCCCAGGTTTTCTGCTGCAATTATGAAGATATCCAAGAAAATATCAAGAGGTTAGGACTAAAGCTGACCCTCGGGGTTGGTTACAGCGGGGTTAGGTAAATCGTCACGCCACCAGATTCGTTGCCGGAGGTGTCGGTGGCTTTGGCCAGAAATTCATAGGCGGTGTGTGAGACTAGGCCAGAAATTGTCGTTGAGCCGGCTTGGCTGGGCGAGCCGGTTACGGAAACGCTGGAGTAGCTGCCGCCGCTGTTTTGTTTTCGGTAGTAAATATGGACGGCCGCAAAGTCGCTGTCGCTGGGGTTAGTCCAGGTAAGGTGGACGGCGGCCAGTTGCGGTGTGCCGGTAAAGCCGGAGATGTCGTGTGGCGGCGTCGTGTCGTTAGAGACGTTAATGGTAATTTGGGTGTTGGCCGTTGAGCCGCTGACGCTAGTGACGGTAGCCGAAATGGTATGGCTGCCGGCGGAGAGATTGGCGGCGTTGTAGCTGGTTTGGTACGGCGCGGACGTGTCGGTTAGGATGACGGTGTTGTCGATGGCAAAATCAACCGAAGCCACGCCGCTTGGCGCGCTGGCGCTAGCGATAATGTCGAAGTTGCCGCTGACGGTGGCGCCGTTAGAGGGCGAAGTAATCGAGATACTCGGGGTTGTCGAGTTGTCGGCGGTACACTTTTGGGTTGGCGGGGCGTTGTTGTAGCCGTTGGCGGCCGCCCAAGCCCGAACCGGATTTTCCCAGTTAGGATTATTGGGCATTTCTGAATGAACGTAGGTGTAAGTTCGAATTTCGGCCAGGGCATCGGAGATTGAGCTGTCGGCCAGTAAACCGTTCTCGCGGCAGACGCGAACTTGCTGGTGAACATCATCTTGTTTAGTCGGTACCTGCCAGCGGGCAAAAATGTCGGAGATAACGTCCGAGCCGTTGACCGGCAGCTTGTTGGAAAGCTTGTCTACCTGGACGGTCTGAATGCCGTCCGGCTGGGTGAACTGTTGGGCGGGGTACTTGCTGGCGGCGTAAGCCATAAAGCTGTGCCAAATCGGGGCGGCTACCATCGAACCGCCAGAGTTCATCGGCGAATTGTCATTGTTGCCGGCCCAAACGCCAACGGCAATCTGCGGAATGTAGCCCATCGTCCAGGCGTCGTGGTTGGAGTTGGTGGTCCCGGTCTTAACCGCCACCGGCCGGTCGCTCAAAGACAGAACTCCCATCGTGTGAGCAAAAACTGGTTTCTTGGCGTTGGTGTCGGAGAGCATATTGCTGATTTCGTAGGCAATCTGTGGGTCGAGCACCTGTTTGGCGTCTGTAGGTTTGGTGTGGTCGTAAACGACATTATTTTTGGTGTCGGTAATTTTCAAAACTGGCGAAGTCGGCACGTAGGTACCTTGGTTGGCAAAAACGCCGTAAGCGGCGGTATGGTCGAGCAGGGTTACTTCGCCGCTACCCAAGGCTAGCGACAAACCGTAATTGTCGGCACCGCCGTTTAGGGTGGTATAACCAAAATCGCTGGCCGTTTTCAAAACCTTGTCGACGCCGGTTAGGGCCAAAGTTTTGACCGCCGGAATGTTAAGCGAGTTGCCCAAGGCGTAGCGCAATGTCACCGGGCCACTGAACGTGCCGGTGAAATTTTGAGGCGTATAGCCGCCGCCAAAATCGGTCTTCAAATCGAAGACGGTCGTAGCCGGGTTCAAGTTTCCCTTGAAAGCGGTGGCGTAGACAATCGGCTTGAACGACGAGCCTGGCTGCCTGGCGGCGGTGGCAATGTTGTAGGCGCCGAACTGCGGCTGGTTGCTCTCCCCTCT
>DATKGP010000061.1:0-5096 GCA_035510775.1 Saccharimonadales bacterium (SeqCode)
TTGCTATTAATGATTCAGTCGCTTCATATCACGCGAATTTAGGCATGGCCCTAATCGGCTTGGAGCTTCCGAGCGAGGCACTGGAGTCTCTAGAGAAGGCTATAGGCCTAGCACCAGACAATCCTAAATATCGGCAGCTCCGGGCCTTGGCTACGGAAATGAAACAAAACAACATCCGCTTCTGGCAGTAGCGGAGAAGCCGCCCCTAGCTTTTCGAAATTAATTTTTTATGAACCCTTGTAATTGTTTCTTTTTTTGAGATTCTGGATATATGTCTAGGTTACCAACCCCAGGAGGAGACGACGGTACTTGGGGAACAATCCTTAACGACTATTTAGGTGTTGAACACAACGCTGATGGAACTTTGAAGAAAGCTGGTGATATTTCTACGGCCAAATCTACAGCCGACACGGCCAAAACGACGGCTGATTCTGCCACGACTACTGCCAACACCGCTAATACGACCGCGAACACTGCCCAAACCGCCATCAATAATCTCGGTATCACTGGCGTAGCCGGGTTAAGTACAGCCCTGGCCTTTCCTTCGTATGTTCGCGCCGGACATGACCCGGTCTACGATTTTCCAGACTTAAACGCCATTCGAGCCATGCCTGGGACGCAATGCACCATCCCTACCTACGATGGCTCAAATCAGTGTACACACCCGTCCGTGGTTTACATTCCCGGCGGATTGAGCGGGTATCGCTATTGGATGGCCATGACACCTCTTCCGGGTGCAGTTAGTACCTACGAGAATCCATGTATCGTCGCCTCCAACGACGGCAATACCTGGGTGGTTCCGGCCGGCGTCACGAACCCACTTGTACCCTCTCCAATCAATGGCACTTACAACTCCGACGTCGACCTCATTTGGGACGGCTCACTGCTCTGGATTTTCTACCGTTGGGCTGACACACAAAACAAGATTCGATATTTAACATCGCCGGACGGAATAAACTGGACCGCCCCTGTGACGGTTCTCACGCTCGGTCAGACGCAAGTTTCACCCTGCGTCGCCCGGACTAAAACTGGCTGGGCCATGTGGATTAATGACGCTTCATCTGCTGATCAGTCGGGATATGTGATCAAAATGTGGACAGCCTCCGCACTTAGTGGGCCTTGGACGCTCACAGGTAGCACGAATATCGCTACGGCCAATACCCCTAATAGTTGGGCGCCGTGGCATCAGAGTGTAATGCAGTATGGCGATAACTACCTAATGATGGTTTATGCCACTCAAGGTGCTACCGAGGCTCAACGAGGCCTCTTCCTCTGTGCTTCTAAAGACGGCCTCACTTGGACACTCCCGCCCCGACCGATGCTGTCGTCTAACGCCTTTTCGGGGCATTTCGACTCCAGCCAACTATACCGTTCTTGTGGTTTGTTAGTTAAACAACTTGGTGGTCAGGATTACATTGATGTATTTTATGGTACAGTTGCCGCGGGCGCTCTTTATACCGTCGGTCGAACTAAGTGTCCGCTGACACATTACGCCCAAAGCGGAAATCCTAGCGGATTTACCAGAGGAGGTAGCTCCTGGGTCGTGACCGGAACACTTAACTCTACCATTGTTCCCACTTCAGGATCGATTTATCTAACAACCTTGGTCTTCAACGAGCAAGTCACCATCGACCATATCGGAGTTGAAGCCACCACTGGACAAGCTGGTTCGGTCTGCCGAGTCGGTATTTACGAGAATAAACACGGCGGTCCCAGGCTGCTTATCTTCGATTCCGGAGATTTTTCCGTAGCCGCTACCCAGGTCTATGATATTGTTCTTTCTGATCAGAGCCTTCCAAATCTCGTCCTCCCGCCTGGGACATATTGGGTTGGTGCCCAAGTAACCAGCGCTGGAACCTGCTCAACAATGCGGACGGCACAAGGAAGCCTCAACCGACTCGATGGCAGCAGCTTGACAACAATGATTCAGAATAAAATTACTGCTTACAAGACCACTGGAGCATCGCCGCTGCCAGCACTTCTTAGCGGAGAAAGTATTTCAACCGTTTCAGCTGTTAACGACGCTATTCGGGTCGGCCTAAGAATCGTGTAAATAGCATGAGCAGGTTGCCTAACCCGGGAGGAGATGATGGTACTTGGGGAAGTATTCTAAACGATTACCTCTCCGTAGAACACAACCCGGATGGAACCCTAAAGAAAGCCAGTGATATTTCTACGGCTCAGACAACCGCAGAAACCGCCAAGACAACCGCTGATTCCGCGACGACTGCCGCCAACACCGCCCAAACTACAGCCAACGCTGCCCAAACTGCCATCAATAACTTAGGAACAAGCGGCGTAAGTGGTCTCCCGACGGCACTCGCCTGGCCGGATTTCTCAAAGCTCGCGGCCGACCATGCAGACTTCCCAGGGACTAGCGGCCTAACGGCGGAGTATGGACATCAAATTACCGTCCCGCTACCTGTTTATATTTTTACCGTCAGTACTGCCAGTGCCACCGCAGGTGCTACTTACACCAATAACGGACAAACCTTTACCGTCGGCGCGACAATTTCAGGGAAAACAACTCTTTATTGCATCAACGGTACCGGCGCGCCTTCCGGGACCATTCTTCTTAAGGCTAGCGGCGCGGGAGATTCGACAATTACTTTCTCGGCCTGTTCTGGTACGAACGAAGGTATTCACCCAAGCGTGCTTTACTTCCCTGGCGGATGGAACGGGCATCGATGGTGGGGAGCGTTTCAAGGCTATCCACTTGGCAGTAACGGGTTGGAGACGGCTAGTGTACTGTACTCGGACGATGGCGAAACCTGGACCTGCCCGGCCGGATCGTCTAACCCGCTCTTCGTGTCGTCGCACTGGGGCGATGGAACATCCTATTCATTCAGCGACAACGAACTGATCGCCGACTCCGACGGCTCAATCAACTGTATGTACCGCTACAACACGCCGAACGACCTGCTCTATATGTCGAAATCATTTGACGGCGTCAACTGGACAGCACCTACTGTGGTTGTCAGCGCGGCGACAAATTCGCTACTATCACCGACATTCGTCAAGACAAAAACTGGCTGGGCGATGTGGTGTAATAACGGCTCGGGAGCCCAGGCTACCTACGTCGTTCAAATGTGGACGGCTTCAGCGTTATATGGCCCTTGGACCTTGGCAGGAGCTACCAATATTGCCGATGCGATGGGCTTCGATCCTTGGCACCAGCAAGTGCTTCTTTACGGCGACGTCTATCTTATGTACATCAACGTTAAGGCCAAAGGTTCGCCGGTTCTGCCAGCGGGTAATTATCTTTTGAAATCTCGAGATGGCTTGACTTGGTCACAGCCAGTGACCCCCAACCATCTTAGCGGCTCGGCGGCTTTTGAAGTTGGTGGTTTATATCGTGGACATGCCGTGCTGATGAAGGCAGCTGGAGGCGATTACCTAGATATTTTCTATGGCTGCTTTGCCACTGCCGCCGCCCATGCCTGGTATGGCAGAACTCGCATCTATCTAAATGCCTTAGGTAAAAGTATCGCCGGGCGGGTTCAGACAGGTACCTGGAAAGCATTCCCGCATAACGGAAATGCGAATACCCAGGCACCAAGCCAACGCCAGTATGCTGCGCCCTTAACTATCGACCGAACCACGACTTTCGACCAGGTAGCAATTAATGTCACCACCGGTCAAACAGGGGCTAATATGGTTGTTGGAATTTATAGTGACATTGATGGCAAACCGTGTGAATTGATTTGGACATCGACCGCCATGGATTCATCATCAATTGCTGTTGTGACGCAAAACATCACCCCAAACCTTACTCTAGATCCGGGAACGTACTGGGTATCGGCAGTCGCTTACAGTTCTGGAGCAATGGCAACCTATACCTATGCCAACGGCCTGACGCCTCAAGGAGACGGTACAGCCTCGAATATGTTTGCCAACATCGGCGGGGGCTATTACAACAACTTTTCGTCAAATACCTTGACCAATCCGCGCTGGACTTCAACTTGGGCTCAGAGCAACGCAGTTCCAATGGTCATTCTGCACGTCTTAACAGTTTCCTAGAATCCGATTATCCTTCACAACCACCACGAGCTAAATCGAATTTTTTAGGTAAAATACAAATATGAATGAACCATCGATTATCACCGAGACCGACGACTATTTCGTAATCAACAAACCGGCCGGTTGGGGTGTCGAGCCGCCCAGCCACGGCGATACGATTTTAGATTGGTTAACGGCGAACAAGAAAATTACCAAAAGCGACTGGCCGGAAGACTCAAGATACGGCGTGGTTCATCGGCTCGATACCGACACCTCCGGGGTTTTGCTCTGGGCTAAAAATCCAGCCGCCCAAGAAAAGTTAAAGCTTTTGTGGCAGGGGAGACAAGTAGAAAAAACTTACCTAGCCCTGGTGATAGGGGAGTGCGAAAAAGAGGGAACGGTCGAGCTGGCTCTGGCGCGCGACAATAAAAACGATCGTCAGAAAGTTGTTTGGGTTGGCGAGGGTCGACCAGCCATCACCACCTACAAAACCATTGGCACCGTTACGGTCGGGGAGAAAGCGGTTAGTTTAATCGAGGCTCATCCAATTACCGGCCGAACTCATCAGATTCGCGTCCATATGAAAGCCATCGAACATCCAATCATTGGCGATAAACTTTACGGCGATAAAAATACCGACCGACTTGCCGAGTCTTTAGGAATAAAACGGCAAATGCTTCATGCCTGGAAATTAAAACTCCCAGACACCGCCGAGTATTCTGCCATCTTACCCGCCGATTTTTCGGCAGCATTAAAACTTTTGCATTTTTACTTAGAATTTTAACTTTTACTTTTTACTTTTCACTTTCTACTCGGTATAATTAGCCAATGAGACACGCGATTGTCCTGGCCGGCGGAGCGGGGACTCGGCTTTGGCCGATTTCACGAGCAGACGCGCCCAAACAGTTTCAAAACTTTGCCGGCGACCTAACGTTAATCCAGGAAACCTGCGAACGGATTCTGCCGGTTGTGCCAAGGGAAAATATTTGGATTGTCACCCTAGAAAAATATCGGTCTTTAATCAATAAACAGCTGCCAGAAATTGCCAATGACCATATTTTAGGTGAGCCGGCCGGCCGCAATACCGCCCCGGCGAT